>JBKQIP010000040.1:0-3374 GCA_052148295.1 Acidimicrobiales bacterium
AGACGCACGCCGTGCTCAAGGACGAGCACACCATGTAGCTATAGCGGGCCCTGCGTGCCCGTCGTTGGTGGTTGTCCACGCGACGTGCTGCGATTGGTGGCTTCACCGACGAACGGGGGATTGATGAAGAGAACGACGACACACCCGGGCCTTCCGCAAGACAGCCACATCGGCCGCCTCCGGCCGGCGCGTCGTTCGCTGGGCATCCGGGCGCGCACCGTGCTGACCGCCCTGCTTGTCGGCCCGCTCGGTGTGGCGCTCGTCGTGCTTCCGGGCTCCCCGGCGTCGGGATCGACCACCGCCGGCCAGACCACACCGTGGCCGGGGGGAAGATGGCAACCCGACCCGGCCGACTACGGCATGACCGTGGAGTCGAACGTGCCGGTGAAGATGGACGATGGGGCCACCCTCATCGCCAACATCGGCTATCCCTCCGATCCCGCCACCGGCCAGCGCGCCCAGGGGAGCTTTCCCGTCTTGCTCACGCAGGATCCGTACGTGGCCGAACAGCAACCGCAGAGCTTCTACGTGACGCGGGGCTACATAAATGCGGTCGTGCAAGTGCGCGGCACCGGCAACTCGACCGGCCCGGGCGGAAAGGAAGCGGTGTCCGACATGTTCGGCCCCCGCCAAACGAAGGACGGCGTGGCCCTCGTCCACTGGGCGGCCCAGCTCCCCGGCTCCGACGGCAAGGTGGGACTGGACGGCTGTTCCTTCCTCGGGATCGACCAGATCTTCACCGCCGGCGCACTGGGACCGCACTCACCGCTCAAGGAGATACTGCCCGCCTGCGCCTCGAACGGCTACGAGACCTACATCGCGGGGGGTATCCCGAGCCAGATCGTCGGGCTGTTCGGCGCCGTGAGCAGTGCGGGACTCTCGGGGACGACGAACGCCGCCGTGAACGACGCCTACAACAAGGCCCGCGAGGCCCAGATCCTTGCGGGGGGCCCGCAGGCCTACGACGGGACGTACTGGCAGCAGCGATCGACCTACCCCCTGATTCCGAAGATCGTGAAGGACGGGATCCCCGCCCTCTTGTGGAGCGGCTGGTACCCGACCGACGGTCCGGGCTCCCTGCAGGAGTACGCCATCTTCCAGAACACCTACGACCACAAAGCGCCGTTCGGCCCCATGAGCCCGGATCAGAAGGTGACCGGGCGCTACCAGGTGGTCATCGGCCCTTGGATGCACGGGCAGGGCCTGGACGACACCATCCAGCTGGAGTGGTACGACACCTGGCTGAAGGGCGAGGACACCGGTATCACGGACACGACGACCCCCATGCACCTCTATGAGCTCCAGGCCGATCGCTGGGTGAACGCGTCGACCTACCCGCTCACCGACGACTACACCGCGTACCACCTCGCCTCGGGCGGCTCCCTCTCCACGAGCGCGCCGACCACGACGGGATCGCTCGAGATGGCGTGGGGCCAGCCCACCACGAGCGGCACGAGCCTCACGTTCGACGCCGCGCCGCTGACGGCGGACGAGCTGATCGCCGGCCCGATCGCCGCGACCATTTACGCCCGCTCGAGCGCCCGCAATGCGGAGCTCATCGCCACCCTCTTCGACGTGGCGCCGAGCGGAGAGAGGACGGAGCTCGCCACCGGTGACATCGTGGGCAGTCTGCGCTCGGTCGACCAGAGCCTGTCGTGGTACGACAAGAACGGCCTGCTGGTACGGCCCGACCACCCGTTCTTGACCAACCAGTACGCGCCAGCGGGCTCTCTGCAGCGCTACGACATTGGGTTGACGCCGACCCTGTACTCGCTTTCGGCCGGTGACCACCTCGAGCTGGTGCTCAGCACCCAGCCCCCGGCGAGCAGCTGCGCCAGCCTGCTCTCGGCGCTCACCACGCCGTTGCCGTGTCTTCCGACCGCGCCCGAGAAGCAGACGCTGGCCGGTGGCGTCTATCACGTGCAGTGGAGCGCGTCCGAGCCCTCCTCGGTCAACGTGCCCTTGCTGCCCGAGGGGGCCCTGCCGGTGACGACGAGCGCAACGACACCGACGAGCAATGGTCTGACCGAACCATTGGTGTGGTCCGGCCCCTGATCCTGAACGGAGCGCGCATGGCCGGCCAGCAGGTGGCGTCGGCCTACTCGACGACGGAGAGCGTCACCTCAATGTTGCCCCTGGTGGCGTTGGAGTACGGGCACACCTTGTGGGCGGCCTCCACCAGGGTCTCGGCGGTGGCCTTGTCCAGCCGGGGTGCGTAAATCACCAGAGAGGCCGCGAGCCCGAACCCGCCTTCGGCGAGTGGTCCGATGCCGATGCTGGCCGAGACCTCGGTGCCGTCCACGTTGAGCTTCTGCTGGCCGGCGATCAGCTTGAGCGCCGAGTGGAAGCAGGCGGCGTAGCCGGAGGCGAAGAGCTCCTCGGGGTTGGTGGCGCCGCCGGCACCGCCCAACTCCTTGGGCATGCGCAGGCCGAGGTCGACGAAACCGTCGTCACTGCGGACATGGCCGTTACGGCCGTCCCCGGTGGAGTGGGCCGTGGCGGTGTAGATCGGGTTCATGGGTGCTCCAGTCGATCGGGGTGGGTGCGGCGCACGCTCTCGCCAGGTGGTGCAACCGGCCGGTCGGCGGGGCTATTCCCCAACCGTCGTCCGGCGAGGCCGGGTCCCCATCGGTCCCAGGGCGAGCACCGGCCGGCTGACGTCGGCTAGAAGTATGTCCGTGGCCCCTACCGAAACCTCTCCTCCCGCGACGACCCCCTACACGCTGGCGAACACCGCCTCCTCGCATCCCGAACGACCCGCCGTCATCACCCCGTCGGGCCTGACCGTCACCTTCGGTGAGCTCGAGGAGCGCTCGTCCCGGCTGGCCCAGGCCCTCTACGCCCACGGCCTGCGCCCGGGCGACCACGTGGCGGCCGTGCTGGTGAACGACCCCCGGACCTACGAGGTGGCCTGGGCGCTGCAGCGCTCGGGCCTCTACTTCACCTTGGTGAACACCCACCTGACCCCCGAGGAGACGGCGTACATCGTCAACGACTGCGAGGCCCGGGTGCTGATCACGTCGGCCTCCCTGACCGGTCTTTCCGAGGCGCTGGTGGAACTGACCCCCGGCATCGAGCTGCGCCTGGCCATCGGCGACCCGCTCCCCGCCGGCTCCCTCGCCTACGAGGAGTTCGTGCGGGACCACCCGGCCACTCCCCTGGCCGACGAGCTGGAGGGGTCGGCCATGCTCTACTCCTCGGGCACCACCGGACGGCCCAAGGGCATCCGCCGCCCGCTTACCGGGTTGGCCCACGGCAGCGAGTCGACCGTCGCCCCCCTCCTCGGGAGCATCCTGGGACTGACCGCGGGTGACGTCTACCTCAATCCGGCACCGCTCTACCACGCCGCCCCGCTGTTCTGGTCGATGACGGCC
>JBKQIP010000041.1:0-30977 GCA_052148295.1 Acidimicrobiales bacterium
ATGGCGAGCGTGCGCGAAATGGCGACGATCTCGGCCCGCTGATTCATCTTGACGCCGGCGTAGGTGACCAGGAGCGAGCGCTCGGCGAATTCGGACTTCTTCTCCACCACCGACTCGGTCCCACCGAAGCTGTAGAGGGAGTCGCCGTCCTGGAGGGGCCGGAACCACTGCCAGGTGCTGCCCGAGACGAACACATGGATGCCGCGGAACGACGGGCGCTTGATCCGCTCCTTGGGGGGGTCGCCGTAGAGGGGCCGGTTGAGGGCGATGGGAATCATGGGCGCGGCGATCTGGCCGCCCCAGCGCGTCGTGGCGCCGTAGTCCTCCGAGATGAAGAGTGGGTTGTCGTCGCCGTAGCTGCGGGCGAAATTGCGCATGGCGTCAGGCGTGGCGGTGGTCAGGAACTCCCGCGACCCCGAGGGGGCCCAGCGGCCGACCAGTGACTTGGCCCGCTCAATGTCCTCTTCCTTGAACTGATAATCGGTGGCCTTCTCGAACTCTTCGGACGTCGTGGTCGCCATACATCCCCCTGTCGCTTCTGGGTCTCGATCCGCTAAAGAGTATCCTAAAAGCGTCAACCCAGCAGCGAAGAGGGCCAGCGCGAGCCGGTTCCGGCCCGGGGAGAGGTGGCCCGGGGAGAGGTTCAGTCCTCGGGTGGCGCGGGGACGCTCGGGAAGAGCTCCTGGAAGGCGCCGACGCGGATGCGACGGCTGACCGCGGGGTCGACTCCGTCGAAGAGCTCGTGCAGCGTTTTCTGGGTATGGCCGAACGTGCCCTCGAAGTGCGGGTAGTCGCTGCCCCACATCACGTTCTGCCATCCCATGGCCGAGTTGGCGGCCACCGCGGAAAGGTCGTGCTGGAAGGACGCGTAGACCTGGTCATAGAGGTAGCGGCTCGGGAGCTTGGAGAGCGTCGGTCGGACCGCGGCGCCGTGCTGGCGGTAGCCCTCGTCCATGCGGTCAGCGATGAAGGGGCCCCACGTCGCGCCGCCCTCCGACACGAGGACCTTGAGGTCCGGATGCCGGTCGAGGGCACCACAGGCGATGAGCTGGGTGACGGCCCGCTGCCCGCCATAGGTGGTTTCGACGTAGTTGAGGACCGCACCACCTCGACCGCGGTAGTAGATGCCGGTGCGCTCGGTGGGGTCGTGAGGCTCCGTGCCGATGTGGAAGCCGATGACCATTCCCGTCTCGGCAAACGCCGCCCAGAGCGGGTCCCACTCCTCGTCGTTCCACTGGGGCCGACCCATCGGTGCCTTCACCGGCAGGAACCCGCACAGGAAGCCGCCCTCGTGGGCGCGCTTCACCTCAGCCACGGCATCGTCGATGTCGATCAGCGGGATGGAAGCCACGCACACGAATCGAGGTGAATGGTGCTGGAACTCGAGGGCCCAGTCGTTCAGGGCGCGACACCCTTCCCTGACCACTCGAGGCGTCCGGACGTTGAACGTCCAGATACCCAGGGACGGGTACATGACTTCACCCCAGACGCCCTCGTTGTCGAGGTCCTTGATGCGCGCCACGGGGTCATTGCCGCCAATGACGCGGTTGATGAAGTCCTCCTCGTTGGAGTCGGTCGGCCGGGCGTTGATGCCGAGGCCCTTCTTGGGCTTGTCGCTCTTGGGCAGATCGCGCCGGAACTCCTGGCCGTCGATGTAGATGGTCTCGAAGTCGCCGCTGGGGTCCTTGACGCTGCGCGGCAGGCGCTCCTTGATGTCGTCGGACAGCGAAGCGAACAGATCCGGCGGCTCCATCAGGTGCGAGTCGCCCGAGTTCGCCCACAACTTCTTCTCTCCCAGGTCGCTCATGCGCCCTCCTCATTTCGCGTGCGCCCGCCCGCGCTCTATATGCAAATGATGTTCTCATATAGGTAGCCGTGTCAAGCCCCGGTGGAAATCCCCCGGCGAGCGCGCCGGGTCAGCGCATGAGGGCGCCGAGCGCCTCGAGGTGCCGGCGCATGCGGTGCCGGGCTAGTTCGCGGTCGCCCGACTCGACCGCACTGGCGATACCCTCGTGGGTCCGGAGCACCTCGGCCCTGATTTGGCCGCGGGCCTTGGGCGCCAGCCGCTCGATCTGGTGCAGGCGGCTGAGCCGGATGAGGACCAGGGCGACCAGCTGGAGCACCCGGTTCTGGGCCGCCGCCGCCACGGCGGCGTGCAGATCGTGGACGACCTCAGCCCGCTCGGCATCGGTACTGTGCTCCTCCCGGAGAAGAGCCTCGTGGAGCCCGGCGGCACCTTCGTCATCGATGCGCTCCGCCGCCAGGTCCGTGATGGCCACCTCGACGCCGGTACGCAGCTCGGCCAGCTCGGCCAGCTGCATGCCGCGCCGGGCCAGGTAGATGGCCGCCACGTCGGTGACCGCGTTGGCGCTCGGAGCCATGACGAAGAGACCACCTCCCGGTCCCCGGCGCATGCGGGCGATCTGATGGTGCTCCAGCAGCCGGACGGCCTCACGCAGCAGCGCACGGCTGACCCCCTCGCGCTCGATGAGCTCGGGCTCGGTCCCCACCAGGTCCCCGGGCTCCAGGCCTTCGGTCACGATCCTCTGGGTGATGTTGCGGGCGACGACCTCCGCACCCTTGCCCTGACCCGACTGCGCCAGTACCACCGAGTCGGGTAGGAGCTGGCGGGTGGAGCGGCGGCGGCGGAAGAAGTCGGCCTCCGCCTGCAGGTGCTTGCGCATGCGGTTGCGGGTCAGGCCGGGATCGCCGGCCATGAGCGCCTCGGCGATCATGGCGTGGGCGTGTGTCGTCTCTGTCGCCACGGCGCTGCCCAGGCGCTGCCAATCCGGCGAGTAGAGCTGCGCCACCCGGTTGAAGACGTCGACGAAGAGCTCGAGGCCGGCGTTGCGGCTGATCGCGGCCACCATGGCGTGGAGCTCGCGAGGGTCACCCTCACGGTCGATCGGCACACCCTCGGCGAAGGGCCGCAGCTGTCCCAGGTCGTCCTCGTCGGTCCGCTGGGCCGCCAGCTGGCAGGCGATCTCCTCGAGAATGATGCGGGCCTCGAAGATCTCGTCGAGCGTCGCGTCCACCCGGTGCAGGTAGAGCACCACGGCGTCGATGACCGCACCCACGGTCGGCTCGGTGATCACAAGGCCACCGCCCGGTCCCCGCCGGGTACGGGCGACCTGCTGGTGCTCCACCAGGCGCACGGCCTCCCTGAACACGGCCCGGCTGACGTGGTAGCGCTCGAGCAGGTCGGCCTCGGAGCCGAGGACCTCGCCCACCGGCCACCCGAGGGCCATCACGTCTTCGACCATGAGGTCGGCCACCTTGGCCGCCCGCTTGGCGTTCGAGTCGGCGCCCGGACGAGGCATGTCGCGTGCCGTCGTCGGGGTCGTCATCGGCCAATCCTACCGGGCCAGGTCCATACCGACACGCCTTGACCAGCGTATTCGGCAAAAGAGTGGTCCGAAAGGAGGCACGGCGGGACCAGGGGCTTATAATGAAAACATGGTTTGCGAAAAGGGGTGCGGGTGGCACCGCTCCTGAACCCGCCCCCTTCGGATCCCGCGGTCGCTCCCCCGGCCCGCCGGCCGTGCTCGGTCCGGCGCACCTCGACCGTGCTGATGTTCTGGCCCGACGGGCTGGGAACCGATCTCCACCTCAAGGGCAGGGCACGCGACCTGTTCACACCCGAACGCGATGAGCCCGTGGTGGTGAGCCACGCCGACCTCTACGCCGTCACCGGTCGCGAGCGCGACATCCGGAGCATTCGGGCTCAGCCTCCGATGACCGACTTGGAGTGCCTGGTCGGCTGCCGGGCCGGTGCCAATCTGCGTTCGGCCATCGCCCAGCAGCTGCCCGACGAGGTCGAGAGCGGCACCCCGCTGCACCTCCTGCTCGACGACCTGGCCGGGTCGACCCTGATCGCCGGTTTCGTGTACTTCCGCTGGGCCGACCACTTCCCCGAGATCCGTCAGCGGATCTCGACCCACCGGCCTGAGCGGGTCATGCGCGATATCTGTTCGGGCTTCCGTGACGGGTCGAGCGCGCTGCTCCCCGACGGCACCATCTCCCGTATCACCCACAACACGGCGCACCCCGGCCCGCTGGCCGACCCGACGGACCCCCTGAGTTTTCACGAGCTGGACGACCACCCCGAGATCGCCATGCGCCGGGCCCGCCGGATCGACGTATGGGAAGAAGACGGAATGCTGGGGATCGACGCCATGTTCAGGGACAGCGCCTGGGACCCCGACGGTCAAGAGGTCGTCGTCCACGAGTACCAGATGCTCGGCCGCGCCGACCGGGCGACGGGGAGGCTCCTTGCGGTCGACGCGATTCCCCGTGTGCTGCCCTATGCCGAGTGCCCCGCCGCAGCTCCCAACGCGTCGTGGATGGCCGGGACCGACCTGCGGGCGATGCGCACCGAGGTGCTCGAGCGGCTGCAGGCGACGGACTGTTGCACCCACCTCAACGACGGGCTGCGCTCGCTGGCCGAGGTGCCGGTACTCGCCGCGTCGCTGTCCACGGAGACCACCAACGGAAGAGTGCTCATGGAGGGACCGCAATGACAGGGACATTGAGAGACAAGACCGCCGTCGTCGGCATCGGGGCGACGCCCTACTACCGCCGAGGCGAGTCACTTCCTCAGACCGAGCTCGAGCTGGCGTGCAAGGCGATCCTCGGCGCGCTGGAGGATGCCGGCCTCACGATCAAGGACCTCGACGGCTTCACCATCTACTCGAGCTCGTGCGATCCCGCCCAGGTGGCTGCGGTCCTCGGCGTGCCCGAAGTGCGGTTCGCCGCCTCACTGACGTCCGGCGGCGGGGGCTCGGCGGGCTCCCTCGGATTGGCGGCATCGGCCATCGTCTCGGGACAGGCCGAGGTGTGCGTGACCCTCATGACGCTGCAGCAAGCGAAGCGCCGGCTGGGTGGCAGCGCCGTCGGCGGCGGCGGGCCGGGGCTCGGCGGCGGGGGCAGCCCGTACGGCAGCGGCGGGGTGCCCAACTACGCCGCCTTCATCGCCGGTGCGGGCCTGATGGCACCAGGACACAGCTTCGCCCTCCTGACCAGGCGCCACATGGAGCTCTACGGGACCACGCGCGAGCACCTGGCCGAGGTGTGCATCTCGCAGCGTGAGAACGCCATCCGGCGACCGACCGCCATCCGCCAGGACCCGTTGACGCTCGACGAGTACTTCGAGGCGCGGATGATCAGTGACCCGCTGTGCCTCTTCGACTACACGATGGAGACCGACGGCGCGGTAGCCGCTGTGGTGACCTCGGCGGAGCGAGCCAAGGACCTGCGCCAGAAGCCGGTGTACATAGGCGGCAGTGCTCACGGTGGTGCCGGCCGCTGGGGCTCGGCCATCTTCACCTGGTTCCAGATGCCCGACGAGTACTTCGCCTCCTCGGGGAACCGGCCGATCGCCAAGCGGATGTACGAGATGGCGGGCATGGGCCCCGAGGACGTCGACGTGGCGCTGTTCTACGATCACTTCTCGCCGATGGTGATCATGCAGCTCGAGGACTACGGGTTCTGCCCGATCGGCGAGGGAGGACCGTTCGTGGCCGAGGGGAACATCCGGTGGAAGGGTGGTTCCATTCCCGTCAACACGCACGGGGGCCACCTCTCCGAGGCCTACATCATCGGCATGACCCATGTGCGCGAAGCGGTCGAGCAGCTGCGCGGTGTGGCGATGAACCAGGTCGACAACGCCGAGGTGGCCATCGTCACCGGCGGGCCGTCGGGCCTGCCAGTCAGCGGCACGCTGTTGCACAACTGAGACAACGACAAGAGAGCGAGCGATCACCATGAGCGACCTGAAGCAGGGAACCTTCCCCGCCATGATGAAGGACCCCTTCGCCGACGAGTCGACCCAGCCCTTCTGGGACGCCGCCGCCGAAGGTCGGCTGACCGCTCCCCGCTGCACCAGGTGCGGCACGTTCGTCCTGCCGCCCCAGCCGTTCTGCTTCGAGTGCCAGAGCCAGGCGTTCGAGTGGGTCGACCTGCCCGGCACCGGGACCATCTACACGTACACCGTGGTGCGCCATCCCCTGGCCCCGCACCTGGCCGACGTGGTGCCCTACGTGTCGGGGGTGATCGAGCTGGACGGGACCCAGGGGGCGGGGGCGCGGCTCCTCCTCAACATCACCGACGCCGACCCCGAGACGGTCAAGATCGGCGACACGGTGCAGATCTGGTTCGACCAGGTCAGCGACACCTTCCCTCTCCCCCGGGCCCGGATGGCCTGAGGACGTGAGGACGTGAGGACCTGAGGACGTGAGCGGGCCCAAAGAGGTCATCGGCCCGGTGCGGGTCGGGCGACCCCGTCGCTTCGAGGCCGAGGACGAGCTGCGCATCCTGCTCGACGCCGCCCTCGTGGTGATGGAGCGCAACGGGTTCGCCGATGCGGCTGTGGCCGATATCTTGCGCGAGGCGGACCTGTCGACGCGCTCGTTCTACCGGCACTTCGAGTCCAAGGACCAACTGCTCTGCGCCCTCTTCCGGCGTGAGGCGGAGGCGGCGGCGGCGCGGCTCAACGCCAAGGTCGAGGCTGCCGGCAACCCGCGGGCGGCCCTCGACGCCTGGATCGAGGAGATCTTGAGCTTCGGCCGCCACCGGGTCAAGGCGACACGCGTGACGGTGCTCGGCTCGCCTGCCGCCATGAAGGCCGAGGGCTACGCCGAGGAGATGCGCCACGCCTCGACGTTGCTGCTCGCGCCCCTCGAGGCGCTGCTGGCCGCGGGCGCCGCGGACGGCTCGTTCCCGCTCGCCGACCCCGCCGCCGACGCGCCGCTCATTCAATCCGTGGTCTGGGGGGCCGCCGGCCTCTACCCGATGCGTGACCTGCCGGCGACAACGGCCGAGGCGTCAAGCCATGTGCGCTCGTTCTGCCGGCGCGCCCTGGGGGTGGAGCCGCGGAGCTGAATCAGGTTGAGGAGTCAGCCCGCGGCGCGCCCGGTGAGCGACCAGAGCGCGGGCTCGCCGTCCTCGACCTGCACGGTGCCGTCGATCTCGAGCACGCGCAGGTGCGACACGGTCTCGCCCACTGCGGCACGACGCATGAATCCGGCGATGTCGTCCCATGATCTCGACCACTTCATGTGGGCTGCGATGTCCCAGGCGCTGTGCGGCCCCGTGCGCAGGATGGCGACCACCTCGCCGAAGCGGTCGCGGTGGTGCTGGCGCAGCTCTTCCAGCCGTTTCGAGAGATCCGCGAAGCGGTACTCGTGCGCCGGCAGGACCTCGCCGACCCGGTAGGGCTCGAGCTTGTCGAGCGACCGCAGGTAGTCGCCCAGTGGGTTCGCCCCGGCCTGGGGGTGGAACGGGATGTTCGGGGTGATGCGAGGCAGCACATGGTCGCCCGAGAGCATCAACTCCTCACGGGACTCGTAGAAGCACAGGTGGCCCGGTGAGTGACCGGGCGTCCAGATGGCCTGCAGGTCCCACCCCGGCACCTCGGGCCGGGCACCGTCCTCGAGGAGGATGTCGGGCACGACGGCGTCGACCAGAGCGCGTACCGGCATGGCGGCGTTGCGCAGCGGCTCGAGTTCCTCGGCCGGGGCGCCCATGCGGCGCAGGGCGGCGGCCACGCGGTCGAGCAGGTCGTCGGGCTCGTCGTAGCGGTCGTGGATGA
Source organism: Acidimicrobiales bacterium (assembly GCA_052148295.1). GTDB lineage: Bacteria > Actinomycetota > Acidimicrobiia > Acidimicrobiales > RAAP-2 > Bog-473. The sequence goes on from JBKQIP010000041.1 coordinate 7,589, forward strand.
GCTCGGCGTCGGCCGGGTGCAGCGAGATCCACGCCCCCGAGGTCTCGCGGATCCGGCCGGCGAGGCCGTAGTGGTCGGGGTGGATGTGGGTGACCATCACGCCCTGGACGTCGGCCATGGCACAGTCCGCCTCCTGCATGCCCCTCTGCAACGCGCCGAAGGCGTCGTCGGTGTTCCACCCGGCGTCGATGAGGTAGGGGCCGCGGTCGGTCTCGAAGAGATAGACGAGCACGTAGCGCAGCGAGTTGTTGGGCAGGGGCACCGGGATGCTCCACAACCCCGGCCTGACCTTCTCGACACCGGGGAACGGGTCGTTGGCCGCCGCCGCGCCCCGGGCGTGCGGCACGCTCGGTGGGTGTGCGTCGGTGTGGCGCGACGTCGAGGTCACCGTTCGCCCCGTGGCTCGCGCGGGAGACCCAGCCCACGTTCCGCGATCAGGTTTCGCATGATCTCGTTCGATCCTCCCGCAATGGTCAAGGCCCGAGCGTAGAGGAAGGCGTCCTGCCACCGCCCGTCCTCGTCGACCAGCTCGTCACCCTCGACCACCATGGAACGGGGGCCCTGGAGCGCCAGGGCGGCCTCGGCCAGCTGGAGGTTCAGCTCGCTGAACCAGATCTTGACCAGGGGGGCGTCCCAGGCGGTCAGTGTCCCCCGGGCCGCCCTGGTGGCCATGCGCTGCCCCAGGTGCCGCCGGATCCGGGAGCGGGCGGCGAGGCCCCCGATGTGCTGGCGGACCGCCCCGTCGTCGATGGCCGGGCGCCCGGCACGGGAATGGCGGCGGGCCTCGTCGACCAGCCGGTGCACCGGGTCGCCGGTGCCGCCCGTACCCACGCTGGAGCGCTCCTCGGCCAGGCTGGCCCCGGCCACACGCCAGCCCTCGCCCGGCCCCCCGATGACGTTGGCGGCGGGGACGCGGACCTCGTCGAAGAACACCTCGTTGAAGTCCGCCGTGCCCGTCATCTCGCGCAACGGCCGCACGTCGATCCCCGGGCTGCGCATGTCGAGGATGAAGGCGGTGATGCCGGCGGGGCCCTCCACCGGCTCCGTGCGGGCGAGCAGATAGCCGTAGTCCGACCACTGGGCCCAGGTGCTCCACACTTTCTGGCCCACCACCACGTAGTCCTCCCCGTCGCGGATGCCCCGGGTCTGCAGTGACGTGAGGTCGCTGCCGGCGTCGGGCTCACTGAAGAGCTGGGTCCAGATGTGGTCGCCCCGGGCCATGGGCGGCAGGTAGGTGGCGCGCTGCTCATCGGTGCCGAAGTGCTGCAGCGCACCGGAGACCAGTGGGTTGCCCAAGATGTGGGGGATCCCGGCCGCGCCGAGCTCCTGCTCGAGGATGCGCTGCTCGTAGGGATCGCCGCGCTCGCGTGAGAAGCGATCGAGGACGTAGCCGGCGTCGTAGACGGCACGGGCATACGTACGCAGGAGCTCCACGTCGTGGGCGCTGTCGGGGACGCGGAGCCCGGCGCGCTGCTTCCACTCCAGCACGGGCTTGTGCTCTGCGATGAAGTGCCGCAGGGTGGAGCGGTACTCGTCATAGGTGTCGGGGATGGGTGGGACGGTCACATCCACCGGATCAGTGCCCCCCGTCCTCGGATGACGCGGTCTCGACCAGGCGCACCAGGCGCTCCCGATGCCACGACCCGTCGCCATAGAGCACCTGGTTCACCTTGGCCCGGCGCACGAAGAGGTGGACGTCGTGCTCCCAGGTGAAGCCGATACCGCCGTGGAGTTGCAACGCCTCGCCGCTCAGGTGGGCGAAGGCGTCGTCGACCCAGGCCCCCGCCGTGGCCACCGCCTCGGCCGCATCGCCCAGGTCGTCGCCCAGGGCCAGGGCGGCGAAGTGGGCGGCAGCCCGCATGGCCTCGAGCTCGATCAGCAGGTCGGCCAATCGGTGCTTGATGGCCTGGAAGCTGCCGATGGTCCGACCGAACTGCACCCGTTTCTTGACGTAGTCGACCGTGGCCTCGAAGAGGAGGTCGGCGGCACCGACGGACTCCGCCGACTGCAGGACGGTGGCCAGGGCGAGGCCGCGCTCGACGACGTCCCAGCCGCCGGACAGCACGGCGGCGGTCGGCACCTCGACGCCCTCGAAGCGGACCTCGCCGAAGCGGCGCGTCAGGTCGAGGCCACGCACGGTACGCACGCTGAGCCCGCCGACCGGTCGGGGCACCAGCAGGTTCAAGACCTCGTCACCATCCTTGGCGGTCACCAGGAGCAGCGTGGCGTCCTGGGCGGCGTGGACGTAGCGGGCCACGCCCTCGAGACGCCAGCCGTCGCCGTGCCGCTTAGCCCGCACGGCGACGGAGGAGGGCTCGGGTGACCCGTCGGCGCTCAGGCACCAGGCACAGGTCACCTCCCCGCGGGCGATGCGCGCCAGGTGCTCCTTGCCTTGCACCTCGTTGCCCGAGCGGGCGATGGCGTCGGCCACCACGTTGCAGGGCACGAGCGGTCCCGGGTTCAGCTCGCGGCCCAGCTCCTCCGCCAGCACCACCAGGTCGACCAAGGGTTGGCCGGTCACGCTGCCACCCTCGTACTCGGCCGGGATCAGCATGGCCGTCCACCCGAGCTCGGCACCCCGCCGCCAGAGTGCCTCGTCGAAGAGGTCCGTCTCCTCCATGGCCCGGCGCACCTCGGAGAGAGGCTGGTGCTCAGCGAGGAAGCGCCGCGAGGTGGCCCGCAGGAGCTCCTGATCCTCACCGAAATCGAAGTCCACCGCCTAGCGCTCCCCTACGGACACGGACACGGACACGGACGGCCCTTCACTCACAGTCGCCGCTCGGCCGGGGCCCAGTACTCGTCGCGCAGGATCCGCTTGTAGAGCTTCCCGCCGTCGGTGCGCGGCAGATGGTCGCGGAAATCGACGCTGCGCGGGCACTTGTAGCGCCCGATCCTCTGCTGGCAGAACTCGATCAGCTCGGCCGCCACCTCCTCCGTCGGCTCCACCCCGTCGACGAGCTCGACGACGGCCTTGACCTGCTCGCCCCACTCCGGGTCGGGGATGCCGATGACGGCGACGTCGCCCACCGAAGGATGGGCCGACAGCACGCCCTCCACCTCGGCGGGGTAGATGTTCACCCCCCCGCTGATGATCATGTCCTTGGCCCGGTCGCGCAGGAAGAGATAGCCGTCCGGATCGAGATAGCCGATGTCACCGAGGGTGAAGGCCTTCCCCCGCCGCACCGACGCGGTGAGCTCGGGGTCGTTGCGGTACTCGAACGTGTCGCGATCGGGCTCGAGGTAGACCTGGCCCAGCTGGCCCGGAGGCAGCTCGGCGCCCTCTTCGTCGAGGATCTTGACCTTCATGCCCACCACCGAGCGACCGACCGTGCCGGGCTTCTCCAGCCAGCGGTAGGGCTTGGCGATGGTGGCGGCGCCCTCCATGCCGCCGTAGGTCTCCCAGATCACCGGACCCCACCACGCCAGCATCTGCTTCTTCACCTCCAGCGGGCAGGGGGCGGCCGAGTGGACCACCACCTCCAGACTGGACAGGTCGTATGCCTCCTTGACCTCCTGGGGGAGGCGGAGGAGGCGTACGAATTGCGTCGGCACCATGTAGGCCGTCGTCACCTTGTACTGCTCGATCATCTGCAGGGTCCTCTCGGGGTCGAACTTCCCCTCGAGGGCGAGGGCCTGCCCGACGTGGAGGGCGCCCTGATAGAAGGACTGGCAGCCGCCGTGGTGCATCCCGGCCGACACCAGGTGCACACCGGTGAGAGGCTGGAACTGGAAGGCGTGGCCGAAGAGCTTCATCTGATCGGCCACACGCGACGGGTCGAGCTTCGGCATGGCCGGACGGGTGATGGCCTTGGGTTGGCCCGTGGTCCCCGACGAATAGATGATCGGGACGCCGAGCTGGCGGTCCGGTGGTGCGCTGGTGGGCTGACCGTCCACCAGCGCTTCGAAGGTCGTCCAGCCCGGGATCTCGCCGCCCACCGAGACCCGCAGCCTGATCGAACCCGTGCCCGCCAACTGATCCACCCGGTCGGCGAACTGCGTGTGGAGGACCATGGCGACGGCCCCGGAGTGGTCGACGATCTGCCGCATCTCGGCACCGGAGAGGGCGGGATTCAGGGCGATGGACTGGTAGCCGCCCTCGTGGGCCGCCAGCTGCCAGTACAGCATGTCGACGTCGTTGGTCAGGGCGTAGGCCACGATGTCCTGGGCGTTCACCCCGTGGCGGCGCAGCGCGTGGACCAGCTGATGGGCCCGACCGGCCAACTCGGAGAAGGTGTGCGTGGCGCCCGACGGCGAGGCCACGACGGCCGGCTGATCCGGATGTTCTTCGGCGATCCACCAGAACCCGAGGCGCCGGTCCCAAGCGTGCTCCATGGCGAAATAGAGTATACCAATAATGATTTCGACTCAGCCTGATCGGGGTGGCCAAGGCCGGGAGACCGCCGAGGAGCGGACCGAGTGGTGGGTCTTCGACGTGGACGGCTGCTTGGTCGACTCGCTCACCGGCACCTCGCTCCGTCCCGGGGCCCGCGACCTGCTCGAGCACCTCGTCGCGGGGCGCCGACGGGTGATCCTGTGGAGTGCCGGCGGGGACGGCTACGCCCGGGCCCGGGCCCGGCAGTTCTCCGTGGACGGCCTCGTCAGCGCGTTCTTCGCCAAGGACGAGCGGGACCGGGACGGGTGCTACGCCACGGGGCATCTCCCCCTCGGAGACGGCCCGGCCGTGTTCGTCGACGACCGCCCCGAGGATCTGGCTCGCCACCTCGACGTGGTGGCCGTTTCGCCGTACCTGGCCGAGGACGCCCACGACCGGGGGCTCGAGGCCGCGGCCCGACGGGCCGGACTGGGCTGATCAAACCCGACGAGCGACCACCCGCTGGCGCCCGCCGTCCTGCCATCCCACCGTCCCTCCAACCCACCGTCTGGGGGCGAGTTGGTGGCGCCCCCCCGGGGGCGCTCCCGTCACGGGTTGACGACGGGCAGCGACTCCCACCCCCGCACGGTCGAGGTGTGGGCTTGTCGTGCGTTGGGCCAGTCGACCTCCCAGGCCGGAAACCGCTGCAGGACCTCCTCGAGAGCAATCCGGCCCTCCAACCGGGCCAGGTGGCTGCCCAGACAGAAGTGAATCCCGTACCCGAAGGCCAGATGCTGCTGGATCTCGCGGTGGATGTCGAAGCGGTCCGGGTCGGTGAACTTCCGATCGTCCCGGTTGGCGGCGCCGGTCATCAGGAGGAGGATGCTGCCCTCGGCCACCGTCTCCCCGTAGTGCTCCACGTCGCGGGTGACGTACCGGGCCTGGACGGGCGATGGTGATTCGTAGCGCAGCAGTTCTTCGATGGCGCCGGGAATCAATCCCGGATCCTCCGCCAGCTCCCTGCGCTGGTCGGGATGCTCGGCCAGCACCTTCCCTCCCCAGCCGATCAGCCGGGTCGTGGTCTCGTTGCCGGCCCCGGCGAGGAGCCCCACGTAATTGAGGATCTCGTCGCGGGTGAGCCTCCGGACGGTGCCGGCGTCCTCGAACTCGGCGTTGAGCAGGTCGGTCATGAGGTCGTCGGAGGGATGTTCCGCCCGCCAGTCGATGTACTCGGCGAACGAAGCGCCACCGAGGGCCCCGAGCGACGCACGGTCAGCGCTCGGTGCGTCCCCCTCTTCGAGCCGCATGCCCGCGTCGAGCCGATCCCGGATGGCCTCCTGATCGTCCTCGGGAATGCCGAGCAACATGCCGATGACCCGCATCGGCATCTCGGCCGCCAGGTCGTGAATGAAGTCGAACCTCCCCTCGGCCACGAGGGGGTCGAGGGCGCGGGCGCAGAACCTCCGCACCTGCGGCTCGATCGCAGCCATACGCCTCGGGGTGAACACCCTGCTCAACAGGCCCCGGTGCAGATCGTGGGCCGGGGGATCCTCGAACAGGATGGTCCCCGGTGGCATCTCCACGCCGCTCTTGATCAGCTCGAGCACGGAGCCTCGACCCGAGATGTACGTCGACCAATCCGTGGAGCAGTCCCTGACATCCGCAAAGCGACTGAGCGCGTAGAAGTCGTGCTTCTCGTTGTAGTACAGCGGCGCCTGATCGCGCATCCGTCTCCAAATGGGATAGGGGTCGGCGTCGATATCGAAGTCGTAGGGGTCGTAGTAGATCTCGTCGTCTGTGGAGTGGTTCATGCGCCTTCCTTCCTTCGCCGCGTGCTCACCCTGCCGGGCCATTGGGGAACTTGAGAAGCGACCCGGCATCGACCCGGATCTGCTGTCCGGTGATGTAGCGGGATTCGTCGCTGGCGAGGAACAGTGCCAGGTTGGCGATGTCCTCGGGCTCAACGTAGGGAATCGGCATCGCCTGAAAGTAGTGGAACGCCGGCTCGGCGTCGTCTCGGCTGGGGTGCTCGAGGTCCGGTCGGAAGATCCCGTAGAGACCATCGTTGTGCAGCAAATGCGTGTTGCAGTTGGTGGGGTGCATCGCATTGACCCGGATGAATCGGGGGGCCAGGTGCAAGGCCATCTGCTCCGTGTACTCGATCAGCGTCCGCTTGGACCACCCGTATCCCGCGCCGCCTGGGCCCATCACCGGATTGTCCGCGGCACCGTGCATCATGCCGGCCGTTGAGCCGGTGATGACGATGGAGGCACCGTCAGGCAGGTGCGGGAGGGCCACGGCCACCGTGTTCATGACGCCCAGGAGATCGACGTCGGTGGCGTCCACGAAGTCCGCCGCGTCGGGATCTCCCATGGCCATGGGCAGAATCCCCGCGTTGGCGACCACGATGTCGAGTCGCCCGAGGTCGGCGAGGCCCTCCTCCAGCGCATCGCGCAGTTCGGAGCGCTCGCGCACATCGGCCTGCCGGGCCACGATGCGCCGACCGGTCCGCTTGACCGCCCGCTCGGTCTCCGCCAGGTCCTCCGGCGTGGCCAGAGGGTAGGGATTCGACTCGATCTGGTGACAGATGTCGACCGCGACGATGTCGGCCCCCTCCTGGGCCATCCGGATGGCATGTGCCCGGCCTTGTCCTCGCGCCGCCCCGGTGATGAAGGCGACCTTTCCGGCTACCCGTCCTGTCATGCGTCTTCTCCTCGTGGTCGGTGCAACGTATCGGTGGTCGTCAGAAGCTGCGGCAGTACACCGTGTCCAACTTCTGGGTCCTCGGCCGGGTGACGATGAACACGTGGACGTCGCCGACGGCCCTCACGTCCTGGCCACCGTAACGGCCGTAGACCTGGGACATCAGCCCGGTCCGGGTCCACAAATCGATCGCCGCCGCACCGTGGTCGGGATCCCACGCCCAGTCCGTCGATCCGCCGCCGACCGCATTCGTCCCGCCCTGGACGACGGTGGTCACGCGGATATCGTCGTCGCGCACCTCCTGGGCCAGAACCACGGTGAAGGCCTCGAGGGCAGCCTTGGTGGCCACGTACAGGGAGAGCATCGGAAAGGGGTGCAGGGTCGACTCGCTCGACGTGTTGACGATGTCGCCCCCACCGCCGGCCCGAAGGAGCGGGATGGCAGCTCGGCACATGTACACGAGCCCGGCGAGATTGGTGCCGATCTGTTGCTGGATGTCGAGGTCGCTCAGTGCTTCGACCCGGCAGGGACGGTAGACGGCCGCATTGTTGACCAGGATGTCGATGGTGCCGAATTGCTCGCCGATCTGCTCGAACGTCCGACCGACGCTGCGGGGATCACCGACATCGGTCGCCATGGGTACGGCGGACGGGCCGGCGTCATGGGCCACCCGCTCCAGCCGGTCGGTGCCTCGGGCCAGCATCACCACAGTGGCGCCTTCCTCGGCGAATCGCTGCGCGATGCCGAGGCCCGAGCCGCTCGAAGCTCCGGTGACCACCGCCACCTTTCCGTTGAGATCTCCCATCGGACGCCCCCAGTCAGGACCAGATCAGGTTCTTTGCTTCGGAGAAATCCTCGAACCGGTGGCGGCCCCATACCCGGCCGGGGCCGGACCGCACCGAACGGTGGCTCCGGGCCATCAGGTCCTTTCGACGCTCGGCCCGCTCGGCCCGCCCGGCGTCCTCGGCCCGCTCGGCGTCCTCGGCCCGCTCGGCCTCGTCACCCGAGCGCCCCCGCATCGCGGAGCGCTGCGATGGCGTCCCAGTCGTGTCCCAGCTCGAGCAGGATCTCCTCGGTGTGCTGGCCGAACTCCGGCGCAGCGCCTCTGGGTACCGGTGCCTCCCCGCCGAACTGCATCGGGGGTGCGGGAAGGCGGAACGTCGAGCCGTCGTTCGACTCCACCTCGGGCAGGTAGCCGTTGGCCTCGACCTGCACGTGGTCGTGGACTTCGGCCGGGGTCAGCGCCGGCGCCCAGACGCCGGTGAAGCCGGCCAGCTGCGTCCGCCAGTCTTCCAGCGATCTCGTAAGAAAGGTCGCTTCCAGCTCGGCCACGCAGGCCTTCGCATTCTGCACCCGCACGGCCATGTCGGTGAACCGCGCATCAGTGGCCAGCTCGGGCCTCCCGATGACCTCGCACAATTCGACCCAGAACCGATCGGCTTGCAGGCACACCAGGTAGAGCCACCGGCCGTCCGAAGTCGGGTAGGAGTTGGTGAGCGGGTTGGGCGCGCTCGTCCGATCGGGGCTGGGGATCGAACCGATGGACGGCCCGGCCATGATGTCGGGGCTCAGCGTCCACATGCCCACGCCCAGGAGAGACACGTCGACCTCGGTGGGCACCCCCGAGCGCTCGCGCTGGAAGAGGGCCGTGCCGATGGCGCCGGCGATGGTGTTGGCCCCCTGCAGGTCGAAGAAGGCCGCCGGCTGGAACATGGGCTCCTGGCCCGGTCGGGTCATCTTGAAGGCCATGGATGCCGACGCCCACCCGGCGGCGAGGTCGAATCCCCCGGTGTCCTTCATGGGGCCCCGCGCTCCCCAGCCGTGTCCACAGACGTAGACGATCTGGGGGTTGGCGGCCCGGAGATCCTCGAGATCGATCCCCAGCTTCCGGCGGACCGCGGGAAGGTAGCTGGTGAGGAACACGTCCGATGTCGCCGCCAGCTCCAGGAGCAGGTCCCGCCCGGCCCCCGTGGCCAGGTCGATCACCATGCCACGCTTACCCCGATTGGGGATCTCCAGGAACGGGTTGGCTCCCGACCCGTCAGCCCCCCCGAGCAGGTTCATCAGGCCCCGCTGCGGGTCACCCGTGGGCGGTTCGACCTTGATCACGTCGGCTCCGAGGTCGGACATGGCCGCCCCGGCCGCCGGGACGAAGGTCCACGCCGCCACCTCGAGAACCCGTATGCCCTCAAACGGACGGGTCACGCCGCGGCTCGCGTGCGGGGGAAATTGAAGACCCGGCGGGCGTTGTCCTCGGCGATCTGGCGGGCCTCGCCATCGGGCACGTCGAGAAGCGCGTCGGCCAGCTTCTTGCGGGACGCGGGGAAGTTGCTGTCACTGTGGGGGTAGTCACCTTCGAACATCAGATTGTCGATCCCGATCAGATGTCGCTCCTCAATGCCGGCGTGGTCCACGATGAAGCATCCGAAGATGTGGTCGTGGAACAGATCGGAGGGTCGCACGTCGGCGTTCACGCCGGTGTACCAGCGGTGCCGCTCCCAGGTGTAGTCGACCCGCTCGAGCACGTAGGGAATCCACCCGATGCCGCCCTCCGACAGCGCGACGCGCAGGCGCGGGAAGCGGTGGAAGACGGGAGAGAGCAGCAGGTCGACCGTGGTGTATTGCGAGTTCATCCCGAACAGGGCGATGGCGACGGCAAAGGGGGCGTCGGGAGCCGTGATGGGGGCACCGCCGGTACCGAAATGCAGGCACAGCGGCATGTCGGCCCCCTGCGCGGCGGCGAGAAGGTGATCCCAGTGGTCGCTGTGGTACGACGGAAGGCCGAGCCGGTGGGGTGCCTCGGTGAAGGTGATCGCCTTCGCACCCTTGGCCGCGGTGCGCTCCACCTCGGCCACCGAGGCCTCGACGTCCCAGAACGGGACCATCATCATGGGGAGGAAGCGGTCGGGCGCCGCGGCGCACCATTCATCGAGGATGAAGTCGTTCCAGGCCACGACGCAGGCGGTCGCCAACTCCTTGTCGTCGGCGGCGAACAGGGTCGAGCCGCAGAAGCCGGGAAAGGACGGGAAACACATCTGTGCGTGGACCCCGTCGAGGTCCATGTCGGCCAGTCGGGCGCCGACGTCGTAGCAACCGGGCAGCATCTCGTCGAAGCGGACCGGATCGATGCCGAACTCCTTCGGGTCCTTGCCGGCGACGGCATTCAACCCGATCGTCGGGATCACCTTGCCTTCGAAGCTCCAGGCCTGCGTCCCCCCGTCGAGCTCCACGATGCGTGGCCCGGCCTCCCGGAACCTGGCGGGTAGGCGGTCGAGCCACACCCGCTCGTGCTCGATCACATGGTCGTCGACCGAGATCAGCTGGACGTCTTGAGGCAGCATGCGGACCCCCGAGAGACCGATCCCCCGAGCGGAAGAATCGTCATCTTCTGACAATCTAATCCCGGATCGGGCACAGTGCAACCCTTCCGCCCCGGCGAGTCAGCGTGATCCGCCGGCGACGGGTACGGCGAGCTCCGGAAGCACGGACTCGGCAGCCCCCAGGATGTCCGGGAGCGTCATCTCGGATCGACCCCACAGCTCGACCACCGCCATCTCGACCCCCACGACCACTCCGGCCAGGAGTCGGGGACGGGGATCGTCGGAATCCGGCAGGCCGATCGACCGTGCACAGTATTCGGTCACCGCCTCGGTCAGAACCTGCAGGCGCTCGCCGCGCACGCGGGCATGGATCTCGGGGGCGTCGGCCGCGGCCCGCCGCCAGAGCGTCAGCAGCCGAACGTCCGGCGGACTCTCGAGCGAATTCCGGCGGATGAGCTCCCAGACGCTCTGGAGTGGACGCGGGCTCGGCTCGAGCCCGCCGATCAAATCGACCAGGTCCCGGGCCCCCCGTCGACTGAAACCCAGGAGAAAGTCTTCCTTCGAGGGGAAGTAGCGGAAGAGGGTGCGCGCCGATACTCCGGCGGCCTCGGCGATGTCGTCCACCGTGACTTCTCGGAAGCCCCGCTTGGCGAAGAGTTTCCAGGCGACCTGCTCGTATTTCGAAAGCAGCGCGCTGCGCCGTCTGCTCCAGCCAGACTCCTCGGCGTCCGCATCCGTCACAGCGGCGATTCTCGCGCAATTGAAGGGGTCAAACGGCCCCGAGAGCGGGCCCTCGATGCGGGGGGGGCGACGCGGAGACCGCGCACCCGCGCTCCCCGCAATGGCAGCACGCCTGGGCGGCAGCGGCCGACGTCGCGATTCGGCGCCCGGACGGACATGCTCTATCGTCCAGTCGAGAGCCGTTCGACGCGAGGGGGCGACGCGGGCAAGTGGACAACGACCAGCGGGTACCAGGATCGGTCGGCCGCCGCCGGCCGCAGCCTTCGACGGGGAGGCCTGCGATGGGCACCCGGCTCGCCCATCGTCGCCCGCGTGCCTCGATACGGCGGGAGCGACGGACATGAACTGGCCGGCACCCCACCAGGGGCGCCTCGGGGATGAGGAGGCGTAGGGACGTGGCAGAGACCGACCTGGTGAAGATGCTGGACCTGAGCCCCGCGGGGCCCGACCGGTTTCTCGGCCAGAACCTCGAGAGCGCGGGCGGTGTCATCTTCGGGGGCCAGCTGCTGGCCCAGTCCGTCGCCGCCGCCGCCCTGACCATCCCCGACATGCAGGTCAAGTCGATGCACACCATCTTCCTGCGCGGGGGTCGGCCGGATCTGGCGCCGGAGCTCGAGATCGCCCGCCTCAACGAAGGACGTACCTTCGCCGGGCTCGACGTGTCGGTCCGTCAGGGGGATCGCCTGTGCACGCAGTCGCTCGTCCTCCTCCACCGTCCGGACCCTGACTTCATCACGTACCAGGACGAGGCCCCTGCCGTCGCTCCACCGAGCGGCGAGCCCGCCGAGGGGGCTGAGGCGGCGCACGGGTGGGACGTGCGCATCGCCGACGGGGTCGACATCGCGGACCCCGATGCCATCGGCCCGCCCGAGCTCTTCGTGTGGTCCCGCTTCGACGACGTGCCCCGCGAGCCCTGGGTCAGTCAGGCCCTCCTCGCCTATGCCTCCGACGGCTTTCTCATCGGCACCGCCATGCGCCCCCACCCCGGGGTCGGTCAGCGCATGGCCCACGTCACCATCGCCACCACCGTCGTCACGCAGACGCTCACCTTTCACCAGGGTTTCGACGCCGGCGCCTGGCTGCTCCTGGCGCATCGCAGCCCGCAGGCCGGTCAGGGTCGCACCTTCGGGCGGGCCGATGTCTTCACGGAGGAGGGGCGCCTGGTCGCGTCCTACGACCAGGAGAACATGGTGCGCGCCATGCCGGACCGGTAGCGCCATGCCGGACCGGTAGCCACCGATTCGCGACGGCGAGAAGTCTGCAAGGGGGCCCGTGAAACGTCGGTGCCGCCCACTAGTGTCACGGAGGCGTGACCGGGACGACGCACCGGGGGGAGCAGGCGATGCGAGGCAGGGGTGGAACGGCAGTCGGGGGGGTGCTGCTGCGGGCGACCGGCTTCATCGCGGTCCTCGCCGGGGCCGTGGCCATGGGTTGCGGTGTCGCCCCACCCGCCGGCGCAACGAACGGCCCGACCCCGGTGACCGATGCCAGCACGAGTGCACGGGGCGTCTCGGCCCACTCCATCAACGTCGTGTTCCCCTTGATCTCGTTCTCCAGCATCGAGGGCGAGTTCGAGATCGAGTCCGACGCGGAATACGGCGAACAGGTCAAGGCCATCGACCTCTTCGTGAACCAGATCAACGCGGCCGGCGGCATCAACGGTCGCCGGATCCATCCGATGATCGAGTACTTCGACCCGACCGACGCCTCCGAGCAGCGGGCGCTGTGCAAGCAGTGGACCGAGGGCAGTCCCCCGGTGTTCGCCGTCCTCGACGGCCTCGGGACGTGGGAGGGCGACAACCAGCTCTGCATCACCCAGGAAGGCCACACGCCGCTGCTGGACCAGTGGACGACCACGACCAACTGGACCGATATCGGCTCGCCCTATCTCTGGTGGACCGGGGCGGACGACGCGCCGATCCTCGCCGCCACCGTCAGCTGGGGGCGTAGTTCGGGGCGGCTCGGCCACGGCAAGAAGGTCGGCGTCGTCGTCTCGGACCAGGCCAGCGATCAGGACGCGCTGAACTCCTACCTGTTGCCCGACCTGAAGAAGATCGGCGTGACGCCCCTCGTCGAGACGATCTCGGCGGACCTCGGAGAAACCGCCAGCACCGACTCGGACGCCACCTTGGCGGTGGAACGGCTGAGGGCGGCCGGGGTGCAATCGGTGATTCCCCTGTTGCCCGACAACGCGTTCACGCCGTACCTGGGCGCGGAGACCTCGCAGCAGTACTTCCCCACCCTTCTGCTCAGCGACTACCAGACCGAGATCGAGATCGCGCTCGGGCTCATCCCGATACCGTACGAGAAGGCCCTCAACGGCCAGGAGGGCGTCACGGCGGAGACCCTGGGCGGGATCGACCTGCCCAGGCCCGAGTCGCAGGGCGGGTACGACCCGGGGGTCCGCACCTGTTGGGACACGTGGCACAAGGCCTACCCTCAGATACCCAAGGGCAACATCAATGACGACATCGAAGAGCAGGGCCCGGTGCAGGGCTGGTGCCAGGAGATCCACCTCTTCGCCAAGGCGGCCACCATGGCGGGCAAGAACTTGAACCGCCGGACGTTCGTCGAGGCCATGTCGAGGATCACCAACTTTCCCGGTGGGTACTCACCCGTCCTGAGCTACTGGCCCGACAAGTTCTACGGCCCGACGGAGTACCGGGTGGTCAAGGTGCACAACAACCAACCGCCATCGAGCCAGTGCAAACGCGGCCCGGCCCCCTCGAAGCCCGCCGGGGTCTGCTGGGTGGTGGTGCAGAACTGGAGGCCGCTGCCCCCGGCGGGGTGAGGACGGCCCGGCGGGTCAGGGCAGCGACCAGATCTGCGTGGTGATCAGCCAGAACAACAGGGCGGCCAGGGTGAGGAAGCCGACCGAGACGGCGGCGCCGATGGCGTCGAGGCGCGGCCCCGCCCGGATCGGATCGGGGGCGAGCCAGAAGTGCAGCAGGCGCGTCACGACCGGCATGACGACCCAGGTCAAGAGGCACACCGACACGATGTTGCCGACCAGCAGGCTCGCCCAGAGTTCACCGTGCTTCCAGATCTCGTCGATGGCGAGCGTGAGCAGCACGACGGTCGGGTAGAGACCGACCAGGACGGAGAGCGCGGTCTTCCACTGTGCCGGTGCCTCGGCGGGCGCGCTGCCCCCCTCGAAGGAGAACCAGCTGCCGAAGGGGCTGGCGATGCGGCGCAGACTGAAGTCGTGGAATTTCCTGCCCTCGCTGAGGAGCCGCGCGCGCGCCGGCGACCCGAGCCACGCATCGAGGTGCTCTTGCGTGTCGAAGCGGAACATGGCCGTCCACTCGTCCTGCACTCCGGGCACCGGCCGGAAGAGCTCGGAGCCGCGGTAACCGGCAAACGCCTTCTCGGCCTCCGTCACGCGACCTTGCCAAGCCAGGAAGGCCTCCTCCTCGGCCGGGTCGACCGGATGCGACACCACGACGGTGATCAGGTCCTCGTCGCGCTCACGTATCAGCACCTGCTGGGAGGCCGGGCCGTCGAAGATCCCGGCGCCCCGGTGCAGGAGGTCGCCCCGCTCCGAGCTGGCCAGCCAGGCCCCGAGGTGGTCCCGGGAGTCGAAGCGGTAGATCACCGTCCACTCACCCGCCTCGTCGTCGGGCGCGATGACCTCGGTGCCGAGGAATCCGGCGAACCGGGCCACGGCCCGGTTGACGTCGTGCTGCCACTCCTGGAAATCGGCCTGCCGATCGGGTCTGACTCGCTGCGCCGTGACCACCGTGGCAGGCACGTCCTCTGCCGCAGTCGGGCGATCGGTGCCTCCGTGGGTCACGTCACTAGTACGGGTGCCGATCGGGCTTCTCCGCCCACGCCCGGTACGCGGCCAGCCCGAGGTCGGGGCGGAACTGGGCGATCTTTATCCGGCGCTGGTCGTACGGCTTGGTGAAGTCCTCGTATTGGAAGGCGTCGTCAAACCCGATCTTGCTGGTGGCGTCGAGGTCATTGGAGAAATACACCGCATCGATCCGGGCCCAGTAGATCGCGCTCATGCACATCGGGCACGGGGCTCCGCTGACGTAGATCTCGTGGCCCACCAGCATCTTCGCCCGCTCCGGGACCGGATCGGGCGAGCCCTCGGCGCGGGGGATGAGCCTCAGGGTCGACTCGTTCTGGTGCTCGGGGGAGATGGTCGGCGCCTCCCGGTTGAGGCTCGCCACCGCCTTGCGGATGGCCTCGATCTCCGCGTGGGCCGTGATGTCGCCCGTGAGCAGCACCCGGTTCTGACCCCGGGCCACGATCTCCCCTTCCCGGACGATGACGGCACCGAAGGGTCCGCCCCAGCTGTTGTCACGGATTCCTCGGCCAGCCGACAGGCCTCCTCCATCAGCTGCTCGGGCGTCATGGCGATTCGTCTCCTCGCGTAGGGAGCGTCCTACGCTGCGTGGGCCAGTGCGGCGGACACTTTAGTCCACCTGCGCCGTTCTCCCTCGTGATGTGTCGTCAGTCGGTCGGGGCGCGATGGTGCACCCGCGTCGCGACGGTCCGAGAGTGCTTCGGGACGGGGGGCGACAGGAACTGCTCGACGGCCGATGCGATCCCTTGCGCGATCACCTGCTGCCCCAACGCGGTGCTGGCGATGCTCGCCTCGAACGGATCGGTCAGGTAGAGCGGTTCGATCAATGCGCCCGGCATCTCGCTGGGTGTGGAGAAGTAGCCCGCCATGGCCGGGCCGATGAGCAGAAGATGGTTGTAGTCGAGTGCCGCCGCCGCGATGCCCCCGTCGCTCGGATCGCCGACATAGGAACCAAGGGCGGTGTCCGTTTCGACCCCGTCGTCGGGAATGGCCCAACCCTGTGCGTTCATGTCGCTGAGGACGTACGCCTGCACCAGAAAGGCCAGTTTCAGATTGGCGGCGGAGAACGGCCGGCTGGCGTCGTAGGCGGTGAGGCTGCCCGCGTTCAACGACGAGTACCCCGCATCGAAGTAGATGCCGACCAAGGCGTCCGCCTTGGCCAGGTTGGCACACACGTCCCGCGCCGCGACGTCGTCGTGAGCCCCCTGGACGGTGAGCACTCCCCCGGACGTGTCGTCCGGGGCGAGCCGGACCACGGTGGATGCCCCGGTGCGCGACACCACGACCCGAAAGCCCTGGGCCCGCAGCAGTGCCATGGCATCGAGCTCCACCGGAAGGGTCAGGTCGGCTTCTTCGACCGTCTGCCCGGTCTCGGTGGTGCCGGTGGCCCCGGGATCGATGCCGCCGTGCCCGGCGTCGAGAAAGACGGTCTCATGACGATCACCCGAGGTCGGGCCGAAGGCAACACATGCCCCGGGCGCGAAGGCGGAGGGGTCCAGGGCGACCCCCTTCGTCGCGACCCCCTTGGTCGCGTCGGTCGTACGTCGCACGCCGGCCAGAGCGTGGGCGCTCCCGGTCTCGCCGCAACCGACGATACAGAGGAGGAGTGCGCCCACGACCGATGACCCGATCCGCACGCAGCGGCGACGGCGCCGGCGGCGGTGGCGGCGCCGAGCTCGTATGGCGGGTTGATCAGACGTGGTGGGCGCCCCCGATCCGGCGGAGCTCAACGCGTGTGATCATGACCGTCTCCTCCCTCGAGGTGACACTATGCCCCCGGCACGGTTCACACGCCGATAGCGTTGCCGATGTCATCGAGCGATAGCGGTCCCGTCACCTGGCCGGTGCACTGCTCACAGCCAGCCGTGTGCCGCCACGATCGGATCAGGTGCGTCCCCTCGGCATTGAGCCACACGCTGAAGATCTCACTCCGCGGGTCCAGCTCCAGACGCGCGTACGGCCGCCAATCCGTGGCGACCGTGCGCTCGCCGACCTCGATACCCTTGAGGATCCTCCGGAAGCGCATGCGATCGGTGTCGAAGATCCAGGTGCTGTGGCAGGACTCCAGGACCGTGGCTCCCATGCCGCCAAGGTGGCCCTTCACGCTGGCGGCGCACTGTGGCACACCTGGCAGCGGCCTTGGAATCTGATTGCAGTTCGATGTCATCGGCTCGTGCCGCGTCACGGGCGCGAGACGGGAGAGCGTCAGGCCGAGCAGGGGATCTTGGCGAACCACGATGGCGGGGCTTCGGGTGGCAGGGGTGCGCGATGCGACTGGACGGCGGCGATCGCGTGGGGGCGTCCCAGCGCAACGAGCCGGGGCAGGAGTCGCTCTCCCACCCACTGACCCCCGGTCACCGAGATGTGGATACCGTCGGCGCAGCGGACGGGCACGTCGTCCACGTCGGTGGTGAAGCGGTCCGAGGGTGACAGCAGGGCCCCGAAGTCGAACACGCTCGCCGTCTGCGGGCGGCTGGCCGCGGCCTCCGACAGGAGCCGGTTGTCGGTCGTCACCCTGGCCGGTTGGTCCTCCGGCATCGGCTGGCCGTCGCTCTGCACCCCGCTGTTGTAGAACGGGGACGTCAAGAAGACGACGTGGGCGCCCCGTGAGGCGAGCACGCCGATCGCCTGCTCGAAGCGGGACCTGGCCCAGCGATCGAAGTTCGGCTGACCCAGGTGCTGCCAGGAGCCGTCGAGCTCGGTGTCGAAGGTGTCGGTCCGCGCCAGGTAGACGACCACATCGGGGTCGTACTGCCGGACCAAGGACCGATATGTCTCGAGGAGATGGTCGGGGCTCTGGGCCTCGCACGGGGCATCGGGCGGGATGGTGTACCACAGCACCTTCACCTGGCTCCCGGCGGCCAGCGAGCAGGCGGGAGTTCCCCGGTTGACCACCTGGGCGCCGTAGTGGGGGGCGATCATGGAGAGGCCCACACCGAGCGAGCCCGCCATGGAGTCGCCGACCACCAAGATCCGGACCGGGGGACCTCCGCCGAGATCGGGTGCCCTCGAGAGCCGGATGGGCGACGCGGCCGCACCGGCGGGCAGCGAGGCACCGTCGGGGACCAGGAAGGCCATGGCGGCCACCAGGGAGGCCACGACCGGCAGGACGACCCAGGGGCGCCAATGCCGCAACGCTCCGTTCTGGACCGGCGTCTCCACGAAGCGGAACGAGAGTGCCGCCACTCCCACGATCACCCCAAGGCGGGCGGCCAGCAGCGGCAGGCCGTTCACATGGACCCGGGCCGGCGTCATGACCAGCAGCACCGGCCAGTACCAAAGGTACATGCCGTAGGAGATCCGTCCCACGTAACGCAGCGGGGCGATGCCGATGCCCAGAGCGAGCGGGTGCCGCGGCAGCTGGGTCACGCACAGGATCACGGCGGCGGCGCCGAGCGCCACGATGGCGAAGCCCCCGTGAAAGGCCAGCGGGGACATCTCCGAGACGTTCCTCCACATGAGCACCACGACGACGGCGCCGGCGACACCGGCACACCACAGCCCGGCCGTGGCCGCCCGGCGGGTGACGGGGCCCCACAAGGTGCAGGCGAGCGCCAGTGCGGCGCCGATGAGAATGGACTGCGCCCGAGTGTCGCTGCCGTAATAGGCACGGTTCACATCGGTGGCTCCGACGGGTGTGATCACCCACATCCACGCGGCCGAGGCCAACGCACCCAACCCGGCGATGGCCAGGAGGACCACACGCCGGCGTCGGCTCGACCGCATCTCGGTGGCTCCGGGGGAGCCGGATCCGAGCTCCGGCCCGCCGGCGCGGCGACGGCGCGAGCGCAGGGTGAGGACGCCCAGGACCACCAAGGGCCAGACCAGGTAGAACTGCTCCTCGATCGCCAGCGTCCACGTGTGCAGGAGGGGAGACTGGTTGCCGGTCCCCGTGAAGTAGTTCGCATGCTCGGCCAGGAACCGCCAATTGGAGGAATAGAAGATCGTCGCCAGCGTGTCCCCGAGGAGCCCGGGCGAGCCGAGGACCGACGGCCAGAGGTCGGCCACCAACAGGACGACGAACAGCATGAGAAACAGCGCCGGCAGGAGGCGCCGCGCCCGACGGGCCCAGAAGTGTCCCAGCGCGATCGTCTGTCGCTTCTGCCACTCCGACACCAGGATTCCCGTGATCAGGTAGCCCGACAGGACGAAGAACACGTCGACGCCGTAGAAGCCGCCGACGGCCCACGGGGTGTAGGCGTGGAAGAGGATCACGGCCAGCACGGCGAAGGCGCGCATCCCATCGAGCGGCGCGACCCTTCGCGTGGCTGGAGCGGCCTCGGGCCGGCTGGCCGGCGTGGCGGTGGAGCCGATCAAACGGACGAGAGTACCCGACGGGTGAGCCGGGAACAACGCGGCCGGAGCCCCTGCCGCACGAACCGATCGGTCACCGTTCGACGCCGATGTCGGTGATCCGCGGCTTCGGCCACGCCGGTCCACCAGGCGGACCGAGCCTGCGGTGCCCGACGGCGCGCGGGCGGGAGGCGGCCCGATGGGGCCCGACGGCGGCGTGGTGTTGGCACGGCACCCCCTTCCCAGATGGTTCGGTTAGCGAACTATCTGGCTAACATGGCCTGCGTGCCGAAACCCTCCGACGCCGAGCCCATGACCTGGGCCGACACCCCGTCGCAGGCCCCGCGGCTGCAGGTCGAAGCCGTCCGTGCCCTGGCCCGGGCCTCACGCGTCCTCGAGCGGGCTTCGGGTGAGCTCAGCCTGGCCCACTACCGCGTGCTGTCGGCCGTCGCCTCGGGGGACGAGCGGGCCTCGCGCCTGGCCAGCCGGCTGGCCGTCGGCAAGCCGACCATCAGCGCCGCGGTCGAGGCCCTCTGCCAGCGTGGCCTGCTGCTCCGGCTGGACGTCGAGGGGGATCAGCGGGCCGCGGCACTGCGGGTGACCCCCGAAGGCGCGGCCGTGCTCTCCCGGGTCGAATCCGAGATGATCAGCCGCATCGACGACCTGTGCGCCCGCACACCCGACGGAGCGCAGCTGCTCGAGTCGCTGGTCTGGCTCGGTGCGGCCATCGACGAGCGCCAGGCGGCGCGGGCGGCCGAAGGGGTGGGACACTGACGGCCGCGATGGCACCGTCGACCGCCCAGCCGGCGGTGAGACCGGGTTGGGTCCGGCGCCTGTGGGGCTACATGGCCATGCATCGCTCCGACGTGACCCTGTCCCTCACCGGTGCCGTCTGCGGGAGCATCTGCCTGACCATCGTCCCGCTCATCGAGCGCCAGATCGTCGACGGGGTCATTCTGGAGCACACCTCCTCGCTATGGCCGTGGCTGACCATGCTCATCGTCCTCGCCGCCGCCGCCTTCGGCTTCGCCTATCTGCGACGCTACCGCGGCGGCAAGGTGGCCCTGGCCGTGCAGTACGACCTGCGCAACGCCATGCACGACCACCTGCAGGACATGGACTTCGACAACCTGGACCGCATGCCGACGGGCCAGCTGGTGGCGCGGGCCAACTCCGACTCCACCCTGGTGCAGGGCCTGCTGAGTTTCTTTCCCATCATGAGCAGCAACGTCCTCCTCATGCTGTTCTCGCTGGGCGTCATGACCTACCTCTCCCCCTTGTTGGCCGTGGTCAGTGTCATCATCGCTCCCAGCCTCCTCGTCGTCTCGTACCGCATGCGCCACAAGGTCTTCCCCGCCACGTGGGACGGCCAGCAACGCGAGGGCGACGTGGCGCAGATCGTGGACGAGGACGTCAACGGCGTGCGCGTGGTCAAGGCGTTCGGCCAGGAGCACCACGAGCTGGAACGGGTGACCCGCGCCTCGGAGACGCTGTACGGCTCGCAGATGCGCGCCGTGCGCCTCCAGTCGCGCTACCAGCCACTGCTCGAGGCCATCCCGACCATCGGTCAGGTGGCCATTCTCGCCTTCGGGGGGTGGCTGGCCCTGCATGACGAGATCACGCTCGGGACCTTCCTCGCCTTCTCGACGTACATCGTCCAGCTGGTCTCACCGGCCCGCCAGCTGGCCGGCGTCCTGACCATCGGGCAGCAGGCCCGGGCCGGCGTCGAGCGCATCTTCCAGCTCCTCGACCTCGAGCCGGAGATCGCCGACCCTCCCGACGCCCGCGAGTTGCCGACCCTGCAGGGCGAGATCGCCTTCACCGACGTGTCGTTCGGCTACGGCGACCACTCCTCCCTGCTCGAGGGGTTCAGCCTCACCATCGCACCCGGTGAGCGGGTCGCCATCGTCGGCCCGAGTGGCAGCGGGAAGACGACGCTCGCCATGCTGATCCCCCGCTTCTACGACCCCGACGAGGGAGCCGTGCGGGTGGACGGGCACGATCTTCGGGCGGTCACCCTGCGTTCTCTGCGCCGCCAGATCGGTGTGGTCTTCGAGGAGAGCTTCCTGTTCTCCGACTCCGTCCGCGCCAACATCGCCTACGGGCGACCGGACGCGACCGAGGCCGACATCGAGGCGGCAGCCCGGGTGGCCCAGGCGCACGAGTTCATCCTCGCGTTGCCGCGCGGGTACGACACGGTCGTCGGCGAGCGGGGATTGACTCTCTCGGGCGGGCAACGGCAACGCATCGCGTTGGCCCGGGCCATCGTGGCCGATCCGCGCATCTTGATCCTCGACGACGCCACCAGTGCCATCGACTCGAAGATCGAGGAGGCCATCCACCACGGGCTACGCCACGTCATGGCCGATCGGACCACAGTCCTCATCGCCCACCGGCGCTCCACCCTTCACCTGGCCGATCGCATCGTCGTGCTGGAGCGCGGGCGCGTGGCCGCGCAGGGCACCCACGACGATCTCATGGCCCACAGCGCGCGGTACCGCACGCTGCTGTCCGGTCTCGACGAGGAGCTGGCCGAAGAAGTGGGGGACCGCATCGAGGTCCTCGCCACCATGACGCCGGATGACACCACGGCCTCGGCCTGGAACGGCAGCGGCGCCGACAGCGCCGACAGCGCCGACGGCCCCGACGGCGCGGGCGTGGGCGCGGGCGGGGCGGCGGTGATCCGCACCATCGGCCCGCCGAGCATCGGCCCCGGTCTCGGGAGAGGCGGCGGAGGAGGCAACTGGCGCCTCAACCTGGCGCCCACACCCGAGCTGTTGGCGCGGGTGGCGGCGCTGCGACCGGTACGGGACTTCGTCACGGTCGACCTCGAGCAGGAAGCCCGCCACGACCGCGGTTTCCGGCTCTCGCGGCTGTTCCGCGAATTCCGCCGGCCGCTGCTGGTCGGCCTGGTCCTGGTCGTCATCGACGCCCTGGCCTCCCTGGCCGGGCCCATACTGGTCAAGACCGGCATCGACAACGGCGTGGCCACGGGCTCCGAGGCGGTGCTCTTCGGAGCGGCCGCCGTCTACCTGGTCATCACCCTGGTCGATCTCATCGACGAGATCGGGGAGACGTTCGTGACGGGCCGGGCCGCCGAACGGATCATGCTGTCCCTCCGGGTCCGGATCTGGGCTCAGCTGCAGCGCCTCTCCCTCGACTACTACGAGCGAGAGATGGCTGGACGGATCATGACCCGGATGACGACTGACGTGGACCAATTCGAGTCCCTGATAGAGAACGGATTGCTCTCCGCCCTGGTGTCCATCGTCACCTTCGTCGGCGTCGGTGCCGTCCTGCTCCTCATCAATTTCGAGCTCGGACTGTGCGCGCTGACCGTCACCGTCCCGCTGGCCATCGGCACCGTGCTGTTCCGCCGCCGGGCGGCCCGTCTGTACGACCTGGCTCGCGAGCGCATCGCCATCGTCAACGCGGACTTCCAGGAGAGCCTCTCGGGGGTGCGGGTGTCGCAGGCCTTCGTCCACGAGACCGAGACCATGCGGCGCTTCCACGCGCTCGGTCGCGACTACTTGCAGACCCGGGTGGCGGCCCAGCGGCTCGTCGCCACCTACTTCCCCTTCGTCCAGTTCCTCTCGGCCGTGGCCGACGCCGTGGTCCTGGGGGTCGGAGCCGGGCTGATCGCCAGCGGACACCTCACCTCGGGCGCCCTGATCGCCTTCATCCTCTACATCGATTTGTTCTTCTCGCCGATCCAGCAGCTGTCGCAGGTCTTCGACTCCTGGCAGCAGACCCGGGTCTCGGTCGGTCGGATCACCGAGCTGATGCAGCTCGACACCCTGACGCCCGATGCCGTCCACCCGCTGGCGCCCGGGCGCCTGCGCGGGGAGCTCTTCCTCGACGGGGTGCGCTTCTCCTACCCCGCCGTGGTCGGCCGCCCCGGTGTCGGGGACGGGTCAGCGCCGGAGCGCCGGGGTCCGAAGGACCCGCGCCTGCTGCAGGCACCCGAGGCGCGGGCGACCCGGCCCCCGGAGGCCCTGCGTGGCATCGACCTGCACATCCGCGCCGGGGAAACGGTGGCCCTGGTCGGGGAGACCGGTGCGGGCAAGTCCACCGTGATGAAGCTCTTGGCCCGCTTCTACGACCCCGACCAGGGCAACGTGCGCGTCGACGGCCTCGATCTCCGTTCGCTCGATCTGCGCGCCTTCCGGCGGCAGCTCGGCTACGTGCCCCAGGAGGCCTTCCTCT
>JBKQIP010000042.1:0-7702 GCA_052148295.1 Acidimicrobiales bacterium
CTGCTTGGGCGGGTCCGGCCGCCCGGACAGGGCCGTCACGATGGACATCTTGGTGACGGCATGGGCCGGCCGTGAGGCGGCGAAGAAGGTGGCCACGATGGCCAGGGCCATGGTCACCCCGATCACCGCCCACGGCAAGGCGAAGGCGCCGATCAAGTGATGGGCACTGGCCTCGGCGTGCGGTCGGTAGGCCAGCCAGGCCGCCAGACCCAGCGCGGCGCCGACCACGGCGCCGACCACGCCCACCACGAGGCCGTTGGCCCGCATGACCAGGCGAATGTGCCGGTCGGTGGCGCCCAGGGACCCGAGCATCCCGATGGAGCGCAGGCGGCGTTGGGCCAGCACGGTGAATCCCCCCACCGAGACCAGGCCGACGAGCATCATCCCGATGGTGGCCAGGGCCAGCACGATGGTCTCCGGGTTGAACGCGTTGCTCGGGGACGCCGTCGCCGCGGTCTGCACGTTGGCGCCGATGGAGGAGGTCTTCACCCCGTGCGCGTCGAAGAGGACGGTGGTCGAGGTGGGCGCGGTGACCTGGCCCGGCTCCACGAGCGCGAACTCGTCCAGGAGGCTCTGGGGGTTCTGGACGATGCCGACCACACGGCGGGCCGTCCCGCCCTGGTGCCAGACGTCGCCGACCTTCAGGTTGAAGGCCGACGCCACGCCGTCGGTTACCGCCACCTCGTCGGGCGCCGTCGGGTAGTGCCCGCTGACCAGGGACAGCATCGGCTGCCCGTAGGGGCCGTGGGGGTTCTGGGCGCGCAGGTCGTAGGTGTCGATCGACCCGGGGATGGCGACGGTCTGGTTCTCGATGACGTCGACCGGACCAACCAGGTGCTCGAGCTTGGCGATGTCGGCCTTCAGTTGCGGGCCCGCCACCTGGAACGTGGCCGCGTCCTGCGCGGTGCCGAACCCCGCGTTGGCGGGAGGAGGCGTGTTGGTGGCCACGGCCGCCCCGACGAACGTGGCCGCCACGGCGACGATGATGAGGGCGAGGACGAGGGCTTGCTGGCGCCACTCCCGGCGGAACAGCCGCCAGGCCCAGCGGACCATGGCCCGTCGGGCCGGGACGCCGCCGTTGTCGGCACCGGCGTCGACGGCGGCGGGCGCCGTCCGCTCCAGCAGGTCGGTCATGGCTTCGAGGAGCGGGCGAGCAGCGACTCGGGGCCCGCCGGGGGCGAGGTCTGGTCGACCGCGTAGCCGTCGCGGAGGAACACCACCCGGTCGGCCCACGAGGCCAGCTGCGCGTCGTGGGTGACCACGACCGCGGCCACGCCGCGGTGGCAGGCGGCGCGCACCAGGCGCATCACGGCCTCGCCGTTCACCGAGTCGAGGGCGCCGGAGGGCTCGTCGGCCAGCAGCAGTTGACGCTCACCGACCACCGCCCGGGCGATCGACACGCGCTGGCGCTCGCCGCCCGAGAGTTCGTCGGGGAAGTGCGCGGCCCGATCGGCCAGGCCGAGCTCATCGAGTGCCGCCAGGCCGGCGGCCTTGGCCTTGCGGGCCGGGACACCGTCGAGCTCGAGGGGAAGGGAGACGTTCTCCACCGCGTTGAGCCCGGCCAGCAGGTTGAAGTCCTGGAACACGTAGCCGATCGACCGCCGCCGCAACCGGGCCCGGTCGTTGCGCGACAGCTTCGACAGGGCGGCACCGCCGACGAACACCTCGCCGTTGGTGGCGTCCTCGAGGCTGCCGGCGATGGTCAACAGGGTGCTCTTGCCCGAGCCACTGGCCCCCATCACCGCCACCATGACGCCGGCCTCCACCGAGAGGTTGATGTCGGTCAGCGCATGGACCTCGGTGGCCCCTTCCCCGTAGGTCTTGGACACGTGGTGCATCTCGAGGAAGCTCATCGCTTGACCCCCACTCTCCGCCGCTGCTTGGGCAGCGAGAACGGGGCGGGAGCGGAAGCGGGACCATCGACGGCGGCCCGCTTCAGGCGCCCGTCGGCCGCGTCGAGCCACCGGATGACCGAGTCCAGCCGGTACAGCTCGGCATCGACCATGAGGGCGAAGGCCAGGTCGAGGTCGGCCTCGTCCTCCTTCAGGTGCGTCCACTGCTGCATCAGCTCGACCAGGTACCGCCGGTGCACCTGGATCACCTCGCGCACGTCGGTGCCCGGCATCCGCAACGCCACCATCACCTTCATGACCAGCTCGTCCCGCGGGGGCGCGCTCAGGTCGGGCGGCGTGCGCAGCCAGGAGGCCAGCTCATCCTCACCGTCGGCCGTGATCCGGAATCCCTTCTGGGGCCCGTCCTCCCCGGTTCCGTCGGACTCGACCAGGCCGTCGCGCTCCAGCCGCTGGAGCGTGGTGTACACCTGGCCCACGTTGAGGGGCCAGACCTCCCCGGTCCGCTCCTCGAACTCCTGGCGCAGCTGGAGCCCGTATTTCGGCCCCTCGCTCAGGAGGGCCAGCAAGGCATGGCGGACGCTCATCGGAGGGTCTCGGTCGCTGTCATACTGAGTATACTACGCAATAGAATGCGGCTCGTCAAGGAGGTCCGATCGCGCGGACGCCGTTCAAACCTCGGACCCGGGAGCCCGGGGCGTGCTGGGCGTCGAGCCGCTCAGGTCAGCAGGCGGCGACCCGACACCCCGCTCACCTCGCCGACACCCCGGTATCGGATCTCGACGAGGTGGCGTCGGTCCTACTCGAAGCTGTCCTTCAGCAAACCCAGGAGGTCGTCGAGCTGTGCGACGGGTCCGGTCGGGGGGAGCTCGGTGACGCCGCCCATCTTCTGGAGAATCTGCCCGTAGAGGTCCGCAGCGCGCTTGCCCTGCGCCAACTTGAGATCCGTCCGACTCTGCTGGATGGCCCGCTGCCGGTCGGCCTCGTTCTGCTCCATCGCGAGCTCGTTCTGGTAGGCGGAGAGCTGCGCCCGCCGGTTCGACTCCCCCGTGATCAGGGCCAGGATGGCCCCGATGCCCACCAGGGCCACGCTGGCCGCCAAGGCGGCGATGTACAAGCTCAGCGAGGACGTCCTGGTCGACCACAAGCTGGTGAAGAGCGCGAGGCTCGGCACCGCGGTCAGCGCAACCCCGACGACCATCAGGAAGACCGCCCCCATCCACTCGACCACAGACTCCTTTGGCTTGTACGACCCCGGGGAGTTCGCGGTTCCAGCCTGTTGCGATTGTGCACCTGATGTCACTGGCATCTCATGACCTCCGATGGATGCTCGCTGCGTGGTTCGTGCTGCGTGGCTCACGAGTTACGACGGCCGAATCCCGGCCTGGTCGCTTCTTTTCCCCGGCTCCGGCTACGATCCTCGGCCGCGCTGCGGCGCGGCGGTTCACGGGATATCCCGTCGCGGCATGAGCACCCCAGTGCGCCGGACTCCCGCCGCCGGTTCAGGCAGGCACTCGACCGCTTCGATCACGACCTTCTGGTTCACCTCGTCGCCCACCCGTCGGCCCACCGACTGCGCGGAGGTCTTGGCCCAGCCGATCAGGGCGCTCCCCGTGATGCCCACTGCGCCCAGCACGCTCAGCACGGTGGCGGAGAACGACTTCAAGAACGTCACCGCCAGTCCGATCGCCAGGGCGCCGACGAGGCCGACGGCGAGCTCCCATCCGAAGGCCCGCACGAAGGGCCACGGCCGCCGGGCCACGGCCGCCAGTTCGCTGGTGTCGACCAGGCTCAGCGGCTCCCGGCCGGTGACCAGCAGATCGCGCCAGATCTTGATCTGCTGCCGGAGGGAATCCACGGGCCGGGTGTAGTCGCCGGGCTGCGCGGCGATCGTCCCCCAGGCTCGCAGGCTGGCCTCGACGGCCGCCGCGGTCAACACCCCGATCACCGGCGCCAGCCGGCGGCACAGATCCGACAGTGCCGCCACGCGACGGGTGCCCAGAAGGAACGACCAGCTGGCGGCCCGATTCGAGGTCTCGTCGGGATGCAGGGCCCAGTAGCTCTCGGCCAGGCCGCGCCCCAGCTCGTAGGAACTGGCGGTGCCGAAGTTCTGGGTGGCGAACTGGTCGTAAATGGCCTCGTCCCAGGCCCAGAGGAACCAGAGCAGGCGATCCCACCAGAACTCCGGATCGCGCGTGGTGCCGGGGTCGATCGGCACCGAGCCGAGCGTGCCGGTGAGGTCCTGGTCGGTGCGCGCCCAGATGAGACGGGCCGCGATGTAGGTCAGCATGCCGCTCGCACGCGGCATGGGCACCTTCGGCGGGAACCACCCCACCTTGAACGTAATTTCGGACATCGTGAAGTCCGTCGTACCGCCGTGAGCCAGGCTGGACAGGACCTTGACCGACTCCACCTGACACTCGACGGCCGACCGTTCATCAGCCTCGGAGAGAAGCAGCGCCGGCGGCGGGGGATCGGGGTCGGCCGATTGACCGCTCAAGGGGTCGAACCGACCCCGCACCTCGGCCACGCTCCAGCCCATGCGGAGTGCCTTGGCGGCGTCGTTCGGAGTCACCGTCAGGTCAGTCGTCACATCCTGTGACTCAACCAATGCAGGCTCCCCTTCGCGATCCGTCCTGGCCAGATCCACCGCAACAGCGACACGGAGGTTATCCGACCCCCGGCCGCGGAGACGGGGTCACCGCGTCAGGCGACCGAACGCCTACGCCGGCCGCCTACGCCGAACGCCTACGCCGACGCTGCCCGCCCGTCCCCCGCGCCGGGGACCCCGTCCAGCACGCACCGCACGAACGCGCCGGCCCACCGGTAGGCCTCCTGGCTCTCCTGGGCCCACGGCAGGAGGAAGGGGAAGACGTGGAACATGCCTTCGACCTCCATGGCCTCGTGGGGCACGCCGGCGTCGGCCAGGCGCTCGGCCAGATGGCGTATCGCATCGCGGAACATCTCGTCGGCGCCGTAGACCAGGAAGGTCGGCGGCCACCTCTCGAGGTCGTCCAGCAACATGTCCACCCGCTCGTCGTGCGGATCGATGCCGTGGAGGTACGAGTTGACCGGGATGTTCCAGGGCAGCACGTCGAGCGGTGCGTTGTCGATGACCGAGTCCTCGCTGAGGGTCAGGCTGACCTCGGGCGAGAAGAGCAGCACGGCGCCCGGCGGTCGCTGGGAGCGCTTCTCGATGCGATGCAGGACGGTGCCCACCAGCCCCCCGCCCCCCGAGTCGCCGGCGATGACCAGCCGTTCCGCTGCGTGGCCGCCCTCCACCAGATGGTGCACCACGGCCATGACGTCGTCGACCGCGGCGGGGAACGGGAACTCGGGGGCCAGCCGGTAATCGGCCACGAAGACCGGGCACCCGGTGACTCGGGCCAGGTGGGCCATGAAGACGGCGTACATCCGGGGTGAGGTGCCGATGTAGCCGCCGCCATGGAGGTAGACGATCGTCCCCGGCGTGCCCACGGCTTCGGCCCCCTGCCCGAACCCCTCGCCATCCCCCTCGGGGGGCTGGGGACGGAACCAGAGGCCCGGCACCCCGCCGAGGACCTCGTGCCCGCCCGTCACGTGCTCGAGGGCCACGAACGGGGGCAGCACCTGGCCGGAGATCGCATCGAGGATCCCCTCCAGGGCACGGAACTCGTCGATGGGCAGCGACGACGCGTACCCGAGGAGGGAGCGGACGAACTCACGGGTCGCCGACACGGCGAGATTCCGCGTCAGGTTCCCCGGTCCGCGCCACGGCTGGCGGAACGGCAGCCGGGCCACCGCCCCGACCAGGTTGGAGGCCAGCCCGGCCACGTCGACGGCGGCAATCGGCCACGATGCCTTCCGCACCTCCGGCCGGTCCGACATCACCATGGAACGAGCGTACCGAGGTCAGGACCCGTAGACGATGGGTGGCCCACAACCTTCGGACGAACCTTCGATGCCGAACATCAGTTGCAGGAAGGTGCCGACGCAACCAGCGCCCGCCCGCGAGATTGGCTGCAGCGGCCAATCGGCTGCACCAAGGATCAGGCCGTCAGCCGCACCCGCATTCCTCACCTGGCCTTCAACCCGACTGCGTGTCCGGCATGAATTCATCGGGCGTCGTAAGAGGTTTAGAACCCGGTCTTTTGGACAATATTTGAGGAGCGCCCGCCGGGATCGGATCGAGCGTCCACTGTTTCCGTTGCCAGATGGCGGAGCCGCTGATGGCGAATCAAAGCATTTCAGGCGCCCTCAGAGAGAGCCTCTTCGGATCACTGCCTGATGCCGTGCTGCGTGAACTTGCTCGCACCTCACGCATCGCGGAAGTCCCCACGGGCA
Source organism: Acidimicrobiales bacterium (assembly GCA_052148295.1). Classification (GTDB taxonomy): domain Bacteria; phylum Actinomycetota; class Acidimicrobiia; order Acidimicrobiales; family RAAP-2; genus Bog-473. The sequence goes on from JBKQIP010000042.1 coordinate 6,174, forward strand.
AACTCGTGTACAACCCCGAAATTTCCGTCATCGTAGAGGGAACACTCCGGGCCTTTGTGGACGACGGAGGCGGTAGAAATCTGACGGTCAGCTACGTTCGTCGGCCCCAAACGATCGGTCTGGCCGACGCGGCGGGTCTCGGTTTTCCCGTCGCTTTCCAAGCTGTCAGCCCGAGCACCACATTGCGCATTTCACGGATGAAGTTCGACAACATCGTCCGGACTCATCCCGAGATAGGGTGGGCCGCCGCCCAAGCCCTTGCCTCCCTTCTCGACGACGTCCTGGCTGAAACCGTGCGCGTAGCCTTTCATCCTGTACGAGCTCGGATCGCTTACCATCTCCTGCAACTCACCTATGTAAAGGGAAACAAACGCGTCTCTGTCCATCAATCCGAACTGGCCGCGGCAGTCGGCTCGGTGCGTGAAGTTGTCGGCCGAAATGTTCGATCACTGCGCGACGCCTGCCTGGTGGTTGTCAACCAAGCGGGCGTCGCGGCCGTCAATCAGGAGGGCCTTCGTCAAGTAGCCGAGTTCCGTTCATGACGCGGCGGCGGATGCTGTGACAAAAGTCGGACGGGAGTCGCTGACAGGTCACGGCCCGCGCGATCACAGTTGGCGATACGTCTCTTGATGCACCTCCTCCACCCAATATCGCGGCGTTTCCTCAGTGCGGCGCCCCGGGCCAAGTACGTCTTCGCAGTGTCGTTGTTCTGCGTTGCAGCGGCGGTCTTGGACGGGTGTGGCGGTGGGTCCTCTCGTGCCTCCGCACCAACGACAACAACAGCGCGAGTGAGCTTGAATGCGCCGACACCCGGTGCGGCCGCGCAGGCGCTCGCCGCCTACAGGGGAATGTGGGAAGACATGGTGATCGCGTCGCGTACTTCCGACTATCAATCCCCATTACTGCCGCAACACGCTACTGGCGAAGCACTATCACTTCTGATTCAGGGATTGGCAAAGAACCAAGCGCAACACATTGTGACAAGAGGACAACCGCAGATGGATCCCCAGATCACTTCGCTAACCCCGGCGGAAGACCCGATTCAGGCCACAGTCACCGACTGCTTCAGCGATATCCATTGGCTCGACTACAAGACATCTGGGGGCCTCGTAGACCACATTCCCGGCGGTCGACACGCAACGTCGGCGCTCGTGGTAAGTCAAGATGGAATCTGGAAGGTAGCAGAGCTCGCGATTCAGCAAGCCGGCACCTGTTAAATCTGACAATCGCAAGTGCTATTGCGATTCTCGTATCGATTCCTGCGACCGAATCTTCGGCTTCAGCGCACGGCGGGACCGTGGGCATCCAATGCGGCACTTCAGGCAGTCCCTCTTGCACGCTGTATGCGTCCACCTCCGGGCAACCGGAAGCTTCTTCCGCGTCGCCGACAGTGCAGCAAGTCAGTCCGTCAACATCCGGGAGCAATGAATGCGAATCGCCGGATGATCTCGGTCAGATGGTTCCATGCGACAGTCCGACCTTTGGTTGGCTCGGATCCACAGGTTGCTACTACAAGATCGACCCAACCT
>JBKQIP010000043.1:0-3432 GCA_052148295.1 Acidimicrobiales bacterium
ACGAGGAGGCGGCCGCCCAGATCTTCAGCCGGTACCTCACCCCCGACCTGCCGCTCGACGCCGAGGAGGTGGGCCGCCTCGGCGGGGGGGACCTCAACAAGGCGGTGCTCGCCATCATCGAGCGCACCGTGACCGAGATGTACCGCGAGGACGACGAGAACCGTTTCCTCGAGGTGACCTACCAGAACGGCGACAAGGAGATCCTCTACTACCGGGACTTCGCGTCGGGCGCCATGATCGAGAACATCGTCCGGCGGGCCAAGAAGCTGGCCATCAAGCGGGTGATCGCCGGCGAGCCCGGCGGCATCCGCACCTCCGACCTCCAGGAGTCGATCCGCCAGGAGTACAAGGAGAACGAGGACCTGCCCAACACCACCAACCCCGACGACTGGGCACGCATCTCGGGGAAGAAGGGCGAGCGCATCGTCTACGTCCGGACCCTGCTCACCGAGGACCGCGAGGTGCACGGTGGCCGGGCCATCGAGCGGGTGGGCACCGGGCAGTACCTCTAAGGGCCTAGGGTCGTCACATGGCCACCATCAAGGTCTGCGGGATGGAGACCGAGTACGGCATCCACTCCCCGGGCCCGGAGCAGAACCCGATCGCCGCCTCGTCGGTGTTGGTCAATGCCTACGCGGCCGACATCGAGCAGAAGATCGGGTGGGACTTCGAGGACGAGACCCCGGGCAACGACGCCCGCGGCTTCGCCCGCGAGGGCTCGCTGGCCCCCATGGTCGAGACCCATCTGGCCAACACGGTGCTGACCAACGGGGCCCGCTTCTACGTCGACCACGCCCACCCCGAGTACTCGACCCCCGAGTGCCTGACCCCTCTGGAGTGCCTGGTCTACGACAAGGCGGGCGAGGAGGTCCTGCGCCGGGCCATGACCGCCGCCGCCCTGCGGATACCCGATCAGCCGGCACCCGTGGTCTACAAGAACAACTCCGACGGCAAGGGCAACTCCTACGGGTGCCACGAGAATTACATGATGGACCGGGCCGTGCCCTTCGCCCGGGTGATCGACGGCGTGGTGCCCCACTTCGTGTCGCGCACCGTCTTCACCGGCTCGGGCAAGGTCGGCGTCGAGACCGCCGCCCTCGACGCCGAGAGCGTGCCCTTCCAGATCTCCCAGCGGGCCGAGTTCTTCGAGGAGATCGTCGGGCTCGAGACGACCCTCAAGCGCCCCATCGTCAACACCCGCGACGAGCCCCACGCCGACCCCAAGCGTTTCCGCCGGCTCCACGTGATCGTGGGCGACGCCAACCTCTCCGAGATCGCCACGCTGCTCAAGGTGGGCACCACCGCCATCGTCCTGGCCATGGTGGAGGACGACGCCGGCCCCGGGCGCGACCTCTCGCTGGCCGATCCGGTGCGGGCCCTGCACCAGGTCTCGGCCGACCTCTCGCTGTCGCGCCCGCTCGCCCTCTCCGACGGCAGCTCGGCCACCGCGCTCGAGCTGCAGTGGGAGCTCTTCGGCGCCGCCCGCAAGTACGCCGAGGAGCACGGCCTGGCCGCGCTGGGGGACCAGGGCGAGGTGGGTGAGCTGATCATGGGCCACTGGGAGAGCGTCCTCGAGGGTCTCGAGTCCGATCCCGCCACCCTGGCCGACACCCTGGACTGGGTGGCCAAGCGGAAGCTGCTCCTGGCCTACCAGGACCGCCACGGGTGCGGCTGGGACGACCCCCGCCTGGCCGCCCTGGGGCTGCAGTACCACGACCTGCGGCCGGACCGCTCCATCTACCAGCGCCTGGGCCTGCGCCGCCTGGTCACCGAGGCGGAGTGGACCCGGGCCGTCGCCCATCCGCCGCCGGGGACCCGGGCCTGGTTCCGGGGCACGTGCCTGGCCCGGTGGCCCGAGGCCGTGGTCACGGCCAACTGGGATTCCTTGGTCTTCGACATCGGGACCGACCCCCTGCGGCGCGTCCCTATGATGGATCCTCTGAAGGGGACAGCGGAGCACACGGGCGCGCTTCTGGCCCAGAGCGCCAACCCGGCGGATTTGCTGGAAAGGCTCAATTCCTGAGCGGACGGGATCAGATCGACGATGGCAGGACAAGAGCAGAAGAAGAAGAGCCCGAGCACCTCGGAGCGCACCACCACCGAGGCCGAGGCCGAGGCGGTCGACCAGGCGCCCGCCACCTCGGAGCGCGGCGAGAAGATCAAGGCCGAGCTGGACGACCTGCTCGACGAGATCGACGAGGTGCTGGAGGACAACGCCGAGGAGTTCGTGCGCAACTACGTCCAGAAGGGTGGGCAGTAGTCACCGGTGGCCCTCCCCCTGTTCCCCCCGGAACGTGACCCGGGCCCGGACTTCGTCGGACTCCAGCGCCTGACCGGCGGCGTGGAACTGTCGCGCACCGGGGCCGGTGCCGGTGCCGGTGCCGGTGCTGGTTCCGGCGTCGGTGCCGGGCCCGACGCCGCCGGGCCGCTGCCCGCGGCGCACGCCACCACCGTGGTGGCGCTGCGCTACGCCGACGGGGTCATCATGGCCGGCGACCGCCGGGCCACCGCGGGCAACCTCATCGCCCACCGGGCCATGGAGAAGGTCTTCCCGGCCGACCGCTACTCCGCCGTGGCCATCGCCGGCTCGGCCGGCATGGCCACCGAGATGGTCCGCCTCTTTCAGGTGCAGCTCGAGCACTACGAGAAGGTGGAGGGCACCACCCTCTCCCTCGAGGGGAAGGCCAACCAGTTGGCCCAAATGGTGCGCCAGCACCTGCCCATGGCCATGCAGGGCTTCGTGGTCGTGCCCCTCTTCGCCGGTTACGACACCGGGCGCGGCATCGGGCGCATCTTCAGCTACGACGCCACCGGCGGCCACTACGAGGACACCGACTTCCAGGCCACCGGCTCGGGGGGCCGGGACGCCCGCTCGACCATCAAGCTCAGCTGGCGCGAGGGCATGAGCCAGGACGGCGCGGTGGAGCTGGCCGTCCAATCGCTCTACGAGGCGGCCGACGAGGATTCAGCGACCGGCGGGCCCGACATGGTCCGCGGCATCTACCCGCTCGTCGCCGTGGTCGACGCCGACGGCTACCGCCTGATCCCCGAGACCGAGGTGGCCGACCGCTTCGGTGCCCTCATCGCCCGCAGGCGGGAGGAGGGCGCGCCATGAGCATGCCCTACTACGTCGCGCCCGAACAGGTCATGAAGGACCGGGCCGAGTACGCCCAGAAGGGCATCGCCCGGGGGCGCTCGCTCGTGGCCACGACCTACGACGGGGGCATCGTGATGGTGGCCGAGAACCCCTCGCGTTCCCTGCACAAGATCAGCGAGATCTACGACCGCATCGCGTTCGGGGGCGTGGGCAAGTACAACGAGTACGACCAGTTGCGGGTGGCCGGCGTGCGCCACGCCGACACCAAGGGCTACGCCTACAGCCGCGAGGACGTCGACGCGCGCTCGTTGGCCAAACTCTACGCGCAGTACCTG
>JBKQIP010000044.1:0-22722 GCA_052148295.1 Acidimicrobiales bacterium
GGGCAGTACCGCTACCCGATCGGGTACGGGGCCTACCTGATGTACGTGGGCATGTGGGCGCAGCGCTTCCTCTACGAGACGGGACAGGGCGCCGAGGATCTGGGGGCAGTGGCCGTCAGCCAACGCACCTATGCCCAGGCCAATGAGCGGGCGGTGCTCCGTCAGCCCCTCGGGTTGGCCGAGTACCTGTCGGAGCCCTACGTGGTCGATCCGTTCCGCCGCTCTGATTGCACCATTGAGGTCGACGGGGCCTGTGCGGTGGTCGTGACGTCGTTGGAGCGGGCCCGCGACCTGCCCCACCCCCCTGCGGTGGTGGCTTCGGGTTGCTACCGGGCCGGCCCCCGTCCCGGGCTGGACATCGGTGACCATCTGCTCTGGGAGGACTACACGCGCAACTACACGACTTGGCTGCGGGACGAGCTGTTCGGACGGGCCGGCGTGCGCCAGGAGGACGTGGACGTGGCCGAGATCTACGACTGCTTCACCAGTACGGTCCTGATGGGCCTCGAGGGCCTGGGACTGTGCGAGCGGGGAGGGTCCGGAGCATTCGTGCGCTCGGGCGGGTGTGCGCTCGACGGGCGACTGCCCACCAATACCAGCGGCGGTTTGCTGGCCGAAGGCTACCTGCACGGCATGAACACGGTGGCCGAGGCGGTCCTCCAGGTACAGGGACGCGGCGGTGCGCGGCAGGCGCCGCGGCACGACGTGGTCGTCGTCACGTCGGGGGCGCTCATGGATGGTTCGGCCCTGATCCTGACCACCGACCGCTAGCTGGGTGGCGCGGCGCCGTTCCCTGGACAGCCGGCTCCACATGTACAACCATCGTCGGCAGCACGCGGCCATCGATGGTCCACCCATCAGGCGAATCGACAACGCGGTGGGGCAGACCAACGAGCGGCCGCGAGATGGGGGAGTACTCGGAGTGCCACACGACGCAGGTCTGTCCAACAGGAGCGAGCGGTCGATGTTCCGCGACCTGGTGACCGAGCCCGAGCGTGCTGCCGCCTACCGCCGGGACGGGCGGTGGGACTCCTCGACCCTCTCGAGCCGGCTCGCAGCGGTGGCCGCGGCAGGCCCGGCGCGCCCGGCCGTCATCGACCGTGACGGGACGGCCGTCCACACCTACGCCGAGCTCGAGCGCGACGTCTCCCTGTTCGCCCTCTGGCTGGGTGACCGGGGAGTGGGCCGGGGCGACGTCGTGTCGATCCAGCTGCCCAACTGGTACGAGTTCGTGGTGATCGCACTGGCGACCCAACGGGTGGGCGGGATCATCAACCCCCTGCTCCCCATCTACCGGCGCCGCGAGCTGCTCCACGCCCTCACGGTCGCCCGGTCGAAGGTCCTGTGCACCCCGGCCCTCTACCGCGACCACGACCATCTCGTCGAGGCGCGGGCGGTCATCGCGGGCTCGGTCCGTTCCACGGTGCACCTTGTGGTCGCCGAGGGGCGACCCGCCACGGCGGGGGCGATCGACGCCCCCACCGTCTGGTTCGCCGACACGCTGGCCCGTGACAGGAATGGCGGGGCCGCAGCGGTGGCCGCGGCACGTCACCGGGACGAACGGCCCGACATGGTCTCCGAGTTGATCTTCACGTCGGGGACCGAAGCGGCCCCCAAGGCGATCATGCACACCGAGGAGACGGCCAACTTCAGCGTCCGGGTGGCACGGCAGGATCTCGGGCTCGACGACGCCGATGTGGTGTGGATGCCGTCGCCCATCGGGCACTCGACCGGCTTCAACTACGGGGTCCGCCTGGCCATCTACCACGGGTTGGCGCTGGTGCTCCAGGACCGCTGGGACGCGGCGGTGGCCTGCGACCTGATCGCCGCCCACCGGGCCAGCTACACCCTGGCCTCCACGACCTTCCTGCAGGACGTGGTGGCCGAGGCCGAGCACCGGGGAGGTGATCACCTCAGGTCCATGACCAGGTTCGGCTGCGGCGGCGCGCCGGTCCCGCCTGAGCTCGTGCGGCGTGCCGCGGCGTGCGGGATCGGGGTCCTTCGCCTGTACGGGTCGACCGAAGTGTTGGTAGCCACCTGGAACCGGCCCACCAGCCCGGTCGACAAAGCCACCGGCACCGACGGAGTGGCGCTCACCGGCGTCGAGGTCGAGCTGCGTGACGACGGTGAGTGCGTCTGCCCCCCCGGCGTGGCCGGGGAGATTCTCGTACGAGGGCCCAATACCTGTGTCGGCTTCTACCGCGACCCCGAGCGAACTTCCGCCACCTTCGCCCCCGGCGGGTGGGTGCGATCCGGTGATCTGGCCACGATGGACGAGGAGGGCTATCTGACGGTGGTCGGTCGCAAGAAGGAGATCATCATCCGGGGTGGACTGAACATCACGCCACGGGAGATCGAGGACCTCCTCCTGAACTTCCCCGAGGTCGATCGGGCGGCGGTGGTCGGACTTCCTCACAAGAGGCTGGGCGAGCGCGTTTGCGCGTGTGTGGTGCTGGCGCCCGGAACTGAGTTGGAGTTCGTCACCATGGTCGAGCGCCTCCGTGCCATCGGGGTGGCCACGTACAAGTTGCCCGAACAGCTCGAGATCCTCGACTCCCTTCCCCTGACCGCATCGGGCAAGACCAAGAAGTTCGAGATCATCGAATGCCTCGTGGGCAACGACTGAAGATGTTCGACCAATCGGACATCGAGGCCTACGTGGACGCGGGCTGGTGGGGCACCCGCACCTTGGCCCACGTCGTGGCCGGCCATGCCGCGTCCCGTCCCGACCAACCGGCGTACATCGAGGCCGGCCCGTCGGTGGGCCGGGCGCTGACCTGGGCCCACTACGACCGGCGCTCGTCGGAACTGGCCGCCGTCCTGGTGCGCGCCGGGCTCGACTCCGGTGCCAAGGTGGGGGTGATCCTGCCGGACGGGGCGACGGTGCACACGGTCTTCCTGGCCGCCGAGAAGGCGGGACTGGTGGTGGTCGGGGTGGGGTCGCGTGCCGGACTGGCCGAGATACGCCATCTCCTGCGCCGGACCGGCGTGGCGGCACTGATCACCCACGAGCACCACCAGGAGCGCCCGGCCGGCGAACTGGTGGCGTCGTTGCGCGCGGACGACGTGCGGGGGTTGCGGCACATCGTGGTGCCCGACGTGCTGTCAGCCGGAGCGGCGACGGCGGTGATCGACGGGATCCCCGTCCCGCCACCCGACGAAGGCGAGGCGGCCCGGCTCCTGACCGGCCGGGCCCTCGGACCCGATGATCTCTTCATGCTCAACTCCACCTCGGGCACCACCGGGTTGCCCAAATGTGTGATGCACACGGCGAACCGCTGGTTCTACTTCCACCAGTTGGCCGTGCACGCGGGCCAGCTCACGCCCGAGGACGTCTTCTTCAGCGCGGTGCCGGCCCCTTTCGGGTTCGGGCTGTGGACGGCGCACTTCTCGCCGAGCGTGCTCGGCTGTCCGACCGTCGTCATCCCCAGATTCGAGGTCGAGGAGGTGCTCCTCGCCATGGCCACTCACCGGGTATCGGTGCTGGCCTGCGTGAGCACCCAGTTCATCATGATGCTGAACTCACCCCGCCTGGACGGGCTGGACCTGACGTCGCTGCGCGTCCTGTTTACCGGAGGCGAAGCCGTTCCCTTTGCCCGCGCGGCGGAGTTCGAGGAGCGTACGGGCGCCAAGGTGCTCCAGTTCTACGGCTCCAACGAAACGGGTGCACTCAGCGGGACGACGCTTACCGATTCGCGTGAACAACGCCTCGGCACGGCGGGCCGGATCATCGACGCGATGCACGTGCGGGTCCTCGGCGATGGGGGCGCTCCCGTGACGACATCACCGCGGGTGGGTGTGCCGGCGTGCAAGGGACCGGCGACCTGCGTCGCCTACTACGACGACGACGCCGCCAACGCCGAGCTGTTCACCGAGGACGGCTGGATGCGCATGGGCGACGTCGTCGAGATCGACGACTCCGGCTACCTGCGGGTCGTCGGCCGCACGTCGGACATCATCATCCGGGGTGGGAAGAACATCAGTGCACCAGCACTCGAAGCGGAGATCTCCGAGCATCCCGATGTGGCGCTGGTCGCCGCCGTCTCCATGCCCGACGAGATCTTCGGGGAGAGGGTCTGCATCTACGTGTCGACGCGGGGCGACGTCCCTGTCACCCTGTCGGACATCACCACCTTCCTGGCCACCCGCGGGGTGAGTCGGGAGTGGTATCCCGAGCGGCTGGTCCAGCTCGATGACCTGCCCCGCTCATCGGGGGACAAGGTGGCCAAGGGCGAGCTGCGGGCCGATATCAGACGACGCCTGGCGGCCGAGCCGGCGTCCGGAGGGCACCCCTCAGACGATGGTCGGGCCTCCGTCGACCACCACCGGCATGGTTGAGTAGAGCGCCGAGGCCACGGTCACCCCCAGCCTTCGATCGCCCCGATACCCAGCCGCTCGATGGTGTCGAGCAGGGGTGGGATGCTCGCGTCGGGCACCGGCAGCTGGGGCAGGCGGGGAAAGCCGCCGGGCAGCCCGAGCGCATTGAGGGCGGCCTTGGTGGCCCGTATCCCGCCGGCGGCAGAAACGGTGCCCGACAGCCGGAGCAGTTTTCCGTAGAGGTCGGCCATGCGCCACGCGTCGTTTTCCCGGTAGGCGTTGATCACCCCGACGCAGAGCGTGGGCGCCAGGTTGCCCTCGGAGTTCAGGTACCCGGTGCCGCCGAGCGAGAGCGCGGTCAGCGCCAGATGGGGCCCGCCGACGTGGATCTCCAACCGGCGCCCCAGCGCATCGATAACGGCGCTGAGGTAGCCCAGGTCCTGGTGACTGAGGTTGATCCCGATCAGGTGGTCGAACCGATCGGCGAACTCGATCAGCATGGGTACCGGCACTTGATAGCCGACCGATTGATGGGTGGAGAGCACGGCGGGGAAGTCGATCGCCCGCAACACGTCATCGAAGTACCGGTGGATCTCGTCCCGCGTCGGCCGGTGGCCGTGCCCCTGGTCCAGGGAGTAGATCTGGGCGGCGTCGACGCCGATGCCGCTGACCATCTCGAGATACTCGATCATGTCGAGCGACGTGCGCGGTTCGACGCCCATGGCGCGAACCGGCACCTTCCCCTGCAGTTCTTCCACGCCGATCTGCAGCAACCGCCTCGTCTCGTCCGGCGAGAGCACGTAACCTTCGCCGCTGCCACCGCCCCCCAGGTAGACGCCGATACCGGCAGTGGCCATGCGCCTGAGGTGCCCGCGCAGGGCGACCTCGTCCACGGCACCGTCTTCGGTGAAGGGCGTGATGCTGACGACAAAGGTGCTGGCGCGGCTCCGGTCGACCGGGTCCGTGCTTCCCGCCGCCAAGGGTCAGGCGCTCCCGACCTGGTCGAACTTGAAGAGCTTGAGGGAATTGCCACACAGGATGGCATGCTTCTCATCGGGAGGAACGTCCGCGAACGTGGCGTTGATGGTCTTCCACGACAGCGGCCAGTCCGTCGTGATGTGGGGGTAGTCGCTCGACCAGAGCATGCGGTGCACACCGACGCGGGCGCGATTGTCGACGGCGAAGGGATCGGTGATGAACGAGGCGGGAAAGAACTCCTGCATGTACTCGCTGGGCAGACGGGTCAGCTTCGAGTCGCGCAGGGACGCCCTGCGGTGGCGCAGGAAGTTGTCGTCGCATTGGCTCTCGAAGTACGGGATCCACCCGCAATCGACCTCAATGAACGGGATGCGAAGTTTGGGAAACCGGTCGAGTACCCCGGCGAAGATGAACTGCAGCATCCGCTTCGGTGCGTCATAGAAGTGGCCGGTGCCCGGAAGATTCGTGGCCACCGTACGCCGGCCCATCTTCCCCTCGACCAGGCCCACATGGATGGTGAGTGGCTTGCCGCTGGCCTCGATCGCCTCCCAGACTGCATCGTCCCCGGGTGTGATGGACGGCTCCCCGCTCGGGTAGCGCTGCATGAGGAAGGCCACGAACCCGGGCATCCCCGAGAGCCTCTCAATCTCCTTGAGGCATCCCTCGACCCCACGATTCGGGAGCAGTGCAGTACCGCCGAGCCGATCAGGGGCGGTCGAGCAGAACTCGGACATGAAGTCGTTGTATGCCCGGATCATCTCATGGTGGAGGTCGGCGTCCTCGTGGCCGGCCACGAACGTGCGCGGGTTGTTGGACCCGAAGATCAGCTCGGCATCGACCCCGTCCTCCTGCATCTCCTTGACCCGGGCGACCGGGTCGTAGCTGCCGGGATTGATGTCATCGTAGGTACACCATTGGCCCATGTCCTCGGGACGGCGCCCCGCCGTCGCACCCCAGCTGAAGGGGAGCGTGGTGTCGTAGCCCGGGAACACCCACCCGTCCCCCTCAGGCAGCCGGTCCACACGCGGCACCCGGTCCCTGTCCTTCGTGGCCACCCGCGACGTCCACACGTCCCGAGGCTCGTTGAGGTGCCCATCGGCCGAGATGAGCGTGTACTTCGTCGTTGATTCTGCCATGGCGGATCGCTCCCTATGGGTGGTCGCACGGCAGCGTCCTGACCCCACCGCTACCACTGCACGCAAAAGCTAGAGGTGCCCTCAGCTGGGGTCAAGGGAACCACACTCCGGAGCTTCTTCCCGGACTGGCCAGGGCTGGCGGTCGATCGAGCGCCGTGTCGTTGTGGACAGGGGACCAAATGATCACCTCTCTCGGCAAGTGTCGGCACGGAAGGAGTCGAGAGCACCGCGACGCGAAAATGATGGCCACCGACGGAGACATCGGAACTCCGGCGCACTGTATCCTTCGTTGACCGACCACAGAGAAGGTACGGACGCCGCACCACCTCGGTTTTGGCGCCGACGGGTACAGTGACCGACCATGGGATCGCTCGACGGGAAGGTCGCTCTCATCACCGGAGCAGCGCGAGGTCAGGGAAGGGCGCATGCACTCGCGTTGGCGTCCGAAGGGGCCGACATTGTGGCGTGGGACGTGCCGGGGCCGATGTCATCGCTCACCTATGCACTCGGCACGCAGGAGGATCTCGACCTCACGGCCCAACTGGTGAACGAGAGAGGTCGCCGGTGCCTCCCCCGGTCGGTCGACGTGAGCGACGCGCGCCAGGTCGATGCGGGGGTCGAGCACACGTTGGAGGAGTTCGGCCGCCTCGACATTGCGCTGGCCAACGCCGGCATCGTCACCATTGGCCCGTTTGTCGATGTCACCGACGAGGCGTGGGACGAGATGCTCGCTACCAACCTCACCGGGGTGTTCACGACGCTCCGGGCAGTGTTGCCTCCCATGTTGGAACAGCGTTGGGGTCGGATCGTGGTCACTGCGTCGATGGGCGGCCGTATGGGGATCAAGGGCCAATCGGCCTACAACGCCACCAAGTGGGGCGTCATCGGCCTGGCCAAGTCCTTGGCCCTCGAGGTGGCGAACGACGGGATCACCGTTAACGTCGTGTGCCCCTGCGCGGTGCGCACCCCGATGCTGCAGCCCGACCCTGACCGCGAGGTACCTGACGAAGTCGTTCGGCGGTTCACGCGCAGCAATCCGATCGCCAAGCCTTGGATCGAAGCCGAGGACGTCACCCGCGCCGTGATGTACTTGGTCCAAGACCCCGGGGTGCTGACCGGTACGATCATGGAGGTCAGCCTCGGTTCCAGCGCTCGAATGCCCTGAGACGACGCGAAGAGGTTCGCGCCCCTAGGGAAGCTGCTCGATGAGACGGATGAGCTCGTCGCGACGGTAGCCGTTCTGACGTGCGAATTCGATGAGATCGTGGGCCCGCTGCAGCACGGCGCTCTTGGTGGGCGCCCCGCCCACAACGGTGACCCCTCGACCTCGCCGCAACTCGAGCAGTCCCTCTGCGCGGAGCAGCCGCAAGGCCCGGAGCACGGTGTTGGTGTTCACCCCGAGCACCGCGGCCAGATCCCGGGCTGGCGGGAGGCGTTGCCCCGGCCCAATCTCGCCGTCCGCAATGGCCCTGCGGATCTCCGCGGCTACTTGGTCGTGCAGCAGTGTCGACTCCGTCCGGTCGATGTTGACATCCAGGTTGGTGACGGCCATAGTTGTGCTACTTAGAGTATCACAATACTCTGTTCGTCACGTTCCTCACCCGGAACGGGAAGAGCCGAGAACGATTGGGGCGGTGAGCCGGATGCCGTTGAGAGCGACTTCGGTGTCGAGCGGCGAGACCAAGGCAGAGGATCACCGGAACAATGGCGCCGTTCCCACGGAACAGCCCGCGGCCCTCGAGCACTCGCCTGCTCCGGCCGCTTCGTGTCCCGATGCTCCCGAGGTGCTGATCAGAGAGGCTCGTCGCCACCGGCGGAAGCGTTGGTTGTGGGTCAGCGTGGTCGTGCTGATCGCCGGGACCGTGACGGGCATCGCGCTCGGACTCTCTTGGGGTGGCGGCAACCCCACCTCAAGAGCGAAGTCGCCGGCCTCTGGACCTCAGGTGTCGGTCGCTCCCGGTTTCACGCTCCGTTCGCTGAGGATCACGGGATTCAGTCCTGAGCAGGTGGTCTCCGAAGCCGGCAGGGTCTGGCTCATCGGCCCGTCGGACCCTGGGTCGTTTTCGAACTGCGAGATCGAGTCGGTGGATCCGACCACCCTGCGCACCCGGCGTTACCCGCTCGCCGCCTGTGGCGCCTATGTGACCGTTGGCGGCGGAGGTATCTACCTATCCGCAATTGCCGGTGTGCGGGGCACCAATAACGAGCTGGTTCAGATCGAGCGCTTTGACCCCGCCACCGGGCAATCCGTGGTCATGGCGCCTGTGGTCATGACGTTGGAGGGAAGCTCTGAGGCCCACGTTGCCTTTGCCTACGCCGATGACTCGCTGTGGTTCCGCGGCTCTGGCACACCGGGCACGTCCGAGAACGACTTGGTGCAGATATCGCCGAGGACCGGCGCCGTTGTGCGCACCATCACCGACGGCACCTGGCCCCTGCTCAATGACCAGCCCTTGCTGCTGGGCAACGGCGACACCTTGTGGGTGGGTGCAGGAGTCGGGACCACTCCGGTGATCGGCACGCTTGCCCCCAACAGTGCAAAGCCCACCCAGATCTACGCGGAGAGCGAGCCCGGTGGGGTCCAGTGGATGGCGTCGGTCCATGGCAACGTCTGGGCCGACGTCGCGGACAACGGGATACCGCACCTCGTGGAGTTCAGTCCCTCCGGTTCCGTGTTGTTGCGGACCGGACCACAGCTCATCGGTGACGCGGCTCCGGCGAGTTCTGACGACACCTTGTGGATCTCTGGAGTGGTACTCACCTGCAACCAGCCGCTCCGGGTTTGGCGCGTGAACGGATCCACCGGTCGGGCCCGCGCAACAGCAACCGTCCACACCGCGTTGAATCCCTGCGTTGCCGCCACGGGGTTGGCGACCGCCGGTCGTTTCGCCTTCCAACTGGTCGGGGGGGCGGGCTCGGCCCGCCTGTACCGCATCGGCACGTAGGTCGATCGCCGGCACGCGCGATCTGGACCACATCACCGCGCCGCAGGGATGGCCGGCCATCATGGGCCGTGTGGACCACGACACCTCTTGATTCTTATGCCGGTCCGAGGTCACAGTCCAAGACGACGATGACTTTCGTCGGCTGGTCAACCTCTGGCATCGTTTCTCCTGCAGTGCGCATCCCCATGCTGAGATACGCCTTGAGTGCCTGCTGGTTGCCCTCTCGAACACCGAGACGCAATGTGGTCGCCCCCTCAGAGGCGGCCCACGCCTTCACCTGATCGAGCAGTTGCCGGGCTACTCCACATCGGCGGTGGGACGGCGCGACCCACATTCCGACCAACTCACGCTTCGTCGGGTCCCCGGACCAGCCGTCCACCCCGATGGCTACTCCGATCAGTCCTTCGTCGTCCGCCACAAACCAGCGGCCGGTGACAGCGAGGTCACGCCACTTCGCCTCGTCATAGGCCGATTCACGACCGAAGGTCGAGGTGAATGCCTCCGGCGCGTCCATCAAGGACCGGAGACGGACCTCTCGGATGTCCTGCCAGTCATCGGCGTTGAGGGTGCGAATCCGGGTCATCTGTTGACCAAGGATATTGGGTGCTGCGGCCAGAGAGGCCGCAAAGGGATGCGCCAGACTGGGGCCTCGGCCCGTGTGCTCGCCCTCGGCATTTCGGGACAGGCCGACTCCAGATCCTGGGTTGAATACAGTGATCCAGTGACGACAGTACGACTGGCAACGCTCAACGATCTTCCTCAAATGGCCCATGTCCAAATGCGGGCATTTGAGGACGACCCGTTGATCACCTGGATGCTTCCTCCCGACAACTTTGACCGGCGGGCCACGCTGTTGTTCGACTGCATGATTCGCGCATGCATGATTCACGAAAGCGTCTACACGACCGATGATGGTGTTTGCACGGCCGTGTGGGCGCCTCCGGAAGCGTGGGCCTTCTCCGAGGAGCAGATCGGGATGATGGCCGGACCATTCGCTGAGGCCGCGGGTGAGAGGGTCGATCGTGCCCTGGGCGTTCTGATCGAGTTGGCGGACGTGCACCCATCCGAGCCCCACTGGTACCTCGAAGGGCTGGGCACACATCCCGACTGGCAGAGGCGCGGCATCGCCTCGGCTGTCCTGGCCCCGGTCTTGGGCCATTGCGACGCCGACGGCCTTCCCGCCTACCTCGAGACGCAGAAGGAGAGCAACGTCCCGTTCTACCGTCGGCATGGATTCGAGGTCATTGGCACGAAGCAGCTCTCGAACGGCGCACCGAACGTCTGGCTCATGTGGCGGGAGGCCAGACCGGTAACGCCACCCTCCGACGGTCGATGACGTCGATGCCCAGGTCGAGATTCAGACGGGGGCGCTCGGCCAATCCCAAGGTGCCGGAATCGAGACCAGCACCACCTGAGGCTCCGGAGCAAGGGCCGCCGGCAGGCGCGGCGCAAGGTGATGGGCGAGAACGCGGCCAAGCTTTACCGGGTGTAGCGCTGGTGATGACGAGGGGTGACCTCAGCGTGTCGTGCGGTTCCGACCCGATCCACGTCACGATCGTCCTCACCGGGTCTCGTCACGGTGTTCCGAACCAGGTCGTGAGCGCTTCACGCAATCCGGTATCCGTGCCCTCCCCCACCCAGGCGACATATCCGTCGGGCCGGATCAACACGGCGGTGGGGGCGGTGACCACGCCACGTACGGGAAGCTCCCAGGGGCCGACGTAATCGGCATCGATCAGCTGGACCCGGGCAGCCCATGGAGTGATGTCAAGACCGCCGGGCTCACCGAAATTGAGCAGCACCGCCTCGGCCTCGTGCAGCAAGGTGAAGACCCGCAGCGGTCCGTCGGCGGCGACGAGGTCCAGATCGGGCATGCGGCGTCCGAGCAGGGGGTGACCCTCGCCGAGGTCGTACCGAATATCCAGCCCGGAGATGACACCGGCGAGCCGTTTGCGAGGCTCGTCCATGAGCGCCAGCTGCGACACCAGATCAACCAGGGCCATCATGCGCTCGTCGGCGCGCTGGAGCACGCCCAGAGCCATCGTGTGCCGAAGCGCGCGGGCAGCGACCGGGTGGCGCTCCTCCTGATAGGTGTCAAGGAGTCTCTCCGGGGAGGCGCCGTTGACCACCTGAGCCAGCTTCCATCCCAGATTCACCGCATCCTGCACGCCGAGGCTGAGCCCCTGTCCACCCGCCGGGTAATGCACGTGCGCGGCGTCGCCGGCGAGGAGGACTCGTCCCGCGCGGTACGCCGCGGCCTGACGTGTCATGTCGGTGAACCTCGAGATCCAGGTGGGACTGTGGATCCCGAAGTCGGTGCCGTAGACGGTGATGAGCGCCTGGCTCAGTTCGCGCAGGCTGGGCTCGCTGCTCGGCCCAAGCTCCCGCTCGGTCACGACGACCCGCACCGTCCGGCCGTCCTCCATCCGGTGGAGGCCGTGGACGCCGATGGCGTCATGGCGAATGCCCGGCGGCGGTTCTTCGGTCACTTCGACTTCGGCGATCAGGTTGCTCCTGGTCGGATCCCACCCGAAGAACTCGATGCCCGCGGCTCTACGGATGACGCTGCGCCCTCCGTCGCACCCGACGAGATACTGCGCCCGCAGCGATTCGCCGTCGGCCAGCTCGACGTCGACGCCGGTATCGTCCTGAGCGAAGCCCGTCACCTCACGTTCGTAGTACATCCGCACCGACAGCTCGGCGATCCAGTCGGCCATGATCCGCTCGATCTGGTTCTGCCAGATCCCCAGCGAATAGGGATGACGTGTCGGGAAGTCGCTCATGTCCAAGACGGTGGTGCCGATCATGGCGGCCTGAGCCACCTGACCTTCGGCGAGGAACCGATCAGCAACCCCGCGCTGATCAAGCACTTCGATCGTGCGCGAGTGAAAACCTCCGGCCCGTGAGCCGACAAGCACATGATCGGAGCGCCGCTCAGCGACCGCGACATCCACCTTCGCCAACGCCAACTCGGCCGCCAGCATCATCCCCGTCGGACCGCCTCCGGCGATCACCACCACATGGTCGGCCATACGCCAGCCCGTCCTCTCTCCGCATCCTCTGGTTCGAGCCGGAGATTGTGCGCGCCGACCGGGCCCTTGCCGCAAGCGCCCCGTGCGCGCTACCGTGAGAGTGGCAAGGAGTGGGCGATTTCCCTTGCTTTGCCCTTCGCGACGAGGCGGGCCGGAAGTTACAATCCTTTTGATGGCGCCCGCGGACCTCGAAGAGCGATTCCGCGCGATTTGCATGGCTCTCCCCGGCGTGACGGAGAAGCTGAGCCACGGAGCGCCGGCGTTCTTCGTGGGGAAACAATTCCTGACGCTGTGGCTCGACGGCCACCACGATCACCGGTTTCCTCATTTGTGGTGTGCGGCTCCGCCGGGCGTCCAGGATGAACTCGTTTTGACCGAGCCCGACCGATTCTTCCGGCCACCGTATGTCGGGGGGCGGGGCTGGCTCGGAGTTCGACTTGACGTCGCCATCGATTGGGATGAAGCCACGCACATCTGCGAAGAAGCCTTCCGCGCGGTCGCGCCAAAAAAGTTCATTGAGGCTCTTGACGAACGTCGGGCTTGAAGACGAGTCCCCACGGTATCTCTGAACCTTCGCCGAGCGTGCCTCCGAACGCGGCCCGGAGGGAGCGCGCCACTGCCATCTCTGGGGCAGCGCCGACGGGCAGGAAAGGAAGGTCGGACCGGTTGGCGATGATATTGGGTACGGCCGGTCGTCTCACGTGGGTGAGCGCCACTGGTGCATGATCGGGCCTTCGGGAGGACGACACGATGGAGCAACCCGTAGCAGAGCAGGCGCTTCTGGCACTGGAGCCGCTGGTGGGCGAGTGGGCGGTGGAGGCGAAGGGGCCCGACGGGCAGGTTTGGCAGCGCTTCGCAGGGAGGATCAGCGAGGATGGTCGTACGATCACCGGCTGCTGGGAGAAGGCTGAAGACGGTGAGCACTTCACCGTCGATTTCTACCTGACGTACCGGAAGACCCCGCATCGACCATGAGCAAGCTCGTTGAAGTGATTCATGTGTCCCTCGGAGGTGAGATCGGGTCCGTCGACTGGGCCTTCCCCTACCTCGACGACCAGCACGCGCAGTATGCAACCAGGATGTTGGCCGAGGCCGGCGCACTGCTCCTGGGCAGAAAGACGTACGAAGGGCTCTCGGCGGCCTATCCGGCGATGCCGTCGAGTTTCTTCGTCGACCGCATGAATGCCATCCCGAAGTACGTGGCAACGAGGACGCTCCGGGATCTTGGTTGGAATGCTCAACGGATCGAAGGAGATGTTGCCAGGTTCGTGTTGGATCTCAAGAGACGCTCGACGGGCGACATCGTCAAGTACGGGAATGGTCAACTCGATGTTCCTCTGATGGAGAACGGGCTGATCGACGAGTTCCATCTGCTGCTCACGCCCGTTGCGACCGGTGGGGGGCAGCACCTGTTCGAGCCGATCACGGGAGCCCCGCACTTGACCCTGGTCCGTCTTGAGCAATTCCGGAGCGGGGTCGTGCTCCTCGTCTACTCGCCGAACACCAGCGAGTCAGCGTGAGTGTCCAATGGTGCCCCGGCGAAGGTGCAATCGTCCCTGCCGGCGCCTGGCACAGGCCGCGCATGACCAAGCCCGCGACCTTCCTCTTCGTGACTCCGACCCCGTCCCGGACCCAGCATCGGCCTGCCCTCCGAGGCGACGAGGTGCTCGCGGGCCCCCTATCGCACCTGAAGGCCCCGGGCAATGAGTGACGGGTATTGGCGTGGCGCGGCCGATGATGAGGCCATGCAAGACGAGCACGGCTTCATTTGGAAGGCAATGCTCGACACCATCGACACGGACCTGAGGGGAAGCCGGGTGCTCGACGTGGGCTGCAATCGTGGAGGGTTCCTACGTCTGCTCGTCGCCGCCGCGAACATTGCGGAGGGCTACGGCTACGACCCGGCCCCAGGCGCCATCGCCGATGCCCGCCGACTGGCCGCAGAAATGCCGCTCACCTTCGAGGTTGCCCACAACGTACCCGAGGGATGGGGACAATTCGACGTCGCCTTCAGCCACGAGGTCCTCTATCTCTTGGACGATCTTCCAGCCCACGCCGCAGATCTCTTTGGCGTCCTGAGGCCGGGAGGGTCGTACTTCGCGGTCATGGGCGTTCACGCGGCGAGTCCGATGATGTCGTCATGGCACGCACATAACGCAGCCGAACTTGGCCTACCAAGGCTCTACGCGCTCGACGAGGTGGCCAGGGACTTCGAGCACGCTGGCTTCTCGGTGTCAGTAGCCAACTTGAAGCTGGGGTTTGTCCCGGTGTCGGCGCATCGCCACGGGCACGACCATACGAGCGACCTTTGGGACTGGATGGACTACTACAGCCGGGAGAAGGTACTCCTGCGTTTCACTCGTCACTCCCCGTAGCCGAGGCGCCTCGATTGGCGGCATCAACGCCCGAGATCGCAACCTGCTCGGTTTCCATCGGGACCTTCTGACGGCAGATCCGGTACCCGCGCCTACCGCCTGCCCCCACCGGACTTCGACGCGACGGGTCCGGCCCGGTCGTCTGTCGTAGGCTTGCGGCATTCGGCCGCTCGCGCCGCGGCGAGCGTGAAGGGGGGATTCCGGTGAGAGAAGGGGCGAGAGCCAAGCGACTGGCGGGCGCCGGGTTGGTGGTCGCGCTGGGAATCGGCGTGACGGTCGGGGTGGTCAGTGCGGTGGGGGCTTCGTCCCGCACGGCGAGAGGTGTCCGGACCGTCTCCACCGATGCGGTGACCACGGCGCAGTTCAGCTTCACCCTCTCGGTCAGCGGGCTCACGCCTTCGGCCATCACGCTGAGCGGCACCGGTGAGGCCGATCTGGCCGACGACGCCGCGTCGGTCGTCGTCGACGTGCCGGGCACCGTGGCCCAGCTGATCCCCGGCGGGTCGTCGTCGCCGGAGGTGGTCGACGCCGTGCTGGTCGGGAACACGGTCTACCTGAACGTGCCGAGCCTGTCGTCCATGGTGGGGGCGCCGTGGATCTCTTTGGCGTTGCCGTCGCAGGCCGCGTCGGCCGTGCCGGGGATGTTCACCAAAGTGGCGACGTTCCTGGCCGACGTGAACTCGGTGGTGTCGTCGGCCGAGACCCGGCACGCCACGGTGAGCCCGCTGGGCGGGGCCACGGTGGACGGGGTCCAGGCTTCCGGCGAGAAGATCGTCGCCCAGCTGCCCTCCCGGGTCGGCGACCACTCGGTGACGGCGAGCCTCTGGGCCGACGCCACGAATCACCTGGTTCGGGCCACGGTGGCCACATCGGTTGACACGCCGAAGGGCCCGTTCGCCCTCACGGCCACCGTCGATGTCACCGGCTACGACGTTCCCGTCACCATCACGGCACCACCTCCGTCGCAGGTGAAGCCGATTCCGCTCTCACTGGTGGAGGGGCTCCTCGGTTCGTCGGCGCATCGCGCCTGGTGATCACCCGGGACCGCCGCCTGCATCCGGCCCGCGGTGTGGCCCTCGCGCCGGCCGGTCCGTCCCACCGTGCCGGCCCGGTCACTCAGCCCGGGGGGCTCTCGACGGCGCCGGTGGCGACGGCCCGAACCAGCTGGGCGTGCTCCCTCTCGTTCTGATCGGCATAGCGGTTCGTACTGATCGGCATGGTGGTGGCGTACCGACGGAGCCCACGCGCCGGGGCCCACCCGGGATCGGCCTGAGACCGATCCGAGGTGGGCCCCGGACTACCGACTGCGACTCGCCGAGGGGTTACGAGCTGGCGTTGTTGTCGGTGGTGCTGGTCAGGCAGTAGCCCGAGGGGTCGTTGTTGGGCCCCGTGGGGGCGAAGGTGTCGTACGGCTTGTACTGGGCATACCCCGGGTCCGTGGACGGTTGCCCCGCGCCCTGTCCGCCCGTCGTCTCGTCCAGCAATTGGCTGGCCGGGTTGGTCACCATCCCTTCGTCCATCGGGGTCTGGTTGACCGTGCCGTCAGCCGCTCCCGCCGACAGCGGGTAGAAGCCCGCGTTCTCGATGTCGGTCTGGATCTCGCTGAGGTACGTCTTCCCGGTGGCCGGGTCCTTGATGGCGGTCGACGAACCCTTGTTGGGGTTGCAGATGAAGCCGATCTCACTGGCGAAGTTCAGCGTGGCGGCCGTGGCGGCGGGGATGTTGGCGTTGGACCCGTCGGAGTACACGTTGAAGAGGTAGTGGTCCACCGGGAACTGTCCGTCGAGGATGGTCTGCTCGTTGGGGGCTACGCCGTTGATCGACTCCACCGCGTTGGTCGTGCCGGTGGCCAGCGGGCTTCCTCCGCAGTTTTTGACGTTGCCTTTGCACGAAGCCGTGTAGTCGCCGTACGAGAAGAAGTAGATGGCGTCCGACTCGATTTCATTGTTGTTCGCGGAGGAGCCACCCCAGTCAGGGTTCTTGTCCCCGACGAAGGGCTTCTGGGTCCCCCCGAAGGCCGTCGTGGCGATCTGCTTGTCCTCGTTCTGGCCGATCACCGCCGGTCCGACGCACGTGTTGGTGCCACCGGACGGCGTGTAGCAGTTCACCTTGTTGGTCGACAACGAGGGGTCGAATCCCAAGAAGGTCTTGAAGACCGATTGGACGCCGGCACCCTCCTGGGCCGAGAACACGACGATCGGCGCATCCGCCCCGCCGACCTGGTCCCAGTTGGTGTACGTGCCGTTGTAGATGTCCTCCAGCTGCGCCTGGGACAGGTTGGTCACCGCGGACGACGGGGTGGCCACGTTCGCGACCTCGGTGTAGTTGAACCAGGTCACGCCGTCCTCGGCGTAGGCCACGAAGTTGAGGCCCTTGAGGTCCGAGGTGCCGATGGCCCGGGACGAGGTGGCGAAGTTGATGCCCTGGAACACGTTGATGCTGGCGCCGCTGTTGGTCGCCGTGGCCCCGTGCGCGCCCGAGTTCTCGAGCTCGCTGATCCCGGTGTTCGACCCGAGCGGCGGCTCCTCGGTCGCCACGTCGCCGTAGGGGTTCTCGGGGTTGGCTGCTGTGGTGGGAGGCGTGGCGCAGGCGAAATTCTCCTCCTGGGGATTGGTGGAGTTGGGCTGGGGCACATACAGCGTGCATCCCGGCGCCAGGTTGAAGAGGTTCTCGAGCGATTGCAGCGTCGAATAGGCGGCCTGGGAACCGCTGCCGATGATGACGTTGTTCTCGGCCGGCGTGTTGACGGCTCCGGCCGGCAGGGCTCCGAGCAGCAGTGCGCTGGCCGAGGCGAACAGGGTTGCCGCCACGATCTTGAAGCCACGCCGACTGGTGACCGAGCGTGCCCTGGGCCGGGCGAAGTCGAATCTTCCAAGCATTGTCAATCCACCCTCCGTGTCGATGAATGCGCTCGTGCGCGAGAGAACTATAACCAATTACATCGGGTTTACAAACTCACGTGCTTTTCACGCAAAGCACCCTCCGTGGAGGTCCCATGTGAGGTCCCGGCATCCGGAGCGGCGGCCCCGAAACGGCCATGGGGGGCGGCCCCGCCAGCGGGGCGGGAGGAGGACGGAGGGTCAGGGAGCGGGTACGGGCCGGGGCGGGGGTGGCCCGACGTAGCGCGCCGCCGGCCGGATCAGCCGGTTGTGGGACGCCTGCTCCAGAATATGGGTGCTCCAGCCGATGGTCCGCCCGGTGGCGAAGGTGGGGGTGAACATGTGGCGGGGGATGCCACAGAGGTACATGACCACGCCGGCGTAGAACTCGACGTTGGCGTACAGCTCCCGGCCGGGCTTCAGCTCGGCCAGGAGGTCGACCGTGGTGCGCTCCACCTGGACCGCGAAGTCGACCAACGGCCCGCCGAGCTCCTGGGCCACCCCCCGGAGCAGGACCGAGCGGGGATCGTCGGTCTTGTAGACCCGATGGCCGAACCCCATGATGCGCTCGCCCCGCTCGACGAGGGGCCGCAGGTAGGCCTCGGTCCGGTCCGGGGTGCCGATGGCGTCGAGCATGTCGAGGGCCCGGCTCGGCGCCCCGCCGTGGAGCGGGCCCGACAGGGCCCCGATCGCCCCCACCACGGCGGCGGCCAGGTCGGCTCCGGTCGAGGTGATGACCCGGGCGGTGAAGGTCGACGCATTGAAGCCGTGGTCGATGGTCAGGATCATGTACTGCTCGATGGCGCGGGCATGGGCCGCGCCCGGCACCTCGCCGGTCAGCATGAAGAGGTAGTTGGCGGCGAAATCGAGGTCCTCCCGCGGAGGCAGGGGCTCCAGGCCTGCGCGCAGCCGGTGAGCGGCGGCCAAGATGGTCGGCACGACGGCGCACAGGCCGAGGGCCTGCTCGTACAGCTCGTCGGCCGAGAGGTCAAGGGTCGGGCGCCAGTCCAACTCGGCGCCGAGCACCGAGACGGCGCTGCGGAGGACGTCGAGCGGGGCCCCCTGACGGGCCAGGTCCGGCAGCAGCTGGGTCAGGCCCGGCGGCATGGTGCGCCGCCGTCGCACCCGCGCCGAGAAGGCGGCCGAGGTGGCGGCATCGGGCAGCTCCCCCCGGAACAAGAGGTGCCAGACGTCCTCGAAGGACCGCCGTGCGGCCAGGTCGACGGCCGAGTACTGCCGGTAGTGGAAGAAGCCCTCCTGCCCGCGCACGTCGCCCACACCGGTCTCGGCCACCACGACGCCCTCGAGGCCGGGGGGCACCTCGACGCTGGTCTCGCCGGCCGGACGGATGCGGGCCAAGCCCGTCAGATCGCGCAAGGAGACCACGCCGACGAGGTCGTCCCCGTCCACCACCGGCAGGTGCCGGTAGTGGTGGGCGGTCAGGCTGGCCCAGGCCGCGTCCACCTTCTCGTCCGGGCGGAGGACGTCGGGCTGGGGCGTCATCCACAGACCGACGGGCTCGTGGTCGGGGCGAGTGTCGGATGCCGCCGCCCTCAGGAGGTCGCGCTCGGTCAAGATCCCGACGACCTTGTCCCGCTCGGTCACGATGACCGATCCCGTGTCCGCCGCCCGCATCTTCTGAGCGGCCGCGGCGAGGGTATCGGTGCTGGTGCACGTCACGGCGGGCGAGGTCATGAGGTCACGTACGACGGTCTCCATGGAGCCACTATGCCCCCGCCCGGGCTGAATGTAAATGTTGATCAAGTCAATGTAGAGTGGCGCCGTGGAACGGATGCTGTCCAGTGAGGAGGCGTCCCGCCGGCTCGGCGTCAAGGTGACCACGCTGTACGCCTACGTCAGTCGCGGCTTGCTGCACTCCCACCGCGAGCCGGGCAGCCGCCGCAGCCTCTTCGCGCTGGCCGACATCGAACGATTGGCCCGACGACGCCAGGGTGGGCCCGGGGTCGAGAACCGGCTGGCCACCGTCACCACCGGGGTCACCCAGCTCCGTGAGGACGGTCCGGCCTACCGGGGCCGTCCGGCCACCGCACTGGCCCCCGTCCTGTCCTTCGAAGCAGTGGCGGCCCTGCTGTGGCAGACCGAGGTGGACGGCGACTGGGACGCGCCTGCGCTTGGCACCGTGCCCCTGACCGACACGCTCGCCCGCATGCGCTGGGCCCTGGTCATGTGCGGCGCCGGCGATCCGCTCCGCGCCGACACGCGGCCGGCCGCCGTGGCCCGCTCGGCCCGGCGGGTCATCGCCGCACTGGTGGGCGTCGTCGGGAAGGAGCACCCCGACGAGAGCTCCGCCGCTCCCATCGCCGACCGCCTGGCCGGACGGCTGGTCGGGCGGCGGTCGCCGCCGATGACGGCCGCCGTGAGTGCCGCCCTCATCCTCATGGCGGACCACGAACTGGCCACGTCCACGCTCGCCGTGCGGGTGGCGGCGTCGACGCGGGCCGACCTCTACGACGCGTTGCTGGCCGGCCTGGCCACCCTGGCGGGGCCCTTGCACGGTGGGGCCAGCCAGCTGGCCTACGAGCTGCTGGTGGCGGCCGAGCGTGACGGGGCGCCGCGGGCGCTCAACGACGCGCTGCGGTGGCACACCTCGCTGCCCGGGTTCGGGCACATGGTGTACACCGATGGCGACCCCCGGTTCGACGCGCTGCTGCCGCTGGTCGAGCCGCTGCTGACCGGCCCGCGGCGTGCCTTGTTGCGCAACGTCATGGATCTGGCCGCCGCCCATGAGGTGGCGCCACCCAATTGCGACCTGGCCTTGGCCGCGCTCAGCTGGGGCACCGGCATGCCGCCCGATGCCGGGCGCACCATCTTCACCGTGGCCCGGATCGCCGGGTGGACCGCCCACTACCTCGAGGAACTGGGGGAGCGACCGCTGCGTTTCCGGGCTCGTGCCGTCTACAGCGTCTGATCGGCGGGTGTGATCGGCGGGTGGTCTGCCGCCGGTGACGACGGTCAGCCGCGGGCACACGCCGCACCGGCGGGACGATCGGCCTCACGCCATCCCAGCACCCCGCCGTCGGGCCAGAAGTCACCGGTCACCGGGTCTTGCCGATAGGGCACGGGCGCCGGGTGCCCGCTGGCCAGCGCGCGCAGGGCCTCGAGCAGGACGTCGACGTCGTCCCCGGAGGTCCCGAGACCGCAACTGGCCCGGACGGCCCCCGGAATGCCCCGACGGTCCCCGCGCTGTACGGCGGCACGTGCCTCGGCCACCCCCTCGGGCCCCACGCCGAGCAGGCGCAGGAGGTAGGGGTGGGCGCAGAAGCACCCGTGGCGCACCCCGATGCCCCACTCGGCGCTGAGCCGGGCCGCCACCAGCGCGTGGTGCATCCCCTCCACGGTGAAGGCGGCGACGGACAGCGTGTCGGTGTCCGGTCCCGGTCCGAGCACCCGCACGCCCTCTATGGTGCGCAGGCCTTCGTGCAGCCTGGTCGCCAGGGCCGCCTCGTGCCCGCCGATGGCATCCCAGCCCAGGCGCTCCAGCTCCTCCATGGCCGCGCCGAAGGCCACCGCGCCGATCACGTTGGGAGACCCGGCCTCCTCGCGTTCGGGCGGATCGGTCCAGATGACCTCGTCCAGATCGACCAGGTCGACCGCGCCCCCGCCGGCCAGGAAGGGGTCCCCGGTGGCGAACACGCTCCTCGGCCCGATCAGCGCGCCGGCGCCGTAGGGGGCGTAGAGCTTGTGGCCGCTGAAGGCGATGAAGTCGGCTTCGGGGGGGAGCGGCCGATGGGGAGCGAGCTGCGCCGCGTCGAGCAGGACGCGAATGCCGCGGGCGTGGGCCTCGGCGCAGATCTCGGCCACGGGCGGGAGCCACCCGGTGACGTTCGACGCACCGGTGAGGGCGAGCAGGGCCGGACGGCGCCCCGCGTCGAGGACGGCGGTCACGTCGTCCACGCCGAACGTCCCGTCGGAGCCACATTCCACCCAGCGCCGCCGGGCCACCCGGGCCCACGGCAGCAGGTTGGCGTGGTGCTCGACCACCGTCGTCACCACCACGTCGTCGGCGGCGAACCCGAGGCGGTAGGCCAGGTGGTTGATGGCCTCGGTGGTGTTGCGGCACAGCACGACCACGTCACCGTCGCCCGCCCTGCGGGCGAAGTGGTGCACGCGATCACGGGCGCCCTCGTAGGCCGCAGTGGCATACCGGGACTTGTACCCGGCTCCCCGGTGCACGCTGGAGTACCACGGCAGGAAGTCGGCCACCGCGTCGGCTACCACGGCCAAGGCCGGTGTCGATGCCGCGCAATCGAGGTCCCGGTAGGGGCGATCGCGGCCGTCGAGGCAGGGCACGGCGCGGCCCGCTCCGACCAGGGCGGCCGTGGGAGGGAGTGCGCGCGCGTGCAGGCTCACGCGCCAAGGATAGGGAGCCGCACCCGGCGTCGCGCTACCCTGCCCTGGTGGAGGAGCGCTACGAGACCGAGCTGGCCCATTCCCAGGCGGTGCTGGACGACGTGGACCGGGCGCTCGATCGGCTGACCGACGGCAGCTACGGCTCGTGTGAAGTCTGCGGGGCCCCGTTGCGGGACACCGACCTGACGGTCGACCCCACCCGGCGCATGTGTGAGCAGCACCTGCCCCTGGGCGACGGGGCCGGGCCCGGTCTCAACCCGGCCGGGTGACCCGGCCGGGTTGACCCGGCCGGGTGATCAGACGCTGAGCTTCTTGGCAGCCTCGTAGCGGGCGGCCACGTCGGACCAGTTGACGACGTTCCACAGCGCGGCGAAGAAGTCGGCCTTCACGTTCTTGTACTGCAGGTAGAAGGCGTGCTCCCAGGCGTCGAAGACGAGGAGCGGCACCGAGCTCTGGCCGACGCTGCTCTGGTGGTCGTAGACCTGCTCGACGATCAAGCGGCCGGCCAGTGGCTCGTAGGCCAAGACGCCCCAACCCGAGCCCTGGATAGTGGAGGTGGCCTGCGTGAAATGGGCCTTGAACTTGTCGAAGGAGCCGAAGTTCTCGTCGATTGATGTGCCCAGCGCGCCGTCGGGCTTGTCGCCCCCGTCCGGGCTCTGGTTCTTCCAGAAGATCGAGTGGAGCACGTG
>JBKQIP010000045.1:0-5626 GCA_052148295.1 Acidimicrobiales bacterium
GCCGATCATGGCGTCGATGACCAGGAACGTGTAATGCGGCCCCGTGGCGGCCGAAATGCCCCGGATCTCGGACATGAGGTCGGCGTCGATGGTGAGTCGCCCGGCCGTGTCGATGATGCAGACGTCGCGGCCCAGTCGCTGGGCCTCGGCCACACCGGCCCGGGCCACCGCGACGGGATCGGTGGGCTCGCTGAACACGGTGACGCCGGCCTGGTCGCCCAGGATCCGGAGCTGCTCCACCGCGGCCGGCCGCTGCAGGTCGGCCCCGACCAGGAGCGGGTTGCGCCCCTGCTGCTTCCACCAGCTGGCCAGCTTGGCCGAGGCGGTGGTCTTGCCCGAGCCCTGCAGGCCGGCCATCAGCACGACGGTGGGCGGCCGGGAGGCGTAGGTGATCTTGAGGGTCTCGCCCCCCAGCACCCCGACCAGCTCCTCGTGGACCGCCTTGACCACCTGCTGGCCCGGGGTGAGGCTCTTGGAGAGGGACTCCGCGCTGACCCGGAGCCGGATGCCGTCACAGAAGCGGCGGGTCACCGACAGCTCGACGTCGGCCTCGAGCAGGGCGGTACGGATCTCGCCCAGGGCCTCCTCGAGGTCGGCCTCGCTGATGCGGCCCTTGCCCCGCAGGCGGGTGGAGATCCGCTCCAGGCGGGTGGACAGGCCGTCGAACATGGTGACCCAGGCTAATGGCTGCCGGGCGCGGGCAAGATGGCAGAATGACGGCGTGGACGTGCCCGACGTGCCGGCGGCGGTTCGCCCGGGTCAACCAGGGGCACGAGTGCGCACCGGCCTTGTCGCTCGAGGAGTACTTCTCGACCGGGCCCGAGCGGGAGCGCCCGATCTACGAGGCCGTCATGCGTCACCTCGACACCGTGGGGCCGGTGCACGTCGAGCCGGTGTCGGTCGGGATCTTCCTCAAGCGCTCCCGTTCCTTCGCGCAGCTGCGCCCCCTGACCGGCTGGGTGGCGCTGTCGTTCTCGCTGCGGCGCCCGGTGCGGCACCCCACCATCATCCGGAAGGTGCAGCCCTACCATGGTCGCTACCACCACGTGGCCAACCTCCGGGGCCCCGAGGACCTCGACGACGAGCTGCGGGGCTGGCTGACCGAGGCCTACCTCGACTCACCCGAGTAGGGCGTCGACGAAGGCCTCGGGATCGAAGGCCACCAGGTCGTCGGGGCCCTCGCCCAACCCCACCAGCTTCACCGGGAGGCCGAGCTCGCGCTGGACGGCGATGACGATGCCGCCCTTGGCCGTGCCGTCGAGCTTGGTCAGCACGATCCCGGTGACGGCGACGGCGTCGGTGAACTGGCGCGCCTGGACCAGGGCGTTCTGACCGGTGGTGGCGTCGAGCACGAGCAGGACCTCGGTGACGTTGCCGGGATCGCGGTCGGCCACCCGCCGGATCTTCTTGAGCTCCTCGACCAGGTTGACCTTGGTGTGCAGGCGGCCCGCCGTGTCGGCCAGGACCAGGTCGTTGCCCCGGGCGGCGGCCCGCTGCACGGCGTCGAAGACGACGGCGCTGGGGTCCCCGCCCTCGGCCCCGCGCACGATGTCGACCCCGGTGCGGCTGGCCCACTGGGCCAGCTGGTCGGCCGCGGCGGCCCGGAAGGTGTCCCCCGCCGCCAGCAGGACCTTGCGCCCGGCCGCCGTCTCCTGCCGGGCCAGCTTGCCGATGGTGGTGGTCTTGCCCACACCGTTGACCCAGACGATCAGCCACACGTCGGGTGAGGCGGGCGTGCCGTCGAAACGCAACTCCCGCGACCCGGCCACCGCCAGGAGCGACCGGATCTCGCCGCCCAGGGCGGCCAGGAGGTCGTCGCCGCTGCCGATCTCCCGGGCCTCGACCCGGCTGCGCAGGCCGGCCAGGAGCGCATCGGTGGTGGCCACGCCCACGTCGGCCCGGATGAGGGCCTCCTCGAGCGAGTCCCACGTCCCCTGGTCGATGCCCCGGCTGCGCAGCGCGGACACGGTCCCGCTGAACAGCCCGCGGACGCTGCCCAGTCGGCTGCGGTAGGTCGGCGGCTGCGCCTCGGCCGGCGGTTCGACCTGGGGCGGGGCCTCGACCTGGGGCGGGGGCTCGGGCGGCGCCTCGGGCGGGGGCGGGGCCTCGGGCGGGGGCGGGGCTTCGGGCTGGGGCGCCCGCCGGGAGCGGGTGACGAGGTACAGGGCGGCCACCACGATCACCAGGACCACCACCACGGCGAGGACGACGAGGAGGACGGTCACGCCGGCTCGTTCTCGGGCGCGGGCTCGACCCGCTGGCTGACCACCTGCGAGGAGCCCCCCGGTGCCATGGTCACGCCGTAGAGGGCGTCGCCGGTCTCCATGGTCCGCTTCTGGTGGGTGACGATGAGGAGCTGGGCCTCGTGGCGGAACTGGCGGACCAGGCCGAGGAAGCGGTTGAGGTTGACGTCATCGAGCGCGGCCTCGACCTCGTCCATCAGGTAGAAGGGCGACGGCCGGCTGCGGAAGACGGCGAAGAGGAAGGCCAGGGCGGCCATGGAGCGCTCCCCGCCCGAGAGGAGCGACACCCGCCGGACGTTGCGGCCGGCCGGCCGCACCTCGATCTCGACGCCGGTGTTGAGCAGGTCGTCGGGGTCGCTCAGCACCAGGCGGCCCGTGCCGCCGGGGAAGAGCAGGGCCACCAGCGCGGAGAAGTGCTCGTTGACGTCGGCGGCGGCGGCGGCGAACGAGGTCATGATCTCGTCGTCCAGCGTGCGCACCACCTCGTGGAGCTCGCGCCGCGCCCCGCGCACGTCGTCCACCTGGACCTCGAGCTCCTTGTGCCGCTCCTCCAGGGTGGACAGCTCCTCGAGGGCCAGGGGGTTGACCGGGCCCAGGGCGGCCAGCTTGCGCTCGAGCTCCTCGGCGTGCTGGGTCAGGGTGGTGCCCTCCGGGACCTCGGGCTCGGGCAGCCCGACCAGGTCCTCGGGGGTCGTCCCCAGGTCGCGGCCGATGTGCTCGTGCAGTGCCTCCATCCGCAGCGAGACCTCGTTGGTCTCGAGGTCCAGGGCCCGGGTGCGGGTGCGCACCGCCTCGAGCCGCTGGTCGGTGGTGTGGCGGTCCTGGCGCAGCTGCTCGAGGCGCTCGCCCCCGGCCCGCACGGCATCGACCTGGTCCTTGTAGTCGTGCCGGAGCGCATCGAGGATGGCCTCCAGCCGGGACCGCTCGCCCTCGACCAGCGCGTCCAGGCGTCCGAGCGCCATCCCCTCGGACTCCAGGCGCTGGCGGCGCGAGGCCGCGGTCGCCCGCTCCTCGGCGTGCCCGGACAGGCGCCGCTCGACCTCGGCCTGGCGGCCGGCCAGCACCCGGCCGCGCTCGGCCAGGCCGGCCTGGCGCATGTCCAGCTCCTGCAGCCGGGCCACGGTGGCCTGGCGTCGCAGCGTCAGCAGCTGCCAGGCCGCCGCCGCCTCCTCGAGCCGGGGCCGGGCCCGGTCGAGGCGCTCCGCTTCGGCCTCGGCCCGGCGCAGGCGCTCCTCGGCGGCCCCACGGCTCCGCTGGACCGCCTCGAGCTCGGCGCCCAGGCGGCGCTGCTCCTCGGTGGTGCGCTCCTCGTCGGCCGTGACGGTGGCCCGCCGCGCCGCGTGGCGATCGGCCTCCCGCACGGCCGCGGCCCGGTCGTCGCGGGCCCGGGCCAGGTCGGACCGGGCCTGCGTGAGCTGGGCCCGCACGGCGTCGGCGTCGGACGCGGCGGCGTCGGCCCGGCGCCGGGCCTCCTCCACCGCGGCGGCCGTGACCACGCCGCTGCCCGAGCGCACCCGCCAGCCCGAGGCGGCGAAGCGGTCGCCCTCGGGGGTGACCACGACCAGGTCGTCGCGCTCGAGGGAGAGGTCGATGGCCTCCTCCCAGCCGTCGACCCGGACGGCCCGGCCGACCAGGGCAT
This sequence comes from Acidimicrobiales bacterium, assembly GCA_052148295.1. Taxonomy (GTDB): domain Bacteria; phylum Actinomycetota; class Acidimicrobiia; order Acidimicrobiales; family RAAP-2; genus Bog-473. The sequence continues at coordinate 3,883 of JBKQIP010000045.1, forward strand.
CGAGCACCGACTCGGCCGCGGCACCGCCCTGGCGGGCCCGGACGTGGCGCCGCACCCACTGGGCCCGGCTTCCCGCCGGCAGGAGCGCCACCTCGCTGACGGGGCTGGCCGACCGCGGGGCCAGCACCGCTCCGGTGGCGCCCTGCTGGCGCAGCGTGGTCAACGCCTCGTGGGCGGAGCGTCGGCCGTCGACCACGATGGCGGCCATGCTGGCGCCGGCGGCGGCCTCGAAGGCCGGTCCCCATCCCTCGTCCAGCTCGACCAGGTCGACCAGCGAGCCCAGCACGCCGTCGACGCCGTCGAGGAGGTCCCGCCCGCCGCCGCCCCGGAGGTCGCGCAGGGCCCGGTCGAGCGCCTCGGCGCGGGCCCCCGAGCGGTGGCGGGCCTGCTCCGCCGCGTCGGCCGTGCGCTCGGCCACGGCGGCCCGGTCCGTCGCCTCCTCGAGCGCCGCCGCCCGCGCCGTCACCTCGGCGTCGAGGCGGGCGCCCGTCTCCCCCAGGCCGGCGGCGTCGCGGCTCAGGAGGTCGGCCCGCACCGCCGCCGCCCTGTGCCGGGTGTCCAGGTCGGCCAGGCGCTCGTCGAGGTCCGCCATGGCCTGGCGCTCCCGCTCGGCGGCGGTCGTGGCCGCCTCCTGCCGGGCCGCCAGCTTGGCCGCGGCCTCGTCCGGCGAGTCGCCGCCCAGCACGTCGGCCCAGCGCTGCCCCAGCTCCGCCTCCTCGCGCTCGAGCGCGCCGACGTCGCCGGCCACCAGGGCCCGCTCGGGCTCGAGGCCCGCCTCCAGGGCGGCCGTCTCCGCCATCTCGCCGGTGAGGCGGGCCGCCTCGGCCTCGAGGGTCGAGACCACGTCGACGTCGGCCGCGGCATCGAGCGCCGCCACCACCGAGCGGCCCCGTTCCCGCAGCACCCCGGACAAGCCCCGCGCCCGTTCGACCAGGCCCTGCACCCGGGCCAGCGCGCTGGCCAGGTCCTCCTCGCGCCGCGACGACAGCTCGGCGGTGGTGGACGAGGCCTCGGCGTCGAGCGCCTCGAGGACGGCGTGCAGCTCGCGCTCCTCCTCCCGGCAGATCCCCATGTCCTGGGCCGCCGCCCGGCGGCGCCCGCCCAGCTCGGCCAGCTCGACCGCGGCCAGGAAGCGCCGGATGGCCAGCAACTCGGTGGCGGTGGTGGCGTGCGACCGGGCCGCCGCGGCCTGGCGCTCCAGCGGGCGGATCTGCCGGCGCACCTCGCGCACCAGGTCGCCCAGGCGTTCCAGGTTCTCGGCCGTGCCGGCCAGCCGGCGCTCGGCCCGCTCCCGGCGGCGCCGGTGCTTGAGCACGCCGGCGGCCTCCTCGATGATGGCCCGGCGGTCCTCGGGTCGGGCGTTGAGCACGGTGTCGAGCTGGCCCTGGCCGATGATCATGTGCTGCTGGCGGCCCACCCCCGAGTCGGAGAGCAGGTCCTGGATGTCCAGCAGGCGGCAGGGTGCGCCGTTGATGGCGTACTCGCTGTCGCCCGAGCGGAACAGGGTCCGGGTGATCGTCACCTCGGCCAGGTCGACCGGGAGCTTCCCCGACGCGTTGTCGATGGTCAGCGAGACCTCGGCCCGGCCCAGGGCGGGGCGGGACGACGTCCCGGCGAAGATGACGTCCTCCATCTTCTGGGAGCGCAGGGACCGGGGGCCCTGCGCGCCCAGCACCCAGGTGACGGCGTCCACCACGTTGGACTTGCCGCTCCCGTTGGGGCCGACCACCACCGTGATGCCGGG
>JBKQIP010000046.1:0-20238 GCA_052148295.1 Acidimicrobiales bacterium
TCATCCCCATGATCTTCTCCGCGGTTTCCTTGTTGGAGAACGCGGTGCGCATGTCGACCGGGTCGTAGGGACCGTTGCGGTAGTAGAAGTCGGGCACCAGGACCACATAGCCCAGTTCCGATAACCGCTCGCCCATCTGACGCACGGTGTCGCGCATCCCCCCGGCGTCGGGAAACATGATCACCGCCGGCCAGGACCCTCCTCCAGCGGGAACGCTGAGCGCGGCTGGGCAGATCCCATCTGCGGTTTCGATCTCGACAGAGCGTTGCGTCACGGTGACTCCTTTGTCGTGCTGGTTCTCGGACCCTACAGGCCGCGGTGCTCCCGGATCGACGCGGGGCGTGGGGGGTGCCCCGCCATGCCGAACCGACCGACCCTCCCGGCGAGCGGACTCGGTCATCATGCGACGTCAAGAGTTCGTCACGGGTCGTGGCGAGGCACATCGTCCCCGTCCGCTGGTGTGATCCCATCCGATCGAGATAGCCCCGAGGGAGGGTGAAAGGAACTCGGTCTGCAGCCCGGTCACGCTCACCACGGTAACCGCGCCGAAAGGGGCCCGGACGGCCGCTCCCGACCGGGCATGCTCGAGGTGTCCCACGGCACCAGGTGGCACCCCGTCCCCGAGTAGTGGGGCACAATGATCGACGGGGCCCGTCGGGCCGAGATGGGGAAGCGTTCCAACCGGGGGGCCTCCAGCGGCGGATGCACCGACGACGGGAGAGTGACATGGAGATTTGGGACGCGGAACGTGATGAGATGCTCGATCTCGCTGGGCGGCTCGCCCTGCTCGACGACGAGCAGTGGAACTCTCCTTCACTGTGCGCCCAATGGCGCATCAGGGACGTGCTCGCTCACGTGACCGCGGGCGCGGAGGGTGCTTTCGGGGTTGGCGCGATCGTCCGCGGCATGCTTCGCCACGGCTTCAACTACAACCGATGGGTGGCCGCCGATGGGCAAGCACGCGGTCAACAGGACCCAGCGGTCGTTCTCGAGGCCCTTCGGAACGCCGCGGCCGACCGCACCACCCAGTCCGGAACGCGGCCGGTCAGAGGCCTGATGCATGTCTTGATCCATGGTCAGGACATGTGTCGACCGCTCGGCATCCGACGCGATCTGCCCGAGACTCATCTCGTACCAGTGGCGGACTTCGTCAAGGACGATGTTCACATCTTCGGTGCCAAGAGGCGCATCGCCCGGTTGAAGCTCACGGCCACCGACATGGACTGGTCTCATGGGGACGGACCCGAGGTGACGGGTCCAGCGGAGGCGCTGGTGATGATGATGGCTGGGCGCTCGGTTGCACTCGATGACCTCTCGGGCGAAGGTAAGGCCGCGTTGGCCTCCAGGCCTTAGCTCTTCGATGACGCCTACCGCCGTGTCAGAGCACGCGATCTTCGGCTCAGCGGACCCTCACCGGATCCCAGGGACGAGACGCCGGGTCCGGGCCGAGTAAGCAAGGTAGGGCTCACCGAGTACCCGCTCCAACTCTGATTCCTCGACCTCGATCCCGAGCACAGGCAGGGTCGCCGCCAGGACGCCGGACACCACGACCGTTTCAACGACGAGGAAGGCGTTCAGGAGCCGAGTGCCGCGATCAGCTTCGGCACTCCCGGTGCCGAGTCGGCGGTCGCGCACGACGAGCGAGATCTCAAAGAGGATCCATCCGCCCATCGTCACGAAGACCAGCGCCTCGAACACCGCCATCGCAGTCACCGCGGTCTCGACCGTCATCCGGTGAACGAGCGCCGACACCGGGTTCCTCGTGGTTTGGCATCCACCGAAGAGGACCGACGGCCACGAGATTGACGACGCAGTTCGGGGGTGCTGCGTCACCTACGCTCCGGCGGAACCCCTACGGTGTGCAGAGCTTCTCGAGCTTCTCCAGGCTGGCCGTCATGGCGGCAATCCACTCCCCGTTCTGGCGAACCGCTTGGCGGAGCTCCTCCGATGCGTAGCCGTAGTCGAAGACCTCGGTGACAATGGTGCTGTCGTCACCGTCCGGGGTGAGGATGAAGCCCCAGCGGTGGCCCACGGGGATGCCGACCGCGGATGGCTCACCGTCAGCCGGAGGGAGGTCTCCGGGAGCAGGTTCCCAAAAGATGCGGCGATCGGGCTCGAACTCCACCACATAGTTGAGCATGAGGTAGTCGCCGCCGAGCCGATCGAAGTTCATCTTCATGGTGAAGGCGTCGCCGACACCGGAGATGGGACGGTCGAAGACGGCCCCCCGGAGCATGTCGGACCCGTCGAAATCCATGTGGCGCTGCGGATTGGCCACGATCTCGAAGATGCGGGTCGCCGGTGCCTCGATCCTGCGTGACACTTCGACCGGCGTGTTTTGCTCTGCCATGGTTCAGTCCTCTCTGTCACTGTACGTCTGCGCGGTCGCTCCGCAGCTGCCCTGCCGAGTCTCTCTCAGCGGTTCATACAGTTGGACGTGGGGGGTGCCGCAAACTCATCGGTCGGGCGTCCCGGTCAGGAGCGAGGGCCGAAGGTGCTGGGGACCGGGTCCCCGCGTGCGCGCCAGGTCATCGTGGCGCGCACGGACGTGGTGAGCCCGCCGGACCCAGCCGAGATCGGAAGAGCCGGCAATGAAGCACGAAGTCAAGAGTCGTAAGCGCGAACGAGAATGCCAGGCGGAGAGCCGGCCGGGATCATTTACCGCTGTCGAAGAGCTCGAGGACCACCGGTCGATCACCCATGAGCCGTGAGCCGGCGGTGATGAGTACCAATCCAAGTGACCTTCGAAGTCGTTGCCGCGGCTCGCGGTCCGGGGTCGGGGGCGGCTCGGCCCTGGCGCCTCTGCGTCCCAACTCACGTTGGCCGAGGTATTCCTGCTGACGCTCGTAGACGAGCGCGTGTATCGATTCGGGGTGCATAGGACTCCAGATGGTAGGAGGAGGGTGTTCGGGGCAAGAGGTGGCCGTCGGACCAGGCCACGGGGTGGGTGCGCCACCGGGGTGACAGGGCGCAGCGCTTCGACAAAGCGACGCCGGGGGAAGGGAAAGGCCTCCGTGTCGGGCCATGTTCGTGACGTCGCGCTCCTCGACGTCGATGTGAGCCGGCGACGCGGCCGTCGGTGTCGGTCACCGTGCCGGAGCCGCCGCCGACGTGACCTTGCGCAACTACCCTTGCGGCGTTGGCGAGGAGGTGACCGTGGCTCCCGGGGGCAACGCGAACAGGGATGCCGGCGGTGAGGACGAATACTTCTCGATCTCGAAGCTGGTCGAGTCCGTGGCCACCTTCACGTAGCCGAGGAGGCCCTGGGCCGTGGAGCAGATGGTGCTCGTACCGGGTTCGCCGGTCGCGACGAAGTCCACACAGCTCATGGGGAACCCGTTCACCGTCATCGTCGAGGACGTGACCTTGTCGCCGGCGAGTCCGGCGGCCAGCGAGAAACCCTTCAGGAACGAGACCCAATGGGACGGGGTGTAGAAGTCGTAGATCTTGTTCTGGGTGGCGGCATCGGCCGCACCCAATTTCTCGCAGGTCCACGACGCTCCCGCCGAGGACGGCGGGGAGCAGGAGTAGTCGCCCGACGAGTTGACCACGATGTGCACGGCGGTGCTGCCATTGCTGCCGCCCGTGGGTGTCTCCGAGAAGGCCAGGCCCTTGGGAGGCTGGACCGCGTAGACAATGGTCGCCGGCGTGGCGCCGCTGGTGGCGTAGGTCGCCTCGAACGTCGTGGGCGCACCGGATTGCAGCTTCGTGGTGAACGCGTCGATGGTGGACTTGTTGCCCTCCACGGTGTGCACGGCGTTCTTGATCTTGTGCACGATCGAACAGGCGCTGATGCCGAAGACGCCCACCATCAGTACCGCGGCGACCAGTCCTCCCCGGCGCAGTCGTTCCGTACCCGTCATGGACCGCTCGGTCCCGGTGGTCATTGCCCTACCTCCCGTGGCTCGGCCGCCCTGCCCATGGGTCCGGTTTGCTCTCACCGGCGACATTACGACGTTTTGACCTTCCCGTGGGCGGGTCGTCCGGCGCTCAGTCCTCCTCTGGCCCCGGCGCCCATAGGACGGTCGAACCACTCGAGCGGGCGGGCCGAGGCATCGGTGGTCGGAGCGGCTCCACGTCGGGGGTCGGTCGCGGGGCCCTATAGTTGGTCGACGACGCGGGGGCTTCCCCCTGCGCCCGCCAGGACCTGTGGTTCATGGCGGGCGGTGTCGGTGTCGTCGTCCGCCTTCTTGTCCCCGGCGACGACGGGCTCGGTGTAGACGTAGCGTCCGCCTCGCATCCACGACGCCCCCGCCGCGAGCAGGCTGGCCAAGATGGCGAAGTCGAAGGCCGCATCGAGACCGGCCTTGAACGGAGCCGATATCAGCCCCGGGAAGAAGCTCCGGCCGGCGAGCACGGATTGCTGGTGCGGGGGAAGATGCGACATGAGCCCGCTCCCGATCAGATGCTGCACCGGGTCGTAGCCCAGGAAGGCCGCGAACAGCGTGGAGACGGGTGGGAGGTGCGCCGCCCGTTCCGCCGCGGCCACCGGCACGCCGTGGCGGGTCAGGCCCTCGAAGAGGCTGTGGGGCAGGGTCGACGCCAGTCCGATGATGATGAGGCTGAAGAAGATCCCGATGGAGACGACCTGGGCCGAGTTCTGGAACGTGGTGTTCATCCCCGATCCGGCCCCTCGGTGCTGCGGGGGCAGGCTGTTCATGACCCCGGCCCGGTTCGGGGAGCCGAAGGAGGCCAGGGCGAGACCGGTGAAGAGCAGCAGCAGGCCGAAGACCCAGTAGGGGAAGTCCACCGGCAACAGTTCCAGCAGGAAGAAGGAGAGGGCGGCGGCGAGCATGCCCCCCGTGGCGAACGGTCGGGCGCCGTACCGGTCCGAGAGGATCCCCGAGACGGGACCGGCGATGAGGAACCCCGCGGTCAACGGGATCATGGCGATGCCGGCCCACAGCGGCGTGACGGTGAAGGCGTAGCCGTGCAGGGGCAACCAGATGCCCTGGAGCCAGATGATCAACATGAACATGAGACCGCCGCGGCTCAGGGCGGCCAGGAAGCTGGCCACGACGCCGCTGGTGAAGGCCCGGATCCTGAAGAGCTGCAGCCGGAACATCGGCTGGGCGACCTTGGTCTCGATGACACAGAAGGCGATCAAAAAGGCCACACCGAGGCCCAGCGTGCCGAGCACCAGGGGGCTGGTCCACCCCATGGTGTGGTCCCCGTAGGGCTCGATCCCGTAGGTGATGCCCACCATGATCAAGATGAGGCCGGCAGCGAAGGTGAGGTTCCCGGGCCAGTCGATACGGGCGGCGTGCCGTTCACCGAGCTCACGCAGCTTGAGGTATCCCCAGACGGTGGCGAACAGCCCGATGGGTACCGACACCAGGAAGATCAGCCGCCAGTTGATGGGGGCCAGGAGCCCGCCCATCACCAGGCCGATGAAGCTGCCGCTGAAGGCCGCCGCCTGGTTCACTCCGAGGGCCATGCCGCGCTGGTGGACGGGGAAGGCGTCGGTCAGGATCGCCGCCGAATTGGCCATGAGCATGGCTGCCCCGATGCCCTGGAAGATGCGCATGGTGATGAGCCAGATCCCGGCGGCGTGCCCGGACATGGGGGTCAGGGCCAGGAGGAGCGAGAAGAAGGTGAAGACGGCGAAGCCCAGGTTGTACATGCGCACCCGCCCGTACATGTCGCCCAACCGGCCCAGCGACACCACCAGGACGCTGGTGGTCACCAAGAAGCCCAGGATCATCCACAGGAGATAGAAGGTGTTTCCGGCCTCGAGGGGATCGAGACCGATCCCCCGGAAGATGTCCGGCAACGCGATGAGCACGATCGTGCCGTCGATGGTCGCCATGAGCATGCCCAGGGTGGAGATGAACAGGGCCACCCACTTGTAATTGTCCCCCACCGGACCGATGAGGTGAGCGTGGCGCAGGTCACGTCGTGTGTGACGGGTCGGGGCGCTGGTCATCGTGGCGATGGTGGGGTCGGTGAGGGGAGTGTCGCTACGTTCACGTCGACGTCAAAGATAGCGGCTGCGCGGATCGCCCGTTCGGAGCGGCCCGGGGAGCACCAGGACGGCCCTTCCGCTCCCCCGGCCACCCGGTCCCGCCGCCGCCCTCCCGGGCCAACAGGCGGGGTCAGCGACCGGCCGAGGCGGCGGCCGCTCTGACCGAGGCGATGACCTCATCGTTCGAGGCGCCGGGTCCGAGGACGGCGGCCACGCCGGCCTCCTCGAGGAGCGGGATGTCAGCCGGCGGGATGATGCCGCCCACCACGACCGGCGTTGACAGCCCGGCGGCCCGCAGCGAATCGACCACGGCCGGAGCCAGGGTCAGATGGGCCCCGTTGTGCATGGACACGCCGACGAGGTCGACGTCCTCCTCCATCGTCATGGCGGTGATGGTGTCCGTCGACTGCCGGAGTCCGGCGTAGATCACCTCGCACCCGGCATCGCGCAGGATACGGGCGACGATGCGCAGCCCGCGGTCGTGGCCATCGAGCCCGACCTTGGCGACGAGGACCCGCAAGGGCCGCTCCTCGGTGTTCACACCACGCTTCGCTCGTACCAGGTCCCGAACACCGATTCGAGCGCGCGCATGGATTCGCCCACGGTGACCCGGGCCGACGCCGCATCGATCAGCGCCGGCATCAGGTTGATCGTCGGGTCAGCCGCCTCGGTGCGCAGTCGGCCGAGGGCGCGGCGCACACCGTCGTCATCGCGGGCGCGCTTCACCGCGGCCAGCGACGCCAGCTGCTGCGCCTCCACCGCCGGGTCGATGACCAGGGTGGAGGGCGGATGCTCGTCTCCTTCGGTGTAACCGTTCACGCCGACCTGGATCCACTCGCCCCGGGCGATCTTTGATTGGAAGGCGTAGGCGGCGTCGGCGATCTCGGCGATGAACCATCCGTTCTCGATGCAGGCCAAGGTGCCCTCGAACATGGACCCCGCGCCGGCGTCGGCGACGTGGGCGAAGATCGCCTCGGCCGCTCGTTCCATGTCATCGGTCAGCTGCTCGACGAACCACGAACCGCCCAGCGGATCGGCCACGTGGACCACGCCCGACTCCTCGGCGATGACCTGCTGGGTGCGCAGGGCCAGGCGGGCTGCATGCTCGGTCGGAAGCGCCAACGCCTCGTCGAAGGAGTCGGTGTGCAGGCTCTGCGTGCCCCCCAGCACGCCGGCCAGTGCTTCGATGGCCACGCGCACCAGGTTGACCTCGGGTTGCTGGGCCGTGAGGGACACGCCGGCGGTCTGGGTGTGGAACCGCAGTTGGAGGGAGCGGGGTTCGGTGGCGCCGTAACGGTCGCGCATCCAGCGGGCCCAGATGCGCCGCGCCGCACGGTACTTGGCGATCTCCTCGAAGAAGTCCATGTGGGCGTTGAAGAAGAAGCTGAGGCGCGGCGCGAATTGATCGACGGCCAATCCCGCCGCCCGCGCCGCTTCGACGTAGGCGAAGCCGTTGGCCAGCGTGAAGGCCAGCTCCTGGACCGCCGTCGAGCCGGCTTCCCGAATGTGGTATCCCGAGATGGACACCGGGTGCCAGCGGGGGAGATCGCTCGTGGCGAAGCGCATCAGATCGGTGACCAGGCGGACACTCGGTCGGGGAGGGAAGACGAATTCCTTCTGGGCCTGGTACTCCTTCAAGATGTCGTTCTGTATCGTCCCCGAGAGCGCGGCCCGATCCACGCCCGTCGAGTCGGCGACACCCACGTACATGGCCATGATCACGGCGGCGGCGGAGTTGATGGTCATCGACGTGCTCACCGAGGCCAGGTCGATGCCCGAGAACAGCGTCTCCATGTCGGTCATCGTGTCGATGGCCACCCCGGCCCGCCCCACCTCTCCCTTGGCCAGTGGGTCGTCGGAGTCCCGACCCAGCAGCGTGGGCATGTCGAAAGCGGTCGAGAGGCCGTCGCCTCCGGAGCGCAGCAACTCCTTGAAACGTCCGTTGGTGTCCTGGGCGGTCCCGAAGCCGGCGAACTGGCGCATGGTCCACAGACGGGAGCGGTACATGGAGGCATACGGTCCCCGGGTGTAGGGCCACTGTCCGGGCCGTTCCGCCTCGTCGGGTCCGTACACCGGTTCGAGCGGCATTCCCGACATCGTTTCGAACCGGGCCGGGCGCTTGGGGGAGTGGTCGAAGTCTTCCTGCCAGGCGGCGCGGTCTGCCATGGCGTCATACTACTTCAACGTCAAAGTAGATCCAGCAGTTCCCGGCCACCGGCCGCGACCCGACCAGCCGTGGACCCAACTAGACGAAGTCGCCGGCGGCGCGTCGGAGCAGGCCCAGGGCGGTGAACAAGGCGCGCAGGGACGGCTCGTCCATGCCCACGTCGGAGAAGACCTCCGCATTCATGCGCACGGTGGCTCGCCGGGCCAGCATGCGTCCCGGCGAGGTCAGGGCGGCCAGGGTTCCCCGACCGTCGACCGGGTTGGGATGGCGCGCCACCAGGCCCTGGGCCTCGAGGCGATCGACCGCGTTGGTGACGCTGGCCGCATTGACCTGCAGACGCTCCCCGATCTTGCCCAACGGCAAGGAGCCGGTCTTGGAGAACGAAAGCAGCATGAGGACCTCATAGCGCGCGAAGGTCAACTCGAGCGGACGCAAGGTCGCATCGGCTCTGGCCAGGAAGACTTGTTGCAATCGCATGATGGAGGTGACGACGGCCATGCCGGGAGCCTCGTCGCGCCAATCGTGGGCTTCCCATTGCCGCAGGGCTTCGGCGATGGGATCGAAGGGCAATCTCCTTCGCTCGGGCACGCCCGCACGCTAGCAATTCGTGTGCACGGGTCGCCGCGGGGTGGTGGCCTCGTAGTTGGACCTGGTCGCGAGGTCACGGCCGTGTCGCGCTCCTTCACGGTAATGGCGAGACCCGAATGAGATGACCCGGCGGCGATGACCCGGCGGCGATGACCCGGCGGGAAAGGCGGCTCCCGCTACCTCACCTCATCGACACCATCGACGATGTAGAGCGTGGCCTGAGCGGCACCTTCACGCAGTTTGCGAATGGCCGCGTACTCCTCGCTGGTGTACCAATCAAGTGCCGCCTGCCTCGTCGGGAAGGCGACGACCACGGTGCGACTGGCCGGCAGGTGACCTTCAAGCGGGGTGGCGTGGCCTCCACGAACCAGATAGCGGCCGCCCGCGGCATCGATGTTCGGGGATACGCGCTCCTTGTACTCCTCGTAGCGCACCTCGTCGAGGATGTCGGCCTGGTAGATCACGTAGGTCGTCACGACACCTCCTGATCGCACTCGCGCCCCGATGCAAGTCGGAGCCGTGCCTTGTCGATCTGCATCCTAGGGAACCGCGTCATGGGGAGTCGGGTGCCGCCTCGTCGCGTGCTCCGCCTCGTCGTGTGCTCGGGCTATCGCCCGTCCATCAGGTACAACGGTCCCCCAGCCACGGTTGCTCTCCATCGAGCGCGTACAGGGCAACCGCGACGGTGTCCTGTTCGGCCTTGGTGGCCAGATTGGGGGGGACGCCCACGAGGTAGGACAGACCGGCCGCCTGGGCCGCCATGTTCCAGGTCGGCTGACTGAACTGGAAGGCGCCCATGTAGAGGCCGTTCGGGGAGACGGCGCCGTAGTTGCCGCCCGATTCCGCCTGCACCACGCACTGGAGGAATGGGTTGAGGGCGGGGTCGGGCAGATTCGCGCCTTCGGCCGCGCCCGCCCCCGCCCCGGCAGCGGGAACCGTGGTCGACGGTGACGCGCTCGACGTGGGCTGGCTGGCTGCCGGCGTGGCGACGGCGGCCTTCTGGGCGGAAGCCACCGCGGCCGAGGCTGCCGCGGCCTGCGCCGCGGCCTGCTGGGCCACCGCGGCGGCCAGTTGCCCGGTCACCCGTGCTTGGGCCGCCTGCATCTGGGCCACCGTGGCATTGGCCTGGGCCAGATCGGCCGCCTGCTGATTCTCCGCGGCCCGGTCCTGGGTCTCCTGCTGTACCAGCATGGCCTGGTGGGTCTCCAGCGCACGTTGAGCGGTGTGGAGCTGATCCATGGCCTTGGTCAGGTTGCCGATGGCGATGGTGGAGTACTCACCCGCCGCCTGAACCGTCTCTTCGTTGTTCGAGAAGAGGCCGGCGCTCGAGCTGGACGCCTCACTTCCCCCGAAGACGTATGAGGAGACGGCGAGCTGGCGGACCTGGGTCGCCTTCACCTTCACCTGATGTCGGTCGTCGCCGATCTGCTGCTGGGACTGAGCGATGGCGTGCTCATCGGCTTGCACTTTCGCCGACGCCACCGAGTACTGCTGCTGGTAGCCGCCGATCTCCAACTGTTCTTGGATCAGTTGTTGCGAAATGGCCTTGGCCTGCGCGGTGAGACTGCTCACCTGATCGGCCGCGGCCGGTCCCGAGACAAGGGCCAGTGAAAGTGTCATGGCAGAGACGAGGGTCGCAAGAAGTACAGCCGAGAGAGTGCGTCGACCGTGTGTTCCTGCGATAGCTCCCATCGTCGGAGCTAACCGAGCGCGTAACACAACGCGAACAAAAATAGTCCGTGATCCCCACGTCTCACAAGGCGAGCTCGCACCCAGGCACGGATGCCCGGGCGCACACATCCCGTTTGAACGTCGTTACTCCTGCATATGGAGAAGTTTGCGCAATGTGGGGACATGTCGCCTATATGGAGAGGAAAAGCACCCTACGCACGGTGTCACGCACATCGTCGCGTGATCAGCATCAACCCGATCCGACCGCTTGCCGCGCAGTCGACACCGGTCGCGTCGTGCCGCGGCGCTCGCAGTGGGCGGCCGTTTGCGCGTGCGTGCGGGACTTGCGTTCCCCTCCGTATCCGACACGTCGCCGGTCGATGCCAACGGCAACGAAGGACGGCATCGAGGGACGGCATCGAGGGACGGCATCGAGGGACGGCGTCGAGGGGCGGCATCGAGGGACTGGGTCGAGGGGCGACACTGTCGTCCCGGGCGCGGTCATTCGGCCCCGAGAGGCAGGGGCATCGAGGTCGAGGGCGCGGCAGGAGAGGGCGTCCCCTTGCGACGGCCGATGGGAATGGTGGGGATCAATCCGGTGAAGAACAGGGACAGCGCGGCCATGAGGGCCACGATCCAGAGTGCGTCCCGCAGGGCGGCCAGGCGGGCGGTGCTGTTCTCCGCCACAATCGCATCGGCCGTGCTCTGGGGTACGGACGCCTTGGAGAGCTCTTTGCGAAGGTCTGTGTCGGAAATGAAGGGGACTCCGTCGGCCATCTTCACCGTCGCCTCGGTCTTCACGTTGGCGGGGATGGCGGCATTGGAGTCCACCCCGTGCAGCAGCCCGGCCGTGAGGCTGGTGATGAGGACGGCTCCGACCAGAGCCGTGCCCAACGCCGCACCGAAGTTGGTGACCGTGTTCTGTATCCCGCCGACTTCGGCGCTGTCGTCGTCCGAGACGGCTGACACGGTGATGGCGCCGAGCTGTGAGGCCAGGGCACCGATGCCGAATCCCATCAGCAGCATCGGGATGGCCACGATGCCGGCATCCGCTCCGGGACTGAGGCCACCGATCAGGACGAGCGTGCCGGCCAGCATGCAGAGGATCCCGCCGCGCACGATCATGCGTGGAGAGGCCCGAGGCATCAGTCTCGGGATCCCGACCGCGGCGATCAACAAGGCGAAGGAGAGCGGGAGCAAGCGCACGCCGGTCTCGAGCGCGGAGAGCTCCAGGACCACGGACAGGAAGAGCGGGATGGTGAAGAACAGGCCCGCCTGTATGAAGAACTGGAAGAAGAACATGGCCAGGCCGCCCAACAGCTGCCGATTGCGCAACATGGACGGTCGCACCAACGGCGGCTGTCCCCACTGCACCCGATGCGTTTCCCACAGCATGAGGCAGAAGAGCAGGAGCAGACCGGCCAGCACGAGCCACAGCACGGGCGACGTCCCGAGCACGGAGGGACCGTTCGGCTTGGCGCGCACCCAACCCCAGTCTCCCGATTTGAGGACACCGAAGACGGTGAGCGACAGGCCGAGGATGGAGAGGATGGCGCCGATGTAGTCGAAACGAGGCACGGCGGTGACGGGCGCATCCTTTATCTTGCGCAGCAAGGTCAGGATGATCACGACGATCACCACTTCGCCGGCGAAGATCCAGCGCCACGAGGCGAACGTGGTGACCGCGCCGCCGACCAACGGACCGACGGCCACGGCGATGGCGCTGGCCGCGGCGATCAACCCGTACGCCGCGGAACGCCGTTCCTTTGGGAAATTGGTGGCCACCAGGCCGACGATGGCCGGCATGATGAGGGCGGCACCGAGTCCCTCGAGGAGTGACCAGCCGAACAGCAGGACGCCCAGGTTGGGCGCCAGGGCGGTGGTCAGCGACCCGGCGCCGTAGACGATCAGACCGATGGCGAAGGCCCGTCGCCGCCCGATGATGGAGCCGATCTTGCCGCCGGTGATCATGAACGACGCCATCACCAGGGAGTAGAGGGTGATGGCCGTCTGGATTCCCGTCACCGTGGTGCCGAGGTCGGCCGCCACCTGACGGATGGCCACGTTCATCACCGACGTGTCGAGGGTCATCAGGAACTGGCTGGACGCCAGGACCATGAGCACGAAGCCGCCGCCGGAGCGACCGGCGACCTCGTCGGCGGGGGTCACCGTGCTGGACACGGCGAGATCCTACTGGGGGCCTCCAAAGGGACTTCTTGACCGACGCCCTGGGGGAACCTGGGGAACGGCGAGGGCGGGCCCACGAGACGGTCCGTGGCGGAACCTAGAGCCGAAACCTCTCGAAGAACGACCACATCTTCGCGGTGGCGCTGATCTGGAACGTCGTGTACCCGGTGATACTGCTGATCGATTGGCTGATCTTGCTCCCCGGCCAGGCGTGGCCCCCGCCGATGACGATGTAGAACTGGACACTCGTCCGCGCCGGGCAGGCGTAGGTGCGGAAGATGATCCGGCTGGCCACCTTGGTGTCCATCGGCTTGGGATTGCAGCCGTCCTTCACGGCCCACGATCGCACGGTGGCCGGCACGCCGGGGCCGTTGAGCCGGACCGGCTGTGTCGTGGTCGTGGTCGAGGGGCCGGATGTGCTCGACGCGCTGCCCCCGAACAATCGCTGGAGAAGCCCGGTGCCGACCCCCCCGTTGAAGAACAGGATCGGGTCGGCCGTCCCGTGAAAGGTGATGATGGGAACGCGCCGCGTCGTGTGGCAGGGCCGGGGCATCTGCAACCCGGACACGGCCCCGATGGCAGCGAAGCGGTTCGACATGGTGCAGGCCAGCAGCGACACCATGAACGATCCGAGCGAGAACCCGCTGGCGTAGACCCGGGAGGTGTCGATGCACTCGGTGGCTTCGACCTGTCGCAACAGGGCGTTGACGAACTCGAGGTCGGGGTTGGTGCCGGCCTGGTCGGTGGTGTCCCAACCCACGGGAGTGCCCGAACCCTCCGGGAAGACGGCCACGAATCCGTCCCGCTGGCCGAGCGTGCCGAACCCTGTCGTCGCCGCATGGAGGATGGCGCCTTCGCCGATGCCGTGGAAGTCGACCACCAGCGGACGCGGTACGGGCCCGCGCCGCCCGTTGGCCGCGGTCGCGGTCGGACGCGTCGGGCTGGGCGTGGAAGGTGACGGTGTCGTCAGGAGGTACCAGCGCGCCATCCCGTCCACCTCTATGTTCTGGCGCTGGTTGGTCACCGCCGGCGTCGGGGTGGCGTGGCAGCCCGGGGAGGGGACCGGTGCCCCCGCCGCCATGGCGGACGCCGCGGCCGGGCGGACCGACGCACCGGCGGGGCCGGCGAGGGCCGGAGCGAGACCGCCCGACGCGAGGCCGCCCGACCCGAGGACGCCAGACCCGAGACCGCCCGACCCGAGAACGCCCGACCCCAGCAGCACCAGTGCGGCTACCGCCGGCGCGCGTCGATGGGTCCATGCCCTGCCGTGCCGAGCCGCCATGGCCGGTAGCCAAGCACAGGACGGAGCGGGACGGGCGTCACCACCGGCCACCGGGAGGAGGCCCGGCGTGGTCACCCCGGTCCGGGTTGCCGCTCCGGGCTCGCCGTGGGCGCCGCCCGGACGGGCCAGAGGGGGCCGGTCAACGGGTGGCGGTGGCCCCGTCGGGGCTGCGGGGATCGGATGCGCCGACCAGGTGGCGTTGGTCGCCGTCCTCCCGCACGACTGCGATGATCTGCGCGCAGCCGACGGCGGTCGGGTCGAAGGCGCTGATCGGCTGCACCCGGTGGCCCCGTTCCTCGAGGCCGCGCCGCCAGGCCGGCGGCGCGTGGTCCTCCACCAGAACGGTCAGGTCGTCGCCCCACCACAGGCGGAACGGGCCGGCGGCCGCGGCGTCGAGTGCGAGGCGGGCCGCGGTGATGGCGGTGGCCGGATCCTGTGCACCGTGCAACAGGCGGGCCAACAGCTGCAGCAGGATCTGGGGTTGGGCATCGCCCCCCATGGCGCCGACGAGGTGGGAGAGCGAGCCGTCCGGTGTGGTGGCCAGCATGGGGGACAGGGTGTGCGGCGGCCTCCGTCCCGGTGCCAGCTCGGCCGGGTGGTCCGGGACGAGCGAGAAGCCCACCCCGCGATTGTGCAGGAAGATCCCGGTCGATCCGGCGACGAGATGGGACCCGAAGTCGAGGGCGTTCGACTGGGTGAGGGAGATCCCGAGGCCGTCCGCATCCATGGCGCACAGGTGCGTGGTGTCGCCGTCGCCCAGCCGCGGCACCGACGCGCCGTCGGCGTCGACCTCCGGCTTCGTCACGTCCGGAGGCGCGGCGCCGTCGGGGCGGACCCGCGACGCGGCGTCCGAGAGACGCTCCGGCGACAGCAGCGCGGTGCCGTCGGCCCCGTCGTGCAGCACACCGGGCCGGTCGTGCCCCGCGGCGCGGGCGGCCTCGACCACCAGGTGCGCCCACGTCGCGTCGCCGGGATCGCGGCCCAGACCGAGATGCTCGGCGATGAAGGAGCCGGCCAGGGTGAGGTAGCCCTGCGAGGGAGGGGGGACGGTCCACAGGTCGTGCTCCCAGACCCGGAGCCGCAACGGCTCGCACCACTCGGCCAGGCTCCGTTCGAGATCGGCGGCGACGAAGACCCCTTGCCCGACCTTCATCAGTTCACGGCCGAACTCTCCCTGGTAGAAACCGGCTCGCCCCTCGTGCGCCAGGGCGCGCAGGGTCCGGGCGAGACCGGGCAAGCGCACCCGCTCGCCGGGTCGCAGTGGCCCGTCCGGGCACAGGGCGGGCCCGCCCGGTCCGTCGCAGACCAGGTGGCTGGCCAGGGCCAGGAGCAGTGACGCCGCGAAGCCGTGCTCGGCCAGGTCGATGGCCGGCGCGAGAACGGCGGCGAGGGGGAGCCGGCCGTAGCGCTCGTGCAGGGCGAGCCAGCCGTCGACGGCGCCCGGCACCGGACTGCTCCGGATGTCCCCCCGCACCGGCATGATGGAGTGCCCCTCGGCTCGCAGCGCGTGAGCGTGGGCCCCCGCGCCCGCCCGGCCGACGGACAGCAGCGCGACCGGGTCGCTCCCGGGGGCCGAGACCATGGCCAGGAGGTCGCCTCCCATGCCGCACAGGTGCGGACCGACGACGGCCATGACCGCGGCGGCCGTCACGGCGGCGTCGGCGGCGCTCCCGCCCCCTTCCAGCGCGCCGAGTCCGGCGGCCGACGCCAGCTGGTCCGCCGCGCACACCATGCCCCGGAGACCCGCTCGGGGGGCGAAGGGAGCCAGGGGGTAACTCATCGACCAGGCATACCACGCGCCGCTACGGTGGGACGCACATCGATGATGCAATCGCATCGCAGCGCATGAGGAGGATCGACGTGGCGTGGGATTTCTCGACGGAGCCGGAGTTCCAGGAGCAGCTGGACTGGGTCGACCAGTTCTGCCGGGAGGAGGTCGAGCCCCTCGAGTTGGTCTTCCCCTTCGCCGTGCGGATGCGCGACCCCAAGATGAAGGCCCTGGTCGATCCGCTCCGAGCCCGGGTCAAGGAGAGGGGCCTCTGGGCCATCTTCCTCGACCGGGAACTGGGCGGTCCGGGCTTCGGCCAGCTCAAGCTGGCGCTCCTCAACGAGATCATCGGCCGCTACGCCACGGCGCCCTCCATCTTCGGCTGCCAGGCCCCCGACACGGGCAACATGGAGATCCTGGCCGCCTACGGGACCGAGGCGCAGAAGGAGCGCTGGCTGACGCCGCTCCTCAACCAGGAGATCTGGTCGGCCTATTCGATGACCGAACCGCAGGGTGGCTCCGATCCCAACCTGTTCAAGACCACGGCGGTGCGCGACGGTGACGAGTGGGTGATCAACGGGGAGAAGTGGTTCACCAGCGCCGGGCGCCACGCCGACATCATCTTCGTCATGTGCACCAACGGCATCTTCATCGTGCCGCGGGACACGCCCGGCGTCGATATCAAGGACGTGCCGCGCACCCACGACCACATCGTCTACCACGAGGTGCGCGTTCCCTTGGACCACCTGCTCGGGCCCGAGGACGGGGCCAAGGTGCTGGCCCAGCGCCGCCTCGGTGGCGGCCGCATCCACCACGCCATGCGGGCCATCGCGCAATGCAAGCGGGCGTTCGACATGATGTGCGAGCGTGCCCTGAGCCGCGAGTCACACGGCAAGATCATCGCCGAGCACCAGATGGTGCAGAGCGCCATCGCCGAGTCGTACGCCGAGATCAACATGCTCCGCCTCCTCGTGCTGTGGACGGCCTGGACCATCGACAACTCGAGCACCCAGGAAGCGCGGACCCAGATCGCCGCTTGCAAGTACACCGCGGCCAAGGTGTTGCGGGAGGTGTCCTACCGGGCCATCCACATCTACGGCTCGCTCGGGGTCACCGACCTCACCCCCTTGCAGGGCATGTGGGCCAGCGCGCCGAACATGAGCGTCATGGACGGGGTGGACGAGGTGCACCAGGTGACGGTGGCCCGCAACGTCCTGAAGGGCTACCGGCCCCACGACGGCCTCTGGCCCAGCGAGTACTTCCCGGCCAAGCGGGAGGAGGCCCGCAAGAAGTTCGCCGCCGCCATGGCCGAGGACCCGGACCTGGTCGCGTACGCCGATGCCATGGAACGACGGACCCGGGGCCATCGCTGACCGCCAGCTGACGTCAGAGGACGACGACCGAGCGCAGGACCTCGCCGCGCTGCATGCGGGCGAAGGCGCCTTCGACGCCGTCGAGCGCCACGGTCTCGGTCACGAAGCGGTCGAGATCGAGGCGGCCCGACAGGTACAGGTCGACCAGCATCGGGAAATCCCGCGAGGGCAGGCAGTCCCCGTACCAGCTCGGCTTGAGCGCCCCGCCCCGCCCGAAGAAGTCGATCATGGGCAGATCGACCCGCATGTCGGGGGTGGGGACGCCGACCTGGACCAGGGTGCCGGCCAGGTCCCGGGCGTAGAAGGCCTGCGCCATCACCGAGGGGTGGCCCACGGCCTCGATGCAGACGTCGGCCCCGTTGCCGCCGGTGAGATCCTGGACCGCCGCCACCGGATCCGAGGCCGAGGCATCGACGGTCGCGGTGGCCCCGAACTCCACGGCCGCCTCCAGCTTCCGCGGGTCGATGTCGATGGCGATGATGATGGCCGCGCCGGCGAGCCGTGCGCCCGCGATGGCGGCGCACCCCACACCGCCGCAACCGAACACCGCCACCGCGTCCCCGAGTCCGACAGTGCCGGTGAACATGGCGGCACCCAGCCCGGCCATGACGCCACAGCCCAAGAGCCCCACCGCCTCGGGGCGCGCCCGGGGGTCGACCTTGGTGCACTGTCCGGCCGCGACCAGGGTCTTGTCGGCGAAGGCGCCGATGCCCAGGGCGGGGGAGAGGGGCGTCCCGTCGGCCAGGGTCATCTTCTGGGCGGCGTTGTGCGTGGCGAAGCAGAACCAGGGGCGGCCGCGCCGGCAGGCCCGGCACTCCCCGCACACGGCCCGCCAGTTGAGGACCACGAAGTCGCCCGGAGCGACGCTCGTGACCCCCGGCCCCACCGATTCGACGGTGCCGGCCGCCTCGTGCCCGAGGAGAAAGGGGAAGTCGTCGCTGATCCCGCCCTCGCGGTAGTGCAGGTCGGTGTGGCAGACCCCGCAGGCCTTGACGGCCACCACCGCCTCGCCCGGGCCCGGGTCCGGGACGACGATGGCCTCGAGCGACACCGGTGCCCCCTTCTCCCTTGCGACGACCCCACGTACCGCCGAGACCATGTGCCCTCCCTTTCGCCGGCGTGCTCGTCACGCACCAGTTGCGGGCGTGCCCGTCATGCGTCATTCGCGGTTGTGCCGGTCACGCCCCATTCGCTGGCGTGCCCGTCCTGCACGATAAGGCACGGCGCGTGCATGATGCCCGATCCGCCGCCGCTCGGCCCGGTCGGAGGGACGGCGCGTCTCAGCGCGCCGAGAAGACGGGCGGGGGCCGCTCGGTCGCCGACGGAGCGGGCTCGGACCGGGAGACCCACATCGGGTCCCCGGCCACCGGGCGCAATTCGGCGGCGGCACCCCGGCTGAGCTGGACCCAGGTGGTGCCGCCGGCTGCCAGGCGCAGGTCCACGCGCACCTCGAACCCGAGGTGGGTGACCCGCTCGACCACCGCCCGCTGTCCGCCGAAGGTGGCGTCGTGGTGCAGGACGAGATCGTGGGGCCGGACCCATTCGCCGTTGAGCTCGGTGGTGGGCCCCAGGAACTTCATGACGAACTCGTTGGCGGGATGGTCGTACATGTGGGCCGGATCACCCATCTGCATCAGCCGGCCCTCGTGGATGATGGCCAGGCGGTCCGCCACCTCCAACGCCTCCTCCTGGTCGTGGGTGACCAGGACGGTGGTCACCGAGATCTTCTGGTGGAGCTGGCGGAGCCAGACCCGGAGCTGCTGGCGCACCTGGGCGTCGAGGGCACCGAAGGGCTCGTCCAACAGGAGCACCCGGGGCTCGATGGCCAGGGCCCGGGCCAGCGCCATGCGCTGACGCTGGCCGCCCGAGAGTTGGGAGGGGTAGCGGTCGGCCAGATGGCCGATCCGCACCAGCTCGAGCAACTCGTCGACCCTCTCCCTGATCTCGGCCTTGGGTCGGCGGCGCACCTCGAGGCCGAAGGCCACGTTGCGACGGACGGTGAGATGGCGGAAGGGGGCATAGTGCTGGAAGCAGAATCCGACACCCCGCTCGCGCACGGCGATGTTGGTCAGGTCCTGGTCGTCGATCTCGACCAGTCCGGCATCGGGCGTCTCGAGGCCGGCGATCACCCGGAGCAGGGTGGACTTCCCACCGCCGCTCGGGCCGAGCAGCGCGGTGAGCGAACCCTTGGGTACGTGGAGGCTTACGTCGTCGAGAGCGACGGCGTCTCCGTAGCGCTTGGAGACCGCGGTGAGCGTGATCGCCATGTTCCGACCCTCCTTTCGTCCCCGCCCAGCAGCGCCAACACGGCGATGGCGACGAGGGCCAGTATGACCGCCCCGGCGAAGGCGCCGGTGGGCTGGACGTTCTCGATGCTCGACTCGATGAAGAGCGTCATGGTCTGGGTCCTGCCCTCGATCGCCCCCGAGACCACGAGCACGGCACCGAATTCCCCCAGCACACGGGCCGTGGTGAGCGTGACGCCGTAGGCCAGGCCCTGGCGGATGCTGGGCAGGGTGATGCGGCGGAACACCGTGAACCGTGACGCTCCGAGCGTGGCCGCCGCCTGCTCCTGCTCGGTGCCGATCTCCTGGAGCACCGGGAGCACCTCGCGGACCACGTAGGGGAGGGCGACCGCGGCCGAGGCCATGACGATGCCCGGCACCGAGAAGATCACCTCGATCCCGTGCGCCGCCAGCCAGTTGCCGAACCATCCCGTCCTGCCGTAGACGAGGATGAGCGAGAGACCGACGACGACCGGGGAGATGGCGAGGGGAATATCGACCAGGGCATCGAGCAGCCACACGCCGCGGAAGCGATGGCGCGCCAGGATCAAGGCCGTGCCGACGCCGAAGATGGTGTCGGCGGTCACGGTGATCAGCACCACCAGCAGAGTCAGCCACAACGCGTCGAGGGCATCGGGAGTCGTGACCGCTCGCCAGGCCGTCAGGAACCCGTGCTGGAAGGCGCGGTAGAACACGAAGCTCACCGGCAAGACGATGAGGAGGAAGACGTAGCCCAGCGCGGCGAAGCGGAGGGGCAGGCGCCAGCGCGAACTCATATGGCCTCGGTGATGGCGAAGCGGCGCCGGAGCACACCGATGCCGAGCAAGATCCCCAGCGCCAGCACGATCAACACGACCGAGACCGAGGCGGCGGCTCCCAGGTCGTCGCTCTGGGAGAGGCTGTAGATCCACGACGACGCCACTTCGGTCTTGAACGGGAGGTTGCCCGAAAT
>JBKQIP010000047.1:0-17363 GCA_052148295.1 Acidimicrobiales bacterium
CGGGATCGATCCCCACTCCGCCGGCTTCGCTGCTGGCGTACGCTGCGAGGGCGAACCGGAGCACGTTGACAGCCTCATCGGCGCTCCAAAGGAGTGGGCCTTCTCCCGTGTGGAGCCAACGGAGCCAGTGACGCCCTGAATCCCGGAAGCTGCTGGCCCAGTCGTCGTCCAGGGCGTGGTAGGAGCGCATCTCCCCGTCGGCGTAGATCTCGAGACTCGGCTGTTGGATGCCGCGGCCGGTGCACCGGTTCACCCGCCCGTAGCCCCGTCGCCCGGTGATCTCCCAGCGCTCGTCATTGGTGTAGTAATCGGAGCGCAGGTACATCTCGGGCGCCAGGGTGATGTCCCAGACGCCGCGTATGCCGTTCTCGTGCTCCCACACGATGGTGGTGGGTGCGTCGATGGCGATGTCGGGCGTGATCTCCGTGCGCCCGATCCAGGCCCGGACCTCGGTCACGTGGCCAAAGAGCCAGAGCGCCGTGGCCAGCTTGTGCCACCCGTCGTCGAAGACGAGGATCCCGCGCCCATTCTTCATCTGCTGGAACTGCCACTTCCAGCTGCTGGCCGGCACGTCCCAGCCACCTCGCCCGGTCCCCACCATCTTCATGGTGTAGCCGCTGACCTCGCCCAGAGCCCCGGATTCGGTCACCTCCTTCAGCTTCCTCAGGGGTTCGTAGAAGATGAAATTCTCCATCACCCGCAGGACGCGGTCGTTGGCCCGCGCCGCCTCGAGCATCCTGCGACTGCCCTCGAGGTCGTTGCACATCGGCTTCTGCAGGTTGACGTGCCAGCCGTGGCCGAGCAGCTCGACCACCCCGTCGACGTGGAGCGGGATCGGCAACAGGGCCTCGACCGCGTCCACCTCGAGGCCGCTGGCCGCCAGGTCGGCCACCGAGGCGAACGTGCGAGCCGCGGGCCAATCGGCCTGCCGTTGGGCCCGGCGCTCCTCGCTGGGATCGACCAGGGCGACGACCTCCACGTCCGGGTTGTCGAGATAGGCCCGCATGTTGAGGTCGTAGATGCGCCCGAGCCCGACGAAGGCGGCGCGCACCGGACGGTCGTAGGGAGCAAAGGTCATCGTGCGCCGGCCTCCGTCGCCCCGGCGGAGCCGTCTCTGCGCCAACGATTCACCACGTGCACCGTTCCTCCCTCGCCCCCGTTCGGGCCCCTCGTGCCCACACGTGCCCACGCGTGCCCACGCGTGCCCACGCGTGACCACGCTCGTGCCCACGCGTGCAGACCCTCGTGACCATACCCGCCGTACTCTGCGACGGGCATCCCGCGTCCACGCGTGGACGGACGTCGGCTGCCCCGGGGCTTCGCCCCGGCCCGCTCCGTTCCGGGGTCGACTCAGCCCGTGACGAAGCGCAGGTGGTGGACCTGCCGCTCCCAGTCGCTCGCCTGCCAGAACCCCGTGGCCACCGGGTCGGTCGCCACCACGATCGCCTGCAGGCGCACCGCACCCGCGTCGGACAGGCGGGAACGGGCCGCCGCGATCAGCCGGCTCCCCAGGCCGCGCCGGCGATGGGAGGGGGCGACCGCCAGCCGGTAGATCGATCCCCTCCACCCGTCCCAGCCGGCGATCACCGAGCCCACGATGCGGCCATCGTCCTCGGCCACGATCAGTGCCGCCGGATCGTGCCCGATGAGCGCGTGCACGCTGCGGGCATCGTCGGTGCTGCTGGGCGCCGCTCCGGCCTCCAGCCAGAGCCGCAGCACGGCCTCGACGTCGGCCTCTTCACCCGCGCGCACGACCACAGTCATCGGCCAAGACTACGGACCTCGGCCCACGGAGCCGGACCGCCCGGGGCCTGGCACAATGCGCGTGTGCCAAGGGACTACTTCGACGGAGACCGGGCGATGCGCTACGACGCCGACTCGGTCGACATGTTCGCGCCGGCGGTCGTCCAGCCGGCGGTGGAGTTTCTGGCCGATCTGGCCGGAGGCGGCGAGGCCCTCGAGCTGGGCATCGGCACCGGTCGTATCGCCCTCCCCCTGCGGCGCCGTGGGGTGCCGGTGGCCGGCATCGACCTGTCACCCGACATGGTGGCCCAGCTGAGGGCCAAGCCCGGTGCGGAGGACATCGACGTGACCATCGGCGACTTCGCCACCACCACGGTGGGCCGTCGCTTCCGGCTGGTGTACCTCGTCTACAACACCATCGCCAACCTCACCACACAGGACGAGCAGGTGGAGTGTTTCCGCAATGCCGCGGCGCACCTGGAGCCGGGAGGATGCTTCGTGATCGAGATCGAGGTGCCCCCGCTGCGGCGCCTTCCGCCCGGCGAGACCGTCCGGGCCTTCACCGTGAGTGCGACGAGGTTCGGATTCGACGAGTTCGATGTTGCCGCGCAGCGCGGCGTCTCTCATCACTACTGGGTCGCCGGGGACCGGCTCGAGGTCTTCTCGATGCCCTACCGCTTCGTCTGGCCGTCCGAGCTCGATCTGATGGCGCGGCTGGCCGGGATGACCCGGCGCCAACGTTGGAGCGGGTGGAACCGGGAGCCGTTCACGAGCGACAGCTTCAAGCACATCTCCGTCTGGGAGAAGACGTAGCCGTCGTACCCCGGCGTCAGAGAGCCCGTCGTCGAGGAGCCCCGCGTCAGCCGAACCGCCGTCAGCCGGACCGCCGTAGCTTCCGGTCGAGCCAGCCGGCGCCGAGCGCCAGAAGGGCGACCACCAGCACCGCCGCCACGGCGGCGACGATGCTCCAGAAGGCGTCGCCCCCGGCATGAAGCGCCGTGCGCGACGAGGTCGGGTCGGTGGTGCTCGTCGTCGCCGTCCGCGGGGCCGTGGTCGTCGTCGCCGTACGCGGGGCCGAGGTCGTCGTGGCCGTGCCGGCGGCCGCGGCCCTGCTCGCCGCGGCCGGGACCGTGGTCGGTGCCGCTGCCCCGGACGCGGCGGGAGCGGCGCCGGCCTCGGTGTACCGGGTGAGAAAGGCCATGGTCGGTGCCGTCTCGACGGACTGGTACGCGGTGGCGTGCTGGGTGCCGGGGACGGCGTCGAGCTCTTGGGGGACGCCGGCGGCGATCAGGGCGTTGTCCATCTCCTGGGCCTGGCTCAGGGGGATCACCTCGTCCGTCGAATTGGCCAGCAGCATGGGGGCCGTGCCGGGGCTGACGTGGTCCACGGGCGAGGCGGCGTCGTAGGTGCTGGGGCACTGCGAGGGGGTGCAGCCGCCGACGTAGGTGATCGGCTGCTGGTATTCATAGGTGCCCGGTTGGCTGCCGTTCACCAGTGCGGCCAGGTCCATCGGTCCGGACCACGAGGCGACGGCGCTCACCGGTTCCCCGTTGGCGGCGCCCTCGGTGGCGACGATGCCGGCCAGGGTGCCGCCGGCCGAGGACCCGAGCACGGCGATGCGGTTCGGGTCGACCCCGTAGGTGGCGGCATTCCCCCTGATCCAGGCGATGGCGGCGAAGACGTCGTTGGACTCGTTCGGGTACCCGTTGAGGCTGTAGTTCATGTTGAAGGCCACCCAGCCGGCCTGCGCGAAGGTGCCGGCCACCTCGTCCATCTCGGCCTTGTCCCCTGAGGTCCAACCACCACCGTGGACGAGGACGATCGCCATCCCGTTCTCGCCGCCGCTGCCGGGTTGGACGACGTCGAGCACGTCGAGCGGAGAGGCGTCGGAGTACGGGACGTTCAGGGTCGTCTTGACCGTGCTCGGGTACGGAGGGGGCTCGGCGTCCATGACGGCCGCGCCCACCCGGTGCCCCGACGGGATCGCAATCACCGTTGCCAGAACCGCCACCAGCGCGGCACCCACCACACCGCGGACGACGACACACGCCACCCCCGATCGGGCCCGCCGGCTCATCGTGCCCATTGTCCCCCATCATTGGCACCCGGTCATCACCCGCACCGGAGAGGCCCGCATCGCATCCGGACCCGATCGGTACACTCCGCTGGTGGATCGACCGTTGCGCTTCGGGTTGCATCTCTGGGAGCTGCCGGCCGAAGGGTGGCGGGAGCGGGTGCGGCGGTACGAGGGCCTGGGCTTCACCGACATCACCTTCACCGACCACGTCGTGGTCCCGCAGTGGGAACCACTCAGCGCGCTGTCCGCCCTGGCCGGCGTGACCGACCGCATCGGACTGGGCACACTGGTCCTCGACCTCGCGCTGCGCAACCCGGTCGTGACGGCACAGGCGGCCGCCACGGTGGAGCGAGTCTCCCAGGGACGGCTCGAGCTCGGGCTGGGGGCGGGCTACGTCCGGGCCAACTTCGCCGCCGCCGGAGTCCCCTTCGAGCGCGCCGGCGATCGGGTGGACCGTCTGGAGGAGGCGGTCACCCTGATGCGCCACCTGTGGACCGCACCCTCCACCACAATGGACGGACGCTTCTACCGCGTCACCGACGCACCCATGGTGTGCCCCGAGGCCATCCGGCCGCGGATCCTGATCGGCGGCGGCGGTCCGTCCGTGATGCGCCTGGCCGGACGCGTGGCCGACACGGCCTCCATGATCCCGCGGCAGACCACGGGAGCCTGGTCGGTACCCGACTCGGTGCCCGACTCCACCGTGGCCCGCATGCGGGAGAAGGCCGCCCGGGTCCGAGCCGGCGCCGAAGAGGCGGGGAGGGACCCTGCTGGCATCGAGCTGAACACCATGGTGGCCACCACCATCGTGGGGGATCGCCCGCAGGCGGCGATCGCCCGGGAGGCCGCGTCGGCCGGCCTGCCGGCGGGCGCCCTCGCCGACTCCACCTTGTACCTGTGCGGAACGGCCGAGGAGGTGTGCCACCGGCTCGACCACTGGCGCCAGGAGATCGGCATCACCTACGTCTCGCTCTTCGACCCCGGCGAGGAGCAGATCACCTACCTGGCCGAACGGGTGCTCCCCCTGATGGGGGTCGCGACGAGCTGAGCGGATCGGGAGGTGGCCGGGGCGTGCGGGCCGCCGCTCGCCCCCTGCCCCTACTGCGGGTCGGCGCTGCAGCCCCACGATCCGGTGAGGTGGACGTCGCCCTTGCCGGGCTTGCCCACCAAGGACCGATCCGGCACCAGGTCGACGCTGAGCTTCCCACCGGTCTTGCCGGTGGTCAACGTCCCGCTCTTGGACGCCCAGTAGTAGGCCGTCTTGCCGTTGGAGCCGTCGAGCACGATGGAGACACCGTTGCCGGTGAGACCGCCGAACTCCTTGTACGTGCCCCCGTTCTTCCTGCCGTTGAGGGCGTTGACGTTCACCGTCCAGGTGTCGGCGCTCGAGCCCTTGAGCCGGTTGCCGTCGAACTCGAACTGGCCGCCGTAGCCGCCCACCTCGTTGCACGCGCTGTTGGCCTGCTTCAGCGTGCCCTGGAGCGACCCGCTGAAGGTGAAGGTGGTGGTCCCGGCCGTCGCCGCCTGCGCCGCGGGCAGGCCCCCGAGCACCAAGGAGGCGGTCATGACCCCGGCGGTCACCGCGGCGACCGCGACCACCGCGCCCACTGCGGCCACCGCAACGGCGGCGGCTCCCGGTCCGTGCCTCATGCGGCCCCTTTCCGAAGCTCACGGAGATCGCTCACCCAGATCGATCCACGGCGGCCGTCCGGCCACCGGCCACCTGGCCACCGGCCACCTGGCCACCGCCCTGACGGCGGAGGCCACGCTATCCGATCTCCCCCACCGGGCTCGGCGTCCACGGGCGCTCGGCATCAACACCACGAGGCCACCCCTCGGGTACGCTGCGTACGCTCCTCGGCGGCCGCGGTCCGACCGGGAACCGTCGATGGGTGTCCCGACGGGGAGCGTCGCTCTGAACCGCCGGCACGGACCGGCCCATGGCTCCTGACCACATGACTCGGTGACGCCGCGTCGCCGGATCGGGACGCAGGAGGACCATGCCGCACGAAGACCGAACGACGACACCCGCGGTGCCGAGAGCCGGCCTGAGCACTTCCGTCCTGGTGGCCGTCTTCGTGGGCGGGGCCCTGGGCACCCTGGCTCGCTACGCCCTCGATACGGCACACCCCACCGCGGCGGGGCACTTCCCGGCCACGCTGCTGCTGATCAACCTGAGCGGGTCGTTGGCCATCGGGATGGCGGTGCCGATCGCGGACCTGGTCACGCCCCGCCTCGCGTTGGCCCGCCCCTTCGTCGTGGTCGGCCTCCTCGGGGGCTGGACCACCTACTCCACCCTCGCCGTGGGCGCCGTCCTCTTGGGCAAGGACGGTCACCTGGGCCTGGGCGCGGCGTACCTGGCCGCCACCGTGCTCGGCGGGGTGGCGCTCGTCGCCCTGGGCAGCGGCCTGGTCCGCAAGGTGGTCCCCCTGTGATCGCCTCGGCGACCCACTCCCCCACCCTGCTCCTGGCCGCTGCGGTCGCCGGCGCCGGCGGCATCGGCGCGGCCCTCCGCGCCGTCGTCATCCACCTGGTCAACCGGCGGCGCACCGATCCCCTGCCGATCGGCACCATGGCCGTCAATGTCTCCGGTTCGCTGCTCCTGGGCCTCCTGACCGGGCTGTCGCTGTACCACGGCCTGGGCCCGCGGGCCCTCGCCGTGGCCGGCGTCGGGCTCTGCGGCGGCTACACCACCTGGTCGACCGCCAGCTGGGAGTCCCTGGACCTGGTGCGCTCGGGCAACCGGCGCGAGGCGTTGCTCTACACCTTCGGCGGGCTGGCCGCCTGCCTGGGTGCCACCGTCGCCGGCCTGGCGCTGGCCGCCCTTCCCTGATCCGCTAGGGGCGGGCGTCGAACGTGGGCACCAGGGTGCGGGCCGCCCGCGCCTCGTCGACCCGGCGGACCGGCGTCGTCCGAGGCGCCTCCCCCAGCGGCTCCCCCGCCGCCGCCTCGGCGGCGATCCCCTCGAGCGCGCCGGCCAGGGCCTCCAGCGTCTGCAGGCTCTCGGTCTCGGTCGGTTCGACCATGAGGGCCTCGTCGACGATGAGGGGGAAGTACACGGTCGGGGCGTGGAACCCCTCCTCGAGCAGCCGCTTGCCCACGTCGAGCGCCCGGGTCCCGTAGGCCTTCTTGAGCGGCGCCACCGAGAGCACCACCTCGTGCATGCAGGGTCGGTCGAACGGCACCTCGTAGGTCCCCGAGAGCCGGCGCCGGATCCAGTTGGCGTTGAGCACGGCCCGCTCGGCCACCCGGCGCAGGCCGTCCCCCCCGTGCACCTCCATGTAGGCCAGGGCGCGGGCCAGCACCAGGGCGTTGCCGTGCCAGCTGTGCACGCGCCCGATCGAGTGCTCGGGCGTGGCGTAGTCGAAGCCCGAGGGCCGGCGCACCGGGCGCGGCCCGGGCAGGAACTCGACCAGGCGCGACGAGACGGCGACCGGCCCCGCCCCCGGTCCCCCGCCGCCGTGGGGCGTGGCGAAGGTCTTGTGCAGGTTCATGTGCACGATGTCGAACCCCATGTCGCCCGGGCGGACCACACCGAGGATGGCGTTGAGGTTGGCCCCGTCGTAGTAGAGCAGCCCGCCCACCTCGTGGACCGCGGCGGCAATGGCCTCGATGTCCTCCTCGAAGAGGCCGAGCGTGTTGGGGTTGGTCAGCATGATCCCCGCCACGTCGGTGTCGAGGACGGCGCGCAGGGCCTCCAGATCGACGCAGCCACGGTCGTCACTGGGCACCGTGACCGTCTCGTAGCCCCCCAAGGTGACCGAGGCCGGGTTGGTGCCGTGGGCCGAGTCGGGGATGACGACGCGGTGGCGCGCTTCGCCGCGCCGCCCGTGGTAGGCCCGCATCAACAGCAGACCGGTCAGCTCCCCCGCCGCGCCCGCCGCCGGTTGCAGGGTGGCGGCGGCCATGCCGGTGACCTCGCAGAGGGCCTCCTCGAGCTCCACGAGAATCTGGAGCCAACCCTGCACCAGCGACGCCGGGGCCCCTGGGTGCACACCGGCCAGCCCGGCCAGGCCGGCCACGGCGTCGCACATCTTGGGGTTGTACTTCATGGTGCACGAGCCCAGCGGGTAGGCCCCGAGGTCGACGGAGAACTGGCGGTGGCTCAGGCGGGTGAAGTGGGCCACCAGGTCCCGCTCGGACACCTCGGCCACCGCCACCGGTTCGGGGCGCAGGTGCTCGGCCGGGACGAGCTCCGCGGCGTCCCATTCGGGCATGCCCGTGGTCCGGAGCTGCCAGCTGCGCCGGCCGGGCCGGGACAGCTCGAAGAGCGTCGGCTCCGCGTCGCCGCCCATGAGCGGCGCGCTGCGGGCCCGCCCGCCCGGCAGGCCGGGGCCGGTCACCGCACCACCTTGTCCAGCGTCCGGGCCAGGCCCTCGACCTCGGCGCGGGTGCGCCGCTCGGTGACCGCCACCAGCAGCCCGTGCTCGGCGTCGGCGGCCGAGATCCCCTCGTCACCGCCGTCACCGACCAGGTCGGCCAGGGCCAGTCCCCCGAGATACCCCTCGTCGGCCAGCCGGCTGATGGCCAGGCGCCCCGGAACGGGCGTGCGCACGGCGAACTCCCGCACGGTGGGGGTGGTGCCGGTGACCGGCTCCACGCCATCGAGCGCCAGCAGCGACTCCCGGCAGAACCGGGTGCCCCGGGCGCAGCGCAGGGCGACCTCGCGGAGACCCGAGGTGCCCAACCATCCCAGCTGCACGGCGGCGTAGACGGCCATGAGGGTCTGGTTGGTGCAGACGTTCGACGTGGCCTTCTCGCGGCGGATGTCCTGCTCGCGCGCCCGCAGCGTGGTGACGTAGGCCCTCGTCCCCTCCAGGTCGACCGTCTCGCCCACCAGCCGCCCGGGCAGGCGGCGCACGTGCTGCTGGGCCACGGCGAACAGGCCGAGGTAGGGGCCGCCGAAGCTGAGGGCCGTGCCCAGCGCCTGCCCCTCCCCGACCACGACGTCGGCCCCGCGCTCGCCGGGCGTGCGCAGCAGGCCGGCGCTGACCGGGTCGGCCGCCACCACCAGGAGCGCGCCGGTGGCGTCGCCGATCGCCCGCGCCGCCGCCAGGTCCTCGAGGCAGCCCAGATAGTTCGGATAGCCCACCACCAGCACGCCCGGACGCTCGGCCTCGTCCCAGGTCGCCGGCCAGGTGGTCACGCCCTGGTGCAGGGGCACCGTCACCAGGTGGTGGCCGGTCCCGGCGGCGAAGGTCCGCAGCACGGCCCGCCAATGGGGTTGGACCCCCGACGACAGCCACACCGTCCGCCGCCCCGAGGCGGCGACGCCCAGGTTCACTCCTTCGACCAGCGCGCTGGCCCCGTCGTAGAGCGAGGCGTTGGCGACCGGCAGCCCGGCCAGCCGGGCCACCATGGTCTGGAACTCGAAGACGGCCTGCAGGACGCCCTGGGCCACCTCGGCCTGGTAGGGCGTGTAGGAGGTGACGAACTCCGAGCGCCCGGCCAGGGCGCGCACCACCGGCGGGACCTCGTGGTCGTAGGCGCCCCCGCCCGCGAAGCAGACCAGGCGGTCGGCCCGGGCCCGGTTGGCGTCACCCAACGCCTCCATGCGGGCCAGCACGTCGGGCTCGGGTGCGCCGTCGGCCATGGCCAGGGCGCCGCCGAGCCGCAGCGCCGCCGGCACGCTGTCGAAGAGCTCGTCCAGCGACGACAGGCCCAGGAAACCCAGCATCTGAGCCAGCTCCTCGTCGGTGTGGGGAAGGTAGTCGGGCATCTACTCCTCCTCGTCCTCCCGGGGCGGCCACAACGGGGGGCGTACCAGGTTGGCGGGCCGGTCGCGTCCCCGCTGCACCACGGTCACGGCATCGCCGTCCAGCAGCTGGGCGTCGGCCTCGACCAGGGCCAGGCCGATCCCCCGCTCCCGCATGGGCGAGTAGTTACCGCTGGTGAGATGGCCCACCACGTGGCCGCTCACCTGCACCTCGGCGCCGTCGCGCAGCGGCTGGCGACCCTCGGCCACCAGGCCCCGGAGCCGTCGGACCGGACCGGTGGCCCGCTCCTCCTCGAGTGCGGCCCGGCCCGTGAAGTCACCCTTGTCCCAGCCGACGACCCAGCCCAGGCCGGCCTGCAGCGGCGTGATGCCCGGCCCGAGCTCGTGTCCGTGCAGCGGCAGACCCGCCTCGAGGCGCAGGGTGTCGCGGGCGCCGAGCCCGGCCGGCGTCACCCCGACCGCCAGGGTGGCGGCCCAGAAGGCATCCGCCGCGGCGGCGGGGACGGCGCATTCGACGCCGTCTTCACCGGTGTAGCCGGTGCCGGCCGCCACACAGGGTTCGCCCTGCCACTCGAAGCGCTCCACGTGGAAGCGGGGCACCGAGGCGGCCGCCTCGGACACGGAGGCCAGCCGGGCCCGGGCCTCGGGACCCTGCACGGCGATGACGGCCCGCTCACCGGTCGTGTCCACGCCGCCGATCGCCGCCACCACGGGCGTGGTGTTGGAGGCGTTGGGCATGACGTCGAAACGCTCCTCGTCGAGCCACCACACGATGATGTCGTCCACCACCGAGCCCGTCTCGTCGAGGAGATGGCTGTACTGCGCCCGCCCCGGCGAGACGCGCCGCAGGTCGTTGCTCAGCGACCGCTGCAGGTGATCGAAGGCGGAAGGCCCGTCGACGCGCACGGTGCCCAGGTGGCTCACGTCGAAGGCAACCGCTGCCTCCCGGCAGGCCCGGTGCTCGGCCACGGTCCCCCACGGGTAGGACAGGGGCATCTCCCAGCCCCCGAAGACCACCATCTTGGCCCCCAGGGCCACGTGCGCGGCGTGCAGGGGGGACAGGCGTGGGGACCCGGCCGCGCTCGGGGGATCGGCGGGTGACACCGGCCCAGACTAGGCGGCGAAGGCGGCGGTCGGTTCCAGACCGTGGGCGGTCAGCAACGCCAGGAAGTCGCGTTGGTAGACCACGCACACCGGGACCTCCGGGTACAGCTCCCGCATGCGCCGCACCTTGCCGTTCTTGCGGGTGACCAGCCGTTGATCGGCCGTGGTCAGCTCGATGAAGAGTCCGCGCTCGGGCAGCCAGAAGTCCGGACGGAATCCCGAGACCGGCGACCCGAGCTCGTCCCAGCGCAAGGCGAACTCCACCGGTTCGTACTCCCAACGCACCTCGTAGAGGTCGAGGAGCGCGGCGAAGAGCCGCTCGGAGGGGTGGGCGAAACGGACGCGCCCCGCCGGACCACCGGCCGGATGACGCGAACGCCGCTCTGCGCCCGTTGCCCTCCGGTTCACTCTCCGGCAGCCCGCGAGGCCGGATCGGCCGGGTGCTCGCCCGATGGTCGGGACTGAGCGGTGCGGTCCATGCGCACGATGTCCGCCTCGAGCTGGTCGACCACGCCGGCCAGGGGCACGATGTTGAACACCCCCTGCCCGCCGGCCAGGAGGTCGACCACCTCGCCGTCGGATCGGGCCAGCACCGAGCTGGTCCCGGTCAGCACCAGGTTCGACGACGCCACGTCGGCTCCCAGGTCCTCCCGCAGGCACTCGACGGCCCGGCGGGCCGATTGCAGGGAGACGCCGGCGTCGAGCAGCTGTTTGATCACCTTGAGCTCGAGAACGTCGGAATACGAGTAGACCCGCCGGGTGCCGCTGCCCCGGGCCGCCGCCACCGAAGGCTGCAACAGGCCGGTGCGGGCCCAGTAGTCCAGCTGGCGGTAGGTGATACCGACGAGGGTGCAGACCTGCGGACCGTGAAATCCCCCCGCGTCAGGCGTCGACACCTCGGTCATCACACCTCCCGTGCGCTCGTGTCAGGCCCCCATGGTAGCCGAGCCAGAGCACAACGACGTAGTTACCGGGACGTTATTCACGCGACGACACCAGATTTTCACCGGCCGGCCACGCCACCACGGGTCCCTGCACCGTCAACCCCACCCGGCTGCCCGGGTCGCAGTGCTGCCCCCCGGTGATCCGGACCACGAGCTCGGGCAGGCCCGTCCCGGCATCGGCCTGCACCCGCACCACGGCGTCGTGGCCGAAGTACTCGTAGCTGCGCACCACGCCCGCCACACCACCGGCGTCGGTGCTCAGACGGATCTGCTCGGGCCTCACCATGACCCGTGCCGGCGCCCCGTCCGCGCCGCCGTCCGGCCCGCCCCACGAGGCGACCGGCGACGTGCCCAGCGCCGTCGTCACCAACCCGCCCGTGACCGTGCCCTCCAACAGGTTGGCCTCTCCGAGGAACCGGGCCAGCTCGGCGTCGCGGGGATGGCCGTACAGGGCCGCCGGGGTGTCGATCTGCTCGATGACCCCGTGGCGCAGGACGGCCACCTGGTCGGCCATGGAGAGGGCCTCGTCCTGATCGTGGGTGACCAGGACGGCGGTCGTGGTGGCCCGTCGGAGCACGTCGTGCACCTCGGCCCGGACCGACGCCCGCAGCGACGCGTCCAGGGAGGAGAAGGGCTCGTCGAGCAACACGATCTCGGGGTCGGTGGCCAGGGCGCGGGCCAGCGCCACCCGCTGCTGCTGTCCCCCCGAGAGCTGGTGCGGGTAGCGGCGGGACAGACCGGTCAGCCCCACCAGCTCGAGCAGCTCCCCGACCCGCCCGCTGCGCCGCGTCTCGCGGTCCAGCCCGAAGGCCACGTTGCGCCCCACGCTCAGGTGCGGGAACAGGGCTCCCTCCTGGGGCACGTAGCCGATGCGCCGCTTCTCGCACGGCACCCACTGCGCCCCGGCGTCGTCGACCACCGTCGGGCCGAGCCGCACCTGGCCCTCGTCGGGTCGGTCGAAGCCGGCGATGATGCGCAGGAGCGTGGTCTTGCCGCTGCCCGAGGGCCCCAAGATGGCCGTGAGCGAGCCGTCGGGCACCACCAGGTCGACCCCGCGCAGCACCGCCTGGTCACCGAACGACTTGCGCACGCCGGCGAGGCAGAGGCCTTTCATCTGGTCCCCATTGTGCTCGGTGCGGGACCGGCCGCGGGCACCGTCCCCGGCGCGGTGGCGGCCCGGGCGGGCAGGCGGTCGAACCAGCGGCCCAGGACACAGCTGGGCACGGCGGCCAGCAGCACCATCACCCCGGCGTAGGGCGCGGCCTGGCTGTAGGAGAGATTCGACTGGTAGGCCCAGAACTGGGTGGCCAGGGTCTGCGCGTTGGTGGGGATGAGGACCAGCGTGGCGGTGAGCTCGGTGGCCGATTCGAGGAAGACCAGGCAGAACGCGGCCACCAACCCGGGGCCGATGAGCGGGAGGGTGACCCGCCAGAAGACGGTGCTGCGCCGGACGCCGAGCGACGTTCCCACCTCCTCGAGGCCGACCGGGGAACGGGCCACCGCCGCCCGCACGGCCACCACCGCCATGGGGAAGAACATCACGGCATAGGCCAACACCAGCAGGGGCGCGGTCTGGTAGAGCTGCCCGGCCAGGTAGTGCTCGGTGAAGAAGGTGAGGCTCAAGGCGATGACCAGGCCGGGTACGGCCAGGATCACCATGTTGGAGCGCTCCAGAAACCGCACCTGGCGCCGGGGGAAGCGGACGGACAGCAGGGCGATGGGTAACGCGGCGGCGGTGGCGATCAGTCCGGCTGCGGTGGCATAGGCGAAGGTGTGGCCGGCCGCCGAGGCCAGGGAGGCGGCCGGCAGCGTCGTGCCCCCGCCCCGGACCAGGAGGTAGACGATGGCCCCGACGGGCACGCCCAGGGCGAGGGCCACCAGCAGGGCCACCCCGGCCACCGCGCCGGCGCGGGCCCGGCCCAGGGGGAGCGGCCGGAGCCGGCGTGCCGCACCGGCGCCCAGGCGCGCCGTCCGTCCCCGCCCGCGGGCCACCTGCTCGCCCAGCAGCATGGCCCCGCCGAACACGACCAGAATCAGGGAGAAGGCGCAGGCGGCCGGCTGGTTGAACCCCACGGTGAACTCCGTGTAGATCTCCGTGGTCAAGGTGCGGTACCCGAGGATCTCGAACGCCCCGAACTCGGCCAGCACCACCAACCCCACCAGGATCGACCCGCCGAGGATGGCCGGCCGGGCCTGGCCCACGGTCACCCGCCAGAAGGTGGCCAGACGGCCCAACCCGAGGCTCCGGGCCACCTCCTCCTGCGCCGGGTCGGCGTTGCGCAGGCTGGCCGCCACGGGCAGGAAGACCAGGGGGTACACGGCCAGGGTCATGACCAGGGTGGCGGCCCAGAAGCCCCCGAAGGCGGGGAACACGGCCCGCCACCCGAAGCTCACCACGAAGTCGGGGATGCCGAGGGGGACCACCACCAGGACCGCCCACGTGCGCCGCCCGGGCAGGTCCGTGCGCTCGACCACCCACGCCGCCACCGTGCCGACGGCGGCGCACAGGACGGTGACCACCGCGGTGAGGCTCACCGTGTTCCAGATCAACTGCGCGGTGAGGTCACGGAACAACAGGGAGTGCAGGGTGGGCCACCCCACCTGGGCGGCCTGCAGGATCAGGAAGACCAGGGGAAGGAGCACGGCGATCGACACCAGCACCGCCGCGGCGACGAGCAGGCGCGGCGGTCGACGGCGCCGGGGCCGCCCGTGGCCGTGCCGGGAGCGCACCGTTCGGGTGACCGCGGGGGCGGCGGGGCGCTCCGCGGTCGACAGGGAGGTCACGGCCCGGTCACAGGAGTTGGGCCTCTTGCAGGAGCTTGATCGCCTCGGCACCGGTGCCCAGCTCCGCGACGGAGATCGGGTTCGGTCGGAGCTGGTCGAAGGGTGTCTCGGGCTTGGCCGTGGTCACCCCCGACGCGATGGGGTACTCGAAGCTGTCGCTGTGGGCGATGATCTCCTGCCCCTGTGCCGAGGTGATGAAGGCCAAGAACTTCTGGGCGTCCGCCTGGTGCGTCGACGACGTCAAGATCCCCGCACCCGAGACGTCGAGCACGTAGCCCACGTCACCGGGCGCGAAGTAGGCGATCTTCGAGTGCATGTTGGCGGCGCCGACCTCCGCCTGCTCGCGGTACCAGTAGTACTGGTTGACGATGCCCAGGGCCACCTGGCCCCGGTTCACCTCGTCGGCGATGGTCTCGTTGTCGGGGTAGATGTGGCTGGTGGCGTTGGCCTTGAGCTCCTCGAGCCACTTCAAGGCGGCCGCCGTGCCGTAGGTCCGGGCCACGGTGGTGACGATGGGCTGGAAATCGGTCTCGGCACCGGCCAGGGCGATCTTCCCCTTCCACTTCGGCTCGGCCAGTTGCATGGCCGAGGTGGGGAGCTGGCTCGGGGTCAGGAGCGAGGTGTTGTACACCATGACGCTGACCCGGGCCGACACACCCACCCACTTGCCCTCGGGCGAGTTGTACCGGGCCGGCGTGTGGGCCAGGGTGGACGGGTCGACCGAGGCCAGCAGGCCCTTCGACGCCAGGTATTCCAGCGGCGGCGAGTTCTCGGTGTAGAACACGTCGGCCGGGGAGTGGGACCCCTCCTCGAGGATCTGATCGACGAACACGTCCTCGTCGTCATAGCGGGTGTTGACCGTGATCCCCGTCTTCTTCTCGAAGGCGGCCACCAGGGACTGGGTGGTCTGCACGTGCTGGCCGCTGTAGAGCGTGATGGCGTTGGACGAGCCCGACCCCGATCCGCAGGCCGTCAGGCCGACCGCCGCCACGGCGATGACCAGTCCGGCCGCGGCCCACCGGCGGCTCACGGTGCCACCCCGGGGCAGACCACGTTCAGCGCCCGGTGCGACCGGGCGATGGTCCTGCTGGCGGCGTGGTCCACCCCGTTGGAGCTGACCAGCGCCCGGTCGGCCGCCACCAGCGTGTGCAGTGTGTCGATGACCGAGGTGTCCGACGAGCGGATCTCGCTCAGCTGCTTGATCTGGCTCAGGGCGTAGCCGACGGGGTCGGCCGCGGGGTCGGGGCCGTCGGAGAGCACGCCCAGGATCTGCTGGCACAGGGCGGCGGGCGCCGTGGCCTGCGCCGCTCCCCCGCCCCCGCCCCCCGATCCGCAGGCGGCCACGAGCGGGACGGCCAGACACAGCGGGACCAGCGCCAGCCGCCGGGGCCGGGTCGATCTCCTCCGGGCCGCACCCCGCCGGCACGCTGGCGACTCGTCGGGCACCGCTCCTCCCTCCATGGATGAATCTTAGGGCTGCCTAACATAATAAGGGCTCCAGGGCCCGTCAAGGTGACACCCATGTCAGCAATGGCCCACACGCTGGGTCGTCACCGCCCCGGATCGGGGCGGGCGGCCTTCAGTCGGGGTGCGGGAGCGCCGGCCCCAGATCGGCACGCCCCTCGGCGGGGCTCGAAGGCTCGGCGTAGAAGCGCACCGGGATACGACCCGCCCGACGGGCCAGGTAGCCGCCGTCGGTGGCCAGGCGCACGGCCCGGGCCATGGCGGCGGGATCGTGGGCCCGGTTCACCGCCGTGGCCACCAGGACCCCGTCGCACCCGAGCTCCATGGCCAGGGCGGCGTCGGACGCCGTGCCGATGCCGGCATCGAGGATCACCGGCACTTCGACCGCCTCGCGCAAGAGGGCGATGTTATGCGGGTTGCGGATGCCCAGACCGCTCCCGATGGGTGACCCCAGGGGCATGACGGCGGCGCAGCCCGCCTGCTGGAGCCGGAAGGCCAGGACCGGGTCGTCCGAGGTGTAGGGCAGGACCGTGAAGCCGTCGTCGGCCAACTGCTCGGCCGCCGCCAACAACTCGACGGCGTCGGGCAGTTGGGTCCGATCGTCGCCGATGACCTCGAGCTTCACCCAGTCCGTCCCGAACGCCTCCCGGGCCAGCTTGGCGGTGAGCACCGCCTCGCTGGCCGTGGCGCAGCCCGCGGTGTTGGGCAGCACCGGTGTGCCCACCTCTTCGAGGAGGTCCAGCAGGGCTCCCCGCCCCGACGGATCGAACCGGCGGACGGCTACCGTGGCCATGGCCGCGCCCGACGCCACCAGGGCCCCCCGCAGGGCCTGCAGGCTCGTCATCCCCCCGGTGCCCATCAGCAGCCGCGAGGACAGGCGCTGTCCGGCGATGCACAGCGCCTCGGGTTCCTGGCCCACCGGGTCCGACGCCATAGGCGTCGACGATACTTCCGGCGCAGCGGTGGCCGGCGCCGGTGGGGACCCACGGGCCCTTGGGCGCCGGCGGGGACCCGTGCCCAGCTCGCTATCGTTGCCGCGTGCCCGAGCGGTCCACTCCCCCCGTTGCCCTGAGCATCGCCGGATCGGACTCGGGGGCCGGGGCCGGGGCCCAGGCCGACCTCAAGACTTTCGCCGCCCACGGGGTGCACGGGACCACTGCCTTGACCGCGGTCACCGCGCAGAGCACGGTCGAGGTGGCCGGCGTCGTGGTGCTCGATCCCGACTTCGTCCGCCTGCAGGTCGAGACCGTGCTGCGCGACTTCTCGGTACGCAGCGTCAAGACCGGCATGCTGGCCACCCGGGCCATCGTCGACGTCGTGGCCGATCTGGCCACGGCCGGACGCCTCCCGCAATTGGTGGTGGACCCCGTGCTGGTCTCGTCGACCGGGCGTCCCCTCATGGAACCCGACGGGGTGGAGGGTTATCTGTCCCGCCTCGTGCCCCACGCACTGGTGGTCACCCCGAACCTGCGCGAGGCGGCCAGGTTGACCGCCACGTCGGTCGACGACCTGTCGTCCGCCGCCGCCATGA
>JBKQIP010000048.1:0-27111 GCA_052148295.1 Acidimicrobiales bacterium
CCGCGGCGGGTTCACCGGTGAGCTTGTGCACGGCCCGCTCGAGGGACATGACCTGGCGCTCGCGCACCCACGTGCCCAGCAGATCGGTGGCGAAGCAGGCGTCGCAGAGCTGGGAGACGTGCGCGCCCGAGTCGGCCAGGCCGAGGAGCACGTTGTCACGCGGCAGCAGGAAGGCGATGGCGTCGGGGTCGTCGTTGGCCAGCACCGACCAGAAGCGCGTCTGGAGGTCGTCCTCCAAGGAGACGTCGAGCATGACGTCGAGCGGCGTGCAGTCCCGCTCCTCGGCCAGGGTGGCCACCAGACGGTCGGCCATCTCGGGGTGCGATGCCGACTCGGCCACCGAGATGTTGGCCCAGTTGAGGCCGAAGCCCCCCGCCCCGCCACTGACGTCGGCCCAGGCCGTCTCGCGCCAGGCCGGGTCGCGGTAGGCCCGAACCCGCTCGTCCTTGCTCTTGCCCATGAGCGCGGCGAACGTCGGGCGCATGTTGAGCGTGAAGGGCTCGGAGAGGTTCATCTGGAAGACCAGGGGACGGCAGGACACCTGGGGCCAGACCTCGACCCCGTCGCTCCAGGCGGCATCGTGCTCGGCGATGACCTTCTCGTGATAGGGGTAGCCCTTGACCGTGAGCAGCGCGGTCCAGGTGAAGGGGCGACCGATCTCGCGCTGGAGGGCGAAGACCTCCTGGTGCGACAGCACCCCGCCGGGGAGCAGCGCCACCACGCCGCGCGACCCCTGGCGCAGCGGTTGCAACAAGGCGCGCAGCTCCTCGAGGTCGGCCACCCGCGAGGGGACGGGCCGACCGCTGTCGCCGTTGTGGGTGGGCGACAGGCTCGAGGCGAACCCGGCCGCCCCACCGGCCATGGCCTCGGCTACCACCGCCTGCATGCGGGCGATCTCGTCCGCGCTGGCGGCGCGCTCGTAGGCGTCCTCCCCCATGACGTAGAGGCGCACCGCGGTGTGCCCGACATAGCACGTGTAATTCAGGGCGGTGCCCCGTTGCTCGACCGCGTCGAGATACTGCGGGAACGATTCGAACTCGTCCCACGGCACACCGATCGAGAGCGTGTCGAAGCTCATGTCCTCCACGTGCTGGAGGGTGTGGGCCATGAGGGCGACGCCCTCGGACCGGATCGGGGCGATGGAGAATCCGCAGTTCCCGGCGACCACCGTCGTGACGCCATGGTGCGAGGACGGCGTCAACCGCGGGTCCCAGAAGACCTGGGCGTCGTAGTGCGTGTGGATGTCGATGAAGCCGGGAGCGACGATCTGGCCGGTGGCGTCGAGGACCCGGGCACCACGGAGCCCCGGGCCGATCTCCGCGATGCGGCCGTCGCGCACCGCCACGTCGGCCAACTGACCGGGCGATCCGGTCCCGTCGATCACCGTTCCACCGCGAATGACTACGTCAGCGCTCATTTTTCGGCTCCCTGCCTCGATCGGCCCCACCCATGGTCGCACTCAATCCGCCTTCCTGCACGCCGTGGGGTGCCGGACCGGCCGCGCCGGTCGGGTACGGTGCACTCACGACGCGAAAGGCTGCGAAGGGGTCCGCAATGCCGATGGGTTTCCTGAGACGCAAGGGGGAGGAGGCGGAGCCGGTGGACTCGCTGCAGATCTCCGGCGCCATCGTGGCACCCTCCGACGGGCCGTCTCCGGTCGACCTCGTCGATGCGGGACACGCCCCGCACGGGCTGGGCATCGTGCGCGACCAGTACGTCCGCAAGGTCCGCAAGACCCCCACGCTACGCATGGTGCCGAGCTCCATCCGGGTCGAAGGGCGCCGGCTGCACTTCGCCGTCTCCGACAACGACGACGCCCACGGCCCCGACGGGCCGGGGTCCCCCCCCATCTGGGCCGTCAACATCCACGGCTACTTCGCCGGCGGCGGCATGTACTGGCGCGAGAGCGCCCGGCTGGCCGAACAGCTGGGGTGGCGGGTCATCAACCCCAGCCTGCCCGGATTCGGCGGGAGCGACCCGCTCGAGTGGCGCGACGTGTCGATGGAGAACCTGGCCAACCAGGTCATGGCCGTGGTGCACCAGGTCGATGCCGGCCCGGTCGTCCTGCTGGGCCACTCCATGGGGGGCGCGGTCGCCGTCCAGTTCGCCCACGACCATCCGCGCCGCACCCTCGGGATGATCTACCGCTCCGGCGTCAGCACGCCGGCCTGGAAGGACCGCCGCGGCATCCTGCCCACGATCTTGACTCCTCTGGTGCCGGACGTCGCCCCGATGATCGACCTCATCGCAGCCGTCGTGTTCGATCTCCCCGATCTCTTCATCGGCCGGATGTACTCGACGGTGCGGTCCGTCCTGCCCGACGTGCGCCAGAACATCCGCTCGGTCACCCAGACCATGCCCATCGGCAGCCTCCTCATGGGCATCGATCAACGCACCGAGGTGCGGGCCATGGTGGCGCAGCAGATCCCCATCCTGAACGAGTGGGGCTGCTTCGACCGGATCACCCCGGGCGCCGCCGCCGCGGAATTCGCCAGCGTGGCCCGGGCCCCGGTCCAGTGGGTTCCCGGCGGGCACAGCTGGATGCTGGCCCGTCCCCAGGGGCAGGCCGACATCTTGACCTACCTCGCCTCCGGCCAGGTGTTCCGGTCCCGCGTGGAAGACCGTTGGCGCCAGTTCACCTCTCGCGACCACACGCTGCGCGCGGTCAACTGACCACCGGCTGCCCGTGCGGGTGCGCCAGCCCAGCGTCGCTGCCCCGGCATGATCACCCACCTGCTGGACCCCATCCTCGATCTCGGCGGCTGGCAGGCCTACGCCCTGGTCGGCGCGTTCGTCTTCGCCGAGGCCGCCATCATGATCGGCTTCATCTTCCCCGGGGAGACGGCCGTCATCCTCGGCGGCGTGCTGGCCTCACGCGACCACGTCAACATCGTCGCCCTCATCGCCGTCGTGGTGATCTGTGCCATCGCCGGTGACTCGGTCGGGTACGTGGTGGGCCAGAAGTGGGGCCCCCGCCTGCTCGAGACCCGCCCGCTGCGGGCGCGCCACGTCCTGGTCGACGGGGTGGCCGACCAGCTGAACCGCCGCGGTGCCGTCGTCGTCTTCGTCGCCCGCTTCACCGCCTTCCTGCGTGCCGTGGTCCCGGGGCTGGCCGGGATGTCCGACATGGCCTACCGCGTCTTCCTTCCCGCCAACGCCGCCGGTGGCGTGGTCTGGGGCACCGCCTACTGCCTGCTCGGCTACTTCGTGGGCAACGCCTACACCCGGCTGGAGAGCGCGTCGAACCTGGCCTCCTACATCCTGCTCGGCGTCATCGTGCTCGTCGTCGTGGTGCTGGTGGTGCGCCGCCGCCGGGAGCACGGCCGCATGTCGGAGGCGACCGACGCGACCGACGCGACCGACGCGACCGACGCGACCGGCACGACCGGCGCGACCGACACGACCGGCGCGACCGACACGCCGGGCTGATCAGACCCCGGGCGGCTCGAGCACCGATCGGTCGCCGGCCACCAGCCCGTTGACGATGCGCCCGAAGGTGCCGGCCGCGTCGTGACCCTGCGCGTCGGTGTCCATCCAGCGCACCGTGCCCCCGGGGAGGTCGCGCTCCATCCCGAAGATCCCCAGGCGGGGTGTGTACGACCCCCATTCGTAGTTGTCCATCAGGGACCAGTGCAGGTAGCCCCGGACCGGGATCCCCGCCGTCACGGCGTCGACCACCGCGCCGAGGTGCTGGCGCAGGTAGCGCGGTCGGTCCCACCCGTCGGCCCGGTCGGCCCCGCCCTCGGTGGCCATCCCGTTCTCCACCACCCACAGCGGACGGCCGGCGTGCAGCGCCGCCTCGATGCGGCACCAGTCGCGCAGGCCCGCGGCGTCGGGCTCCACGTCCCACAGGGCCCGGCCC
This sequence comes from Acidimicrobiales bacterium, assembly GCA_052148295.1. Taxonomy (GTDB): domain Bacteria; phylum Actinomycetota; class Acidimicrobiia; order Acidimicrobiales; family RAAP-2; genus Bog-473. The sequence goes on from JBKQIP010000048.1 coordinate 3,863, forward strand.
ATCGACCAGTCGCGCCCTCCGCCGGGGCGCCGCCGACCCGGCGGTCGCATGGCGTGGGAGGCGATCGGGTCGTACCAGTCGAAGCCGATCAGGCCCAGCGTCGACGGCTGGGGCGAGGCGTAGACGGCGTCGACCACCCGGCGGGGTGCCGGGCGACGGGCGGCCGACCGCAGGCGTGACCACAGCGCGCCCCCGCCGACGCTCCCCGTGCCGTAGGGGCACAGGGCGGCGAAGAACCGGCGCACCATGAACTCACCGGCGTGGTGCGGGGGGAGGGCGGCATCGTGCAGGACGCGGCGTTCGTCGATGAACGCGTCGACCTCCGAAGCGGGCACCCCGAACGCGCGCAGCAGGAGGAGGTCGGTGACCAGGCGGTCGTGCTCGTAGATCGACGACGAGCTGGTGTTGGTGGTCACCTCGGCTTCGGGCTGCACGGCGACGATGGCGTCGGCGGCCAGCACGTGCGCCGTCAGCAGGTTGTCGAGCACGCAGTAGGCGTCGGCGAAGGCCAGACGGCGCCCCGGGGGAGCGGCCCCCTCGATCCAGCCCATCAGCATCTCGATGTTGGGCTCGTTGACCGTCACCCACCGCCGGCAGTGGGGAGCCAGCGCCGGGATCACCCGCTGCACGTGGCGGGCGAACCGGTCCGGCGAGCCCGGCCTCAGCCAGAACTCCTCGCCCAACCAGTACGGGTGCGAGAAATGGTGCAGGGTGACCATGGGCTCGAGGCCGCGCGCGGCGCACTGGGCCAGGATCTCCACGTAGCGGGCCAGCGCGGCCTCGTCGAAGTGGTCCGGCGCGGGCTCGAGCCGCGCCCACTCCACCGAGAGGCGGAAGGCGTTGCACCCGATGGCCGCCGCTCGATCGAGGGCTTCGGTGGGATGCTCCCAGAAGTCGCAGGCCACCCCCGAGCGCTCGACCCGACCGGAGCGCTCCCAGTCCAACCAGTTGTTGCCCGGCTCCCCCGCTCCGTTGTAACCGCCCTCCACCTGGTAGCCGGCCGTGGCCACCCCGATGGCGAATCCCGGACCGAGGAGGCTCTGCGCCGGGGCCTTCCGGGGGCGGCGGGCCTGAGCCGGAGTGGGCACGGCGCACAGCTTGGCACGGTCACGGCAACGGCCGACGGCCCGGCCGGGCGCTCCTCAGGAAGGGGAGATCGAGCGCATGCGGGCCAGGGCGGCGGCCACGATCTCCACCTCGTTGCCGGCCTGGCGGACCAGCTCTCTGATCTGCGGCTCGTTGGCGTCGCCGCACGCCCGCAGGGCGGCCGACTGGACATCGTGCGCCGCCCCGATGACGTCGGCCACCTGGGCCTGCACGGCGGCCGGTCGGGCCGAGCCGAGGGGCAGGCGCCGCTCGAGGCGCAACAGGGGGTCGAGTTGGGCCGCCACCTGCCGCAAGGACCGGCAGACGGCGGGGAGGTCGGCCACGGGGGCCTGGACGGCGTCGGCGTGGCGGACGGCGGCCTCGGCGTCCTCCACCGCCAGCCACATCCGGCGCCGGGCCCGCGCCGCCGTGCCGGCGCTCGAGGTCTCGGGCGTGGCGCGGGCGCCCACCCGCTCCCGCCAGGCCGCCATCAGCGACACGCCGGCCAGCACGCCCCGAGTGGCCACATGGTCCCGCACCCCGTGCCAGCGCCGGCGCAGGGCCCGGCGCACCACGACGAAGGCGAGGGCGGCGGCGGCCAGCAGCACGCCGCACACCATCAACGCCACCAGGAAGGACTGGGCGAGAAAGCTCATGGCACGAGCCTACGCCGCCGGGCGGGTGGACCCCCCGGCAGGGCCCGCCGGGTCACCGCACTAACCTTCGCCGCCACCGGGGGCGCAGGACGCCCGCCGCGCCCGGGGGACACGTGAAGGGAAGGGAGCAAGTCATGGCCGACGAAGTGCTGAGGGAACGTCGTGGCAACGTCGAGATCCTCACCATCAACCGACCCGAGGCCCGTAACGCCATCAACGGGGCGGTGAGCCGCGCCATGTCGTCCATCATGGACGAGCTGACCGAGGACGACGGCTGCTGGGTCGTCATCGTCACCGGGAGCGGGGACAAGGCCTTCTCCGCCGGCATGGACCTCAAGGCGTTCTCGAGCGGTGAGGGCGGCGACATCATCGGCGCCACCGGCGGCTTCGCCGGCCTGACCAGACGCGAGTTCCCCAAGCCGATCATCGCGGCCATCAACGGCTCGGCCCTGGCCGGGGGCTTCGAGATCATGCTCTCGTGCGACCTCGTGGTGGCGGCCGAGCACGCCACCTTCGGCATCCCCGAGGCCAAGCGCGGGCTGATCGCCGGTGCGGGGGGGCTCATCCGCATGCCCAAGCGCCTGCCCATGGCGGTGGCCCTCGAGCTGGCCCTGACCGGCGATGCGATCGACGCCCGGCGTGCCCTGGCACTCGGACTGGTCAACGCCGTGGTGCCGGCACCCTCACTGCTGGCCGAGGCCGTGGCCCTGGCCGAGAGGATCGCCGCCAACGCGCCCCTGGCCGTCCGTTACTCCAAGAGCGTGATCAAGCGCGCCGCGGAGCTCTCCGAGGCGGAGGGTTGGGTGATCAACCAGGAGGCCGTGGGCATCGTGTTCTCCTCGGACGACGCCCGCGAGGGGCCCGTGGCCTTCGCCGAGAAGCGCGCGCCGCACTGGCAGGGCACGTAGGGCCCGGGTCCCGGCGCTCCTCCCCCCGTTGCGGGCCCGGGCGCCGGAGCGGTGGGTGGCGGCCCTGGCCACGGGCATCCTGGCCGCCGGGTGGCGCCGAATACCTGGCGATCGGGGTGATCCGAGGCCGTCCGCAACGTGGCGGGGGCCGAATGGGTCTAACCTGACACGCGGTACACCGCCCGTACCGATGCGAAGGAGATAGTCATGCTGGCAGACATTTTCGGGCCCGACTTGCTCATCGTGGTCATCATCGTCGTCGTGCTGCTCTTCGGCGGGGCGGCGATCCCGAAGCTGGCGCGCAACCTCGGCTCGGCCAAGAGCGAGTTCGAGAAGGGCATGGGAGACGCCAAGAAGGCCTCGGCCACGGACACGGGCACCGCCGCCGCCAGCAACGGCACGGCCGCAGCCGCCGACACCCCCGCACCGACCTCGCCGGCCGACGAGGGCACGCCCGGGAGCTGAGCGGGCCGGACGGGCGTCCGGTCTCCGCAGGGCGAATCGACGAACCGGGGGGGGCGTGGCCGACGACATCTTGAGCGTGGCCGACCGCCTGTGGCGCGGCGAGGTGTCGACCGCCACCCTGCACCCGGTGGACCATGTGGGCGGGTTCGTCGAGATCACCGACGGCGTGGGCTTCACGCCGTCCTTTGCCAACGTCTCGGTCTTCGCCACCGGGGACGGGCTGGTCCTGGTCGACACGGGCAGCCTGCCGCTGGCCGGCGTGGTGCACGCCGACATCCGGCGCTGGAGCGCCGCCCCGCTCCACACCGCGGTCTACTCCCACGGCCACATCGACCATGTCTTCGGGGTCCCGGTCTGGGAGGAGGAGGCGATCACCAACGGGTGGCGGGCACCAGAAGTCGTCGCCCACCATGCCCTCCCGGCGCGCTTCGACCGTTACATCCTCACCGCCGGCTACAACACCATCATCAACCGACGCCAGTTCGGTCTGCGTGACCTGAACTGGCCGACCACCTACCGCTACCCGGACCGCACCTACCACTCGGCCCTGGACCTCTCCGTCGGAGGCGTCGACTTCTCGCTCCGCCACGAGAAGGGCGAGACCGACGACCACACCGTCACCTGGCAGGCGGACACCAAGGTGCTGTGCTGTGGCGACCTCTTCGTCTGGGCCTCCCCCAACGCCGGCAACCCGCAGAAGGTGCAGCGCTACCCGCGCCAGTGGGCCGAGGCGCTCCGGCGGATGCTGGAGCTCGACGCGGAGTACCTCCTGCCCGGCCACGGCATGCCGGTGGTGGGGGCCGACCGGGTGCGACAGGCCCTGACCGACACCGCCGACCTGCTGACCTCACTGGTCGATCAGACCTTGGCCGTGATGAACGCCGGGGGGCGCCTGGACGACGCCATCCATACCGTGTCGCCCCCGGGCGAGCTGGCCCAGCGCCCCTATCTGCGCCCGGTCTACGACGAGCCGGAGTTCATCGTGCACACCGTGTGGCGCCAGTACGGCGGGTGGTGGGACGGGAACCCGGCCACCCTGAAGCCCGCCCCCGAGCGGGCCCTGGCCGCCGAGTTGGCCGCGCTGGCCGGCGGCCCGGGCGTCCTGGCCGATCGCGCCCTCGAGTTGCTGGACCACGCGCAGGGACCCGCCACCGGCGAGGCCGCGGCCGACCAGGCCCTGCGCCTGGCCGGGCATCTGGTCGAGCACGCGTGGCTGGCCAATCCCGGCGACACGGCGGTCCAAGAAGCCCGTCGGCGCGTCTTCAGCGCCCGGGCCACGGCGTCCACGTCCACCATGGCCCGCGGCGTGTTCCGCTGGGCGGCCGACGAGTCGGCCCCCGCCGCCGACGACGGCGCTCGACCGCACCCCCGCTGAACCGCCTCCGTCGGGCTCGCGCAAGGCCGTGAGCAGCCATTTCGTGTTTTTTTGTGGGGTTCGATAGTGTCAGCTTCGTGGACTCGTCGTTGACCAGCCCTACTGCCCACAGCGCCGGTTCGCCCTCCCCGATTCCACCCGCCCGGTCCCGTCGTCCCCTGGCCCTCGTGGGGGTCCTGGCCGCCTCGTTCCTCCTGACCGGATGCACCATTCCGTCGTTCGGCTTCCACACCGGGGCGACCACCCAGGGGCGTTCCACCTTCCACCTCTGGCAGGGTTTCTTCATCGCCGGCCTGATCGTCGGCGGGTTCGTGCTCGCGCTGATCCTGTGGGCCCTCTTCCGCTACCGCCGCAAGTCCGACGAGATCCCCCGGCAGACCCAGTACCACACCGTGGTCGAGATCACCTACACGGTGGTGCCGATCATCATCGTGGTGATCCTCTTCGTCTTCACCGTCCTGGTCGAGAACAAGGTCGACGCCACGCCGCCCAACCCGGGCGCCAAGATCCATGTCGATGCCTTCCAGTGGGGTTGGGAATTCCAGTACCCCGGCGGGGTCAAGATCATCGGCCAGACCACCCAGGCGCCGACCATGATCGTCCCCACCGGGACCGACGTGCAGATCGACCTCAAGTCGCTGGACGTGCTGCACGGCTTCTACGTCCCCGCCTTCAACTTCAGCCGCTACGCCAGTCCGGGGTACACCACCTCGTTCGACTTCAACGTCCTGCACACCGGGGTCTACCGGGGCCAGTGCACCCAGCTCTGCGGGCTCTACCACTCGCTCATGTTCTTCAACGTGAAGGCGGTGACGCAACAGCAGTACGCCGTGTGGCTGCGGGCCGCTCAGGCCTTCGTCCGGCTCCATCCGGGGTCGGTGCCCAAGCTGCCCGCCGGCCTCCAGGGCAAGGCCCCCACCATCTCCGCCGGCGGCAACGAAGGAGGTGCGCTGTACGGTGACTGACGTCCTCGACCCGCCCGTCGTCGTCGGCGATCCCCATCGCGACGGCGCGCCGGGTGCGGACGGCCACGGCGGGGACGGTCACGGCGGCGGGCACGCCGACCACGGGCCGACCGGGCTGCTCAAGTGGCTGACCTCCACCGACCACAAGGTGATCGGCATGAGCTACATGATCACCTCGCTGGTCATGTTCTACCTGGCCGGGATCATGGCGATGTTCATCCGCCTCCAGCTGTCCTCGCCCCACTCCTCCCTGCTCACCTTCAGCCAGTACAACGAGCTGTTCACCATGCACGGGAGCCTCATGCTCTACCTGTTCGCCGGGCCGTTCGCCTTCGGTGGCCTGGCCAACTACATCGTGCCCCTGCAGATCGGTGCGCCCGACATGGCGTTCCCGCGGCTCAACGCGCTGAGCTACTGGCTGTACCTGACCGGGTCGATCACCATGCTGATGGGTTTCTTCGTGGCCGGCGGGGCGGCCAGCTTCGGGTGGGTGGCCTACGCGCCCCTCTCGAGCGCCACCAGCTCCCCCGGGATCGGGGGCGACGTCTGGATCATGGCCCTGGCCCTGACCGGGTTCTCGGCCATCTTCACCGGCGTGAACCTGGTCGCCACCACCTTCTACCTGCGCGCGCCCGGCATGACCATGTTCCGCATGCCCATCTTCACCTGGAACATGCTGGTCACCGGCATCCTGATCCTGATCGCCTTCCCCGTCCTGACCAGCGCCCTGATCATGCTGTTCTGCGACCGGCACTTCGGCACCCATATCTTTACGGTCACCGGCTGCCATCTGGTCAACGGCCTGCCCACCACCACCTGCGGCTCCCCGCTGCTGTGGCAGAACCTCTTCTGGTTCTTCGGCCATCCCGAGGTCTACATTCTGGCCCTCCCCTTCTTCGGCATCGTGACCGAGGTCCTGCCGGTCTTCTCACGCAAGCCGGTCTTCGGCTACAAGGGCATGGTCTTCGCCACCATGGCCATCGCCGCCCTCTCCACCGGCGTGTGGGCGCACCACATGTTCACCACCGGGGCCGTGCTCCTGCCCTTCTTCTCCTTCTTGAGCCTCCTCATCGCCGTCCCCACCGGGATCAAGTTCTTCAACTGGATCGGGACGATGTGGCACGGCCAGCTGGTCTTCACCACCGCCATGCTGTTCTGCGTCGGGTTCCTGTTCGCCTTCCTGATGGGCGGGGTGACCGGGATCATGCTGGCCTCGCCCCCGATCGACTTCGCCACCCATGACACCTACTTCGTGGTGGCGCACTTCCACCAGGTGCTCTTCGGCACGGCCGTGTTCGGCGGCTTCGGCGGCCTCTACTACTGGTACCCGAAGTTCTACGGCCGCATGCTGCGCGAGGGCCTGGGCAAGTGGCACTTCTGGCTGATGTTCATCGGCTTCTGGATCACCTTCATGCCCCAGTACGTGGTGGGCCTGCTCGGCATGCCCCGGCGCGTGGCCAGTTACCCGTCCAACCTGGGCTGGCAGAGCTACAACATCGTCTCGACCGTGGGCGCCTTCATCATCGCCTTCTCGTTCCTGCTGCTCCTCATCAACTTCGTCGTGTCGTGGCGCAACCCCATCCCGGCCGGCAACAACCCCTGGGACGCCCACACCCTGGAGTGGTTCACCACCTCGCCCCCGCCGCACCACAACTACACCCACCTGCCCCCCATCCGGTCGGAGCGCCCGACCTGGGACTACAACCATCCGGACCACTTGACCGTCCCCCACGGCCCGACGGCCCCCCAGAAGGAGAAGGTGCCTGTCGCATGAGAGTCGAAGCGCTGTTCCTCCTGTTCCTCGGCCTCTTCTTCGCCATCGTGGGCACGGTGTACTGGTTCTGGGGCTACGAGGACGGCGGCACCATGATGTTGGCCGGCACGGCCATGCTCGGGTTCCTCCCCGGGAGCTACTACTTCTTCTGGCACAAGCGGTTCGAGGGGAACAAGTTCTTCTTCTGGGGCAAGGCCCCCGGCGCCGGCCCCCGCCCCTCCGACGACAGCGAGGCTTCCATCAGCGACGGCGCCGGCGACATCGACTCGTTCCCCAACTCGTCGATCTGGCCCTTCGTCCTGGGCATGGGCGCCTTCTTCTGCGTGCTGGCGCTGGTCTTCGGGATGTGGCTGATCTTCATCGGCGCCTCCCTGATCCTGACCGCCTTGACCGGGGTCACCGTCGAGAGCCGGCGCGGCGGTCACGTCTGAGCGCAACTCGGAGCCCGCGGCTCCGGCGGCCGGGCCGAGCCGGCCCGGTTCACGTGAACCGGTGACCGCGTCGTCCACCCCGGCCCGGACTCCGCCGGCGGCTCCTCCGGCCGGGGCCGCCCCGGCCCCGCCCGCGGCGGCCGGCCTGTCCCGGGGCCTGGTGGTGATCATGGCCGTCTCCACCGGCGCGGTGGTGGCCAACCTCTACTACGCCCAGCCGGTCCTGCACGAGGTGGCGCGGGACTTCCACACCAGTGCCGGACCGGCCGCGCTGGTCATCACCTGCGCCCAGATCGGCTACGCCGCCGGCCTGCTCCTGGTCGTGCCCCTCGGTGACCTGTTCCCCCGCCGGCCCCTGGTGACGCGGATCTTCGCCCTGGCCTCCGTGGCCCTGGTCGGGTGCGCGCTGGCGCCCGATCTGTGGATCTTCGGCCTGGCCGCGGTGGCGGTGGGCTGCGCCTCGGTGGCCGGGCAGGTCATGATCCCCTTCGCCGCCGACCTGGCGCCGCCCGAGCGCCGCGGGCGGGTGGTTGCCCGGATCATGACCGGGCTGCTGCTGGGCATCCTGATGGCACGCACCGTGTCGGGGCTGGTGGCCCAATGGGCCGGGTGGCGGGCCATCTACTGGCTCTCCGCCGCGCTGATGGTGCTCTGCGCCCTCGTCCTGTGGCGGGTCCTCCCCGGCGAGGGCCCCCGGCCCCACCGGTCCTACCGCAACCTGGTCGGGTCCACCCTCCGCCTCCTGGCCGACGAGCCCGTCCTGCGGCGGCGGGCCGGCCACGGCGCCTGTGCCTTCGCCTGCTTCAGCGTCCTGTGGACCACCCTGGCCTTCCTGCTCTCGGGGGCGCCCTACCACTACCCCAACGCGGTGATCGGGCTCTTCGGCCTGGTGGGGGCGGCCGGAGTGCTGGCGGCGAACCTGGCCGGCAAGCTGGCCGACGCCGACCGGGCCATGGTCTCGACCGTGGTGGCCGGCGTCCTCCTGGTCGGCTCGTTCGGGCTCCTGTGGTTCGGTCGCACCTCGCTGGCGGCGCTGCTCATCGGGATCGTGGTGCTCGACATCGGCACGCAGGGCATGCAGATCACCAACCAGGCCATCATCTACGCCCTGCGGCCCGACGCCCGGAGCCGGATCAACAGCGCCTACATGGTCTGCTACTTCGTCGGTGGCGCCGTGGGGTCGCTGGCGGCGGGGATCGTCTACAGCGCCCGGGGCTGGCCCGGCGTCTGCGTGCTGGGCGCCGGGCTGGGCCTGGGGACGTGTGCCCTGAGCGTGCTCGACCGGGTGCGCCCGCAGCCGCACCGCCCCGAGCCGGCCGCGGCGGTGCGATGAGCGGGGCGGACCCACCGGCACCGGGTCCCGGGGTTCCCGGAGCGGGGCCGGTCTTCCGGCACCTGGACGACCCCGAGGTGCCGTGGCAACGGGTCAAGGCCCAGCGCAACGCCGACGGCACGGAGTCGTACGTCTACGAGAAGTGGCTGGCGTTCTCCCCCGATCCGCAGTACCTCTCCCTCTACGCGCGCTACGACCCGGGCATGGTGGTCCGGCGCCACGGGCACTTCAGCCCGCACGTCCTCTTCGTCATCGCCGGCGATCTGTGGTGCGGGGACCGGCACTGCCCGGCCGGCACGCACGTGGAGCTGCCCTTCGGGGCCGCCTTCGGGCCGTTGGTCGCCGGGGGCGAGGGGGCCACGCTCTTCGAGGTCATGCTGGGCGACCCGCGGTCCTGGGGCGACGACCCGGCCGCCTTCGCCCGCGTCCTGGCCGAGCGAGGGGTGACCCCGCTCCCCGACCCGCCGCTCGAGTACCCCCGGTGGCTCGAGGACCTGCGGGCCCACTGGGGGGCGCCACCGGCCGAGTAGGCCGACCCGGGCGGAGGGGGACGCGGTCAGATCTCGATGACGTACCCGTCGGGGTCGGCGATGTAGGCGTAGGGGACCCCGGGCGCGTGCTCGCCCCGCTCGACCAGGGCGCCACCGGCCGCGATGGCCAGGGCGATGCAGGCGTCCAGCTGCCCGCGGTCGCTCACCGTGATGCCGAAGTGCTCGCAGCCGCCCATCCGCCCGACCCGGGCCTTCTGCGCGTCGGTGACGGCACGGTGCAGGGCCAGGTCGTCGCGGCCGCCCGGCGAGTGGAGGAAGAGGATGTCAACCATCGCCGCCGCACGGGCGAGGCGCGGCGGATCCGTCAGCGGTAGGCCTTGGCGTCGGCCTCCCGCAGTCGATTGGCCATGGTGTCCAACAGCCGGCGGGAGATGGTGGGCACCGCCTTCAGGACGTCGTTGAAGGGTCGCTGGCCCAGCACCAGGAGCTCCATGTCGGACTCCGCCGTGACGGTGGCCGAGCGCGGACGGCGGTCCAGCAGGGCCAACTCACCGAAGTACTGGCCCGGCCCGAGGGTGACCACCTTGCGGTCGTTGCGCCGCACCACGGCGTGGCCGGCCACGTTGAAGAAGAACTCCTGACCGATGGCGCCCTGTGCGCACAGGACGCTGCCCGCCGCCACCGCCTTCACCTCGAGCGCCTTGCGGATGGTGCGCAGATCCTTGTCCGAGCAACCGGCGAACATCCAGATGCTGGAGAGGTCGACGTCGTCGCGGCCGCTGGGCATGGCGCCAACGCTAATGGGGATCGACCCACCGCGCGTCGGGTCAGCGCGTGACCTGGCGCACGCCGGTGGACGACGGGGGCGCGTTGGCCGCGCCCACCGGCCCCCCGACCAGGGGCTCCACGTCGATCCGCTCGGGCACGGGCTCCGGCTCGATCTCGGTGCGCTCGTCGTCGGGGCGGGGGTCGGCCTCCGTGGTCGAGTACTCGCCCGCGGGGGAGAGGTGCACCACCATGGCGCGCTTGCGCTTGCCGACGCCCTGGACGCCTTGCATCTCCACGCAGATCCGGTAGGTCACCGCGGCCACGATGATGGGCACGACGATCACGGCGATGCGGAAGAACCAGAGGACCTCGTTGAGCGAGATCTTGAAGAAGTTGGCCAGCACGTCGGTCGAGCTGGCCGCGAACAAGGTGAAGAGGAGCGCGAACATGGCCGCGCCGGCCGAGGTGCGCTTGGGGCGGTCGCGGGGCCGGTCCAGCAGGTTGTGTAGCAGGTCGTCACCGGTCATGCGCCGCTCCAGGGCCGGCCACAGCAGGCAGATCGTGAAGATCAGACCGGGGAAGACCACGGCGGGGAGCACCACCTCGAAGGGGATGGTGTGGCCGAATCCGGTCCATTCCCACGACGGCATGATCCGGAGCGCGCCGTCGAGCCAGCCCATGTACCAGTCCGGCTGGACCGCGTAGGAGATCTTGGAGGCCTGGTAGGAGCCGAACTGCCAGATGGGGTTGATCTGGGCGAACGCGCCGAGCAGGGCGCAGGTGCCCGCCACCATGAACAGGAAGCCGGTGGTCTTGGCCATGAAGGTCGGGAACATGGGCGAGCCGACCACGTTGTGCTCGGTGCGACCCTCGCCGGCGAACTGCGTGTGCTTCTGGCGCACCAGCAGGGTCAGGTGGGCCCCGATGAGTCCCAGGAGGACGAGCGGGATGATGAGGACATGGATGATGTAGAAGCGCGGGATGATGATGGTGCCCGGGAAGGTGCCTCCCCACAGGAACGAGGTGAGGTAGCTGCCGACCAGGGGTATGGACTCGGCGATGGAGTAGCCGATGCGCAGCCCGGTCCCCGAGATGAGGTCGTCGGGGAGGGAGTAGCCGATGAACCCCTCGAAGATGGCCAGGATCAGCATGATGATGCCGATGGTCCAGTTGAGCTCGCGGGGCTTGCGGAAGGCACCGGTGAAGAAGATGCGGGCCATGTGGACCACGATGGAGCCGGTGAAGATGTCGGCGGACCAGTGGTGCATCTGGCGCACCAGCAGCCCGCCGCGGACGCCGAAGGAGATGTTGACCGTCGAGTTGTAGGCCTCCGACACTCGCTGGCCGTTGAGCGGGTGGTAGCAGTTGGTGGCGCTGGCCGCGCAGTGGTAGATGATCTGGGTGCTCGAGGGGACGAAGTACAGGGAGAGGAAGACGCCGGTCGCCAGCAGGACGACGAAGGAGTACAGCGAGATCTCCCCCAGCATGAAGGACCAGTGGTCGGGGAAGATCTTGTCCAGGAAGACCCGGCCGCCCTTGGCGATGCCCAGGCGGTCGTCCAACTCGTTGACGATGCGACCGGGGTGACCGTAGGGGCCGAGCTCGGCCTTGGCCTGGCGCTTGGTCCTGGCCGTGCCGTTGGGGGAGGGGGAGCTCACGTCGTGGTCCTCTCCCAGAAGCCAGGCCCGATGGGCTGGTCATAGCCTTCCTGGGCCACCAGGTAGCCCGCCTCGCTGAACTCGAGGGGCAGCTGGGGCAGCGGGCGGGGGGCGGGCCCGAACTGGGGCACGGCGCCGTCGCGCACGTTGAACATCGACTGGTGGCACGGGCAGACCAGCAGCTCGAGCTGCTGCTCGTAGAGGCCGACCGGGCAACCCAGGTGGGTGCACACCTTGGAATAGGCCACGTAGCCGTCCGGCGCCCAGGTCTCCCTCCCCTTCTCGGTGACCAGATCGGTGTCCTGGACCCGGATCAGCACGGTCTGGTCGATGGCCTGCCCGGCGTCGGTGTTCACCAGCCCCCGGGGGTAGACGGTCATGATGCCGCCCACCACCAGCGTGGAGCGGTGCACCGGCCTCCCGTTGGAGTCGACCAGCACGGTTCCCTTCCGCCAGTTCGTCCGGTCCAGCGAGGTGCCGGGCAGCGGGCCCAGCGAGCGAATGAGGGGGAACAGGGCCACGATCCCGAAGAGGCCCGCCCCCAGGGCGAAGAGGCCGCCCAGCATCTGGCGCCGCTTGACCACCACGAAGGAGCGCTCGACCAGGGCGGCGGCCATCAGGTCGCGCTCCTCGGGTGAGGAGGCCAACACGTGGCGTTCCTCGACGAAGGGGCCCTGCGGCATCAGGTACTTGCCCCAGGCGGTGAGCCCGAAGCCGAGCAGGAAGAGCCCGAAGCCCATGCACCCGCCCAGGACCCACGGGTTCCAGTTCTGCCAGTAGGCCACGCCGAAGCCGACGACGAAGACGATGGCGGCCAGGAAGATGACGGCCACGATCGTCTCCACCCGCGCCGGGTGCTTGGCGTAGTCGCCCATGTGCGGGTCGTCCATGCTGGCCACCGGCATGGGCACCTTGGTGCGCGTCGGTTCGTGATCGCCGTCGCTCACGTCCGCTCTCCGATCCAGAAGCAGATGAGGGCCAGACCGCCCACGCCGATCAACAGGGCGACGAAGCCCTCGGCCACCGGGCCCACGCCGCCCAGGCCGGCACCGCCGGGATTGACCGGGTGCTGGATGTTGTAGCGCACGTAGGCCACCACGTCGCGCACCTGGGCATCGCTCAGGTTGCCCGAGAACCTGGGCATGTTGGCCGGGCCGGTGCGCATCGCCTCGACGATCTGCTGGGCGGTGATCTTCGGGTTCTGCAGGGTCGGGGCGTTGGTGCCGAAGGCCAGCGCGTCCCCGGCCCCGGTGATGGTGTGACAGGCGGCGCAGTTCAGGGAGAAGAGGCTGGCCCCCACCGAGACGCTGGCTCCCTTCAGGTGGGGCGTGGGCACGGCGGGAACCGACGGGTCCAGTGAATTGATGTAGGCCGCCACCTCCAGCGCCTGCGCCGGGGTCAGCCGGGGCGGCTTGCGCTCGGCCTCGACCGCCGCGGTGTTGGTGGCGGGCATGCGACCGCTGCTGACCCAGAAGTCGACGGTCGCCGCGCCCACCCCCTGGAGGTTAGGCCCGATGGAGGCCTGGCCGTCGGGAGCCACCCCGTTGGCGTCGTTCCCGTGGCAGCTCGAGCACGTGGTGTCGAAGAGCAGCTTCCCGGCCTGCACCGACGAGAGGGGCGGATTGGTGTAGGTGATGGCGCTGTTGCCGTAGCTCACCAGGTGCCCGTCCCGGCAGATCAGGAACGAGCTGTTGAACGGGTTGCCCGAATTGCGGAGCGGGCTCACCCCCCTGGTGTTGACCGGCCCGCACGCCTTGGCGACGCGGGCCGCCGACGACTTCAGCTTCACCGTCCGGGTGGACGCCGTGGCGGCCGCCGTCCCCACGTGGCGCGCCGCGGACGAGGACGCACCGGCCCCCGCCCCGGGTAGGAGGAGGGCCAGACCGCCCAGGGTGGCCACGAACAGCAGGGCGCCGGGAAGCAGGTACTGGGTGCGCCGCGATCGTCGGGGGTGGAGGTCTGCCGTCATGTCTATTTGAGGAAGAACAGGCAGCTGAACAGGCCGATCCAGACGATGTCGACGAAGTGCCAGTAGTAGCTGACCCCCTGGACGGCGGCCAGCTCACCGGGGTCTCCCCCCACGTTGCCCTTCATGCGGCCCAGGAGAAAGGCCATGGCCACCAGGCCGATGAACACGTGGAGCCCGTGCAGCCCCGTCATGATGAAGAAGAGCGAGCCGTACGAGTTGGTGTACCACCGGGTGCTGAGGAACAGCCACTCGGTCATCTGGTTGCCGAGGAACGCCGCACCGAGGAACATGGTCACCACGATCCAGCGACGGGCCGACTTGCGGTTGCGCCACTCGACCTGACGGACGCCCCATTGCATGGAGAAGCTGCTCGAGACCAGCACCAGGGTGAAGATGGCGCCGCGGATGGTGTCGAGGTGGGTGCCCGGCGGTGGCCAGACGCCGCCGGTGGCATTGGCGCGGATGGTGAAGAAGGCGGCGAAGAGGCCGCTGAAGAACATCAGTTCCGAGCCCAGCCAGATCATGACCCCGATGGCGATCATGGGGGGCCGATCGTGGACGATCTTGCCCTGTGGTGCCGGGTGCTCGACCGAAACCGCCTGGGTCACAGGGCAATTTCTAGTCGACGGGACCCGGTGGGCGCCAAGTGGCAGGTAGCGGACCCGCCGCCCGGTCCCGCCCCGCCCGGCGGCCTCACGGGGCGGGGAGCGACAGGGGCACCGGCAGCGGCTCGGCGTGGACGATGGCCAGCCGTTTCGTGGGCCGGGTCAGGGCCACGTAGAGCGTCCGCAATCCCCGTGTGGTGGCCACCGGCGGCCCCTCCCCCGGGCCGTGCTCGCCCACCGCGGCCACCAGCGCGGGCTCGACCACGACCACGGCGTCGAACTCGAGCCCGTTGGTCTCGTCCGCCGGGAGCAGCACCAGCGGGGCGGCCAACCCCTCGCCCAGGGGCTCCCGCGGGTCGGTGGGATAGAGCCCGACGGCCTCGAGGGCGCGCCGGAGCTCGGGCAGCATCACGGAGGGTCCGAGCACGGCCACCCTCCCGGCGGAGGCGGCAACCACCTCGGCCCGGGTCGCCTCGGCCACGGCCGCGGCCAGCCCGGCCCGGGTGACGGTGACGATGCGGGGGGTGTGGCCGGACTGGCGCACCGGGCGGGGCGGGGTGATGGTGGGCGCCGCCGCCGCCAACACCTGTGCCGCCAACGCCACCACCTCCGAGGGCGTGCGGTAGCTCACCGTCAGCTCCACCAGGCGCGGGGCCTGGGGGCTGAGGTGCCGGGTGATGTCGTCCCAGCTCTGGGGGGACCAGGGACCGGTGGCCTGGGCGATGTCGCCCACGGCCGTCATGGAGCCCGACAGCGACCGGCGGGCCAGCATCCGAAGCTGCAGCGGAGAGAGGTCCTGCACCTCGTCGACCACGATGTGCCCGAAGGAGCGGATCTCGTCGTCCCCCCCGGCCGGCGCGGTGCTGGGCGCCGGCGACGCGGCGAGACCCGCCGGCCAGAACCCGGCCTCCTGGGCGCTGCCTTCCTCGGCCCGGCCCGGACGGGCGCGGTGCGGACGCGCCGCCCCCCGGCGGGGGCCCAGCAGCGTGCGGGCCTCGTCGATCAGCGCGGCGTCGGCCACCGTCCAGGGGACCGCGTCCAGCGACGCGCTGCGGGCGCGGTAGAGCCGCTGGGCCTCGTCGGGGGCGAGGATGCCCCGGCCCGCCTCGGCCAGCAGGGGGCGGGCCCCCAGCAGGTCGTGCAGGAACTCGTGGGGGGACAGCCGGGGCCACATGCGGTCCAGCGCCTCGATCACCTGGGGGGTGCGGCGCAACCGCTGCGACAGGTCGGCCTGCTCCTCGGCCGTCGGGTCGTCCCCGCCCTCGACGCCGCGGCTGACCCGGGCCCGGTAGTCGTTGGCCAGCGCCTGGACCACCTGGGTCTCGACGAAGCGGCGGCGCGCGTTGTGCGGGCCGGGGCGCCGGCGCGCCATGGCGACGACGTCCTCGGTGAGCCGGGACCGCAGGTGCAGCACCACCGCACCGAAGGGCACGTCCACGTCGTGGCGCAGTGGGCGCTGGCGGGTCCGCACGGCGCGGGCGAGCACGTCCACCATGCGGGCGTCGCCCTTGAGCATGGCCACGTCGGCCTCGTCGGCGCCGCGCACCCGGATCTCGGGCACCAGACCGGCCACGGTGGAGAGACTGACGCCGGTCTCCCCCAATGAGGGGAGCACCTGCTCGATGTAGCGCAGGAAGAGCGGATTGGGGCCCACCACCAGCACCCCCTGTCGCTCCAGCGGGAAGCGGTGGGTGTAGAGGAGGTAGGCGGCCCGGTGCAGCGCCACGGCCGTCTTGCCGGTGCCGGGGCCGCCCTGCACCACGAGGACGCCCGAGAGCGGGGAGCGGATGATCTCGTCCTGCTCCCGCTGGATGGTGCCGATGATGTCGCCCATGCGCCCCGTGCGCGCCTGGCCGAGCGCGGAGAGGAGGGCACCGGGCCCGCCCAGCATCAGGCCGTCGGGGAGCAGGCGCTCCCCCGTCGGGTCGCCCGAGCCGGTGCCCGCATCCGGGCCGATCGGGGCACCGGGGGCCGACGAGGGGTCGACGAAGTACTCGTCCTCCAGCCCGAGCACGGCCCGTCCCCGCACGGCCAGGTGGCGCCGGCGGGCCAGGCCCTGGGGGTCGAGCCCGGTGGCCCGGTAGAAGGGCTCGGCCACCGGGGCGCGCCAATCCACCACCAGGGGCTCGTGGTCCGGACCCGAGACGGCCAGCCGGCCGATGTGGAAGGACTCGCCCAGGAGGGCGCCGTCCGGATCGTCCGCATCGGGGACCCGGTCGATGCGGCCGAAGTAGAGGGCCTGATCACCGATGTCGAGCTGCTCCAGTCGGGCCAGGCTCGTGCGCACCACGATGTCCCGTTCGGTGCGCGACTGGAACGTGCCCCCCCTCCCGAGGTCCAACACCCCCTGGAGCATCTGCCGGGCCTCTCCCCGCATGGCCTCGAGACCGTCGTAGGCGCGATTGAGAAACTCCTGTTCAGCCTCCAGATCGGAATGGTCCGCCACATCGCCCCTTTCTCCCCTGGACCCTCAGGGAAACGGTTCAGCTTAGGCGACGGGCGACGCCGGGGATGCACGGTGCGTGCCGCCTACGATGATCCGGCGGGCCAGAGCGAAAGGACGACCATGCTGATCCCGACCATGAACGACGCGCCGGGCCACGCGAGGAGCGGGCGCATGGTGGCCCCGGCCCTGTCCCGCGGGGGCAACGCCGTCCTGGCCCAGCGCTTCGGCACCCCGGAGATGGGCCGCAACGAGGCCGAGATCTGCGCCTACGGCACGGCAGTCGTCATAGAGCCGATCGGTTGAGACCGCCCGAGGTCGCGGCGGAGCCCGGCCTGGTTCGGGCCTGCCGGCGCCAGCCGGTGGCCCGCACACCGGTCTGGTTCATGCGCCAGGCCGGGCGGTCGCTGCCCGAGTACCGCGCCGCCCGCGGCGAGGGATCGATCCTCTCCGCCATCGCCGACGCCCCGCTGGCGGCCGAGCTCACGCTGCAGCCGGTCCGGCGCTACGGCGTGGACGCCGCCATTCTCTTCTCCGACATCGTGGTGCCCCTCCATGGCATCGGCTTCGGCGTGGAGGTGGAAGCGGGCCGCGGGCCGGTGGTGGCCGATCCCTTCCGCTCCGCGCGCGACCTGCGACGGCTGCGCCCGCTCGAGCCCGAGGTCGACGTGCCCTACGTCACCGAGGCGGCCCGCCTGGTGGCCGCCGAGCTGGCCGGGACGGGCACCGCCCTGGTCGGCTTCGCCGGCGCCCCCTTCACCGTGGCCAGCTATCTCATCGAGGGCGGGCCCTCACGCACCTTCACCAGGGTCAAGTCACTCATGCACGGCGACCCCGACCTGTGGGAGCGGCTGATGGCCCGCCTGTCCGCGCTGTCGGTGGCCTTCCTCCGGGCCCAGATCGGGGCCGGGGCCCAGGTCGTGCAGCTCTTCGACAGCTGGGCCGGATCGCTCTCCCCCGACGAGTACGCCGCCTTCGTCCTGCCCGCCACCCGGGCCGTCTTCGAGGGGATCGCCCCGCTGGGCGTGCCCTCCATCCTCTTCGGCGTGGGCACCGGCGAGCTCCTCGGCCTCATGGCCACGGCGGGGTGCGACGTGGTCGGCGTCGACTGGCGGGTGCCGCTGGACGCCGCCCGCCGGCGCGTCGGCCCGGACCGGGCGGTGCAGGGCAATCTCGACCCGGCGCTCTGCGTGGCGCCCTGGCCGGTGGTCGAGGCGGCCACCCGGCAGGTCATGGCGCGCGGGGCCGACGGGAGCGGCACCGGTCACATCTTCAATCTCGGGCACGGCGTCCTCCCCGAGGCCGACGTCGGGATCCTGGGCGCGGTGGTCGACCTGGTGCACGCCGAGAGCGCGGCGGCGTGAGGACGGAGAGCGGACCCGTCGGTGTGCTGGTCATGGCGCACGGGACCCCGGAGAGCCCGGCCGACATCGCACCCTTCTACACCCGGATCCGCCGGGGGCGGCCGCCCACACCCGAGCAGCTGGCCGATCTGGAGCGGCGCTACGCCGCCATCGGGGGGACCTCGCCCCTGGGCCGTCGGACGGCGGCCCAGGTGGACGGGCTGCGCCGGGCCCTGGCCCGGCGGGGCGGGGGCCCCTTCGTGGTGGCGTTCGGGGCCAAGCACACCGCACCCTTCGTCGAGGACGGCGCCCTCGAGCTCCAACGGGCCGGCCTGGAGCACGTCCTCGGCCTGGTCCTCACGCCGCAGAGCTCCTCCTTGGGCTCACAGGAGTACCTCGACCGGGCGGGGGCGGCGCTCGGGCCCTCGTGCCGGTTCACCCCCGTGCCGCCGTGGTACGGGCACCCGGGCCTGGTGGCGCTCCTGGCGGCACGGGTGCACGACGCCCTGGCCGGTCTCGGTGCCACCGGGCAGGAGCGCTGGCCCGTCGTGTTCACCGCCCACTCGCTGCCGGCACGGGTGCAGGCCACGGGCGACACCTACCCCGCACAGCTGGAGGCCTCGGCCGCGCTGGTGGCCGCGGCGGCCGGCCTCGGCCGCTGGCTGGTGGCCTGGCAGAGTGCCGGGCGCACGCCCGAGCCCTGGCTCGGTCCCGACGTGGCCGATGTGGTGCGGGGCATCGCCGCCGCCGGCGATGCCGACGGCGTGGTGGTCTGCCCCATCGGCTTCGTGGCCGACCACCTCGAGGTCCTCTACGACCTCGACATCGAGCTGGCGGCCGTGGCGGCCGACGCCGGCCTGGCCTTCGCCCGCACGGCGTCGCTCAACGACGACGCCGCCTTCATGGACGTCCTGGCCGATGTCGTCGGGACCGCCGCCCGGCCGGACTGAGCCGGTGCCCGTGGCGCGCGTGGTGGTCGTCGGCGGCGGTATCGCCGGGCTGGCCGCGGCGTGGGAGTTGACCGGCGGGGCCGGGGGGCCGGGCCCCGACACCCCCGCGGTCACCCTCCTCGAGGCGTCGGCGCGCCTCGGTGGTGCGCTGCACGGCGAGCCCTTCGGGGGACGCACGGTGGATCTCGGCCCCGACGGGTTTCTCGGGCGCCGGCCCGAGGCACTGGCCCTGTGCCACGAGCTCGGCCTGGACGAGGCCCTGGTCCCGGTCGGGGGCCGGGGGGCCGGGGTCTGGGCCCGCGGACGGATCCGCCCGCTCCCCGACCACCTCGCCCTGGGCATCCCCACGCGCTTCTGGCCGGTGGCCCGCTCGGGCATCGTGGGCCTGCGGGGACAGCTGGGCCTGGCCCGGGACGCCCTGCTGCCCCGGCCCGACCTCCGCGGGCCCATCGGTGACCGCTCCGTCGGGCCGCTGGTGGCCCGCAAGCTCGGCCAGCGGGTGGTGGACCGGCTGGTGGACCCGCTGATCGGGGGGATCCACGCGGGGTCGGTGGACGACATGTCGACGGCCGCCACCTTCCCCCCGCTCCTGGCGGCGGCGCAGAGCCGGGGCAGCCTCATGCGGGCCCTGCGGCCCGAGGTCCCCGCCCCGGACCCCGAAGCACCGGCGCTGTTCTGGGCCGTGCGCGGCGGCATGTCGTCACTGGTGGAGCGCCTGGCTGCCCGCCTCGGTGCCCGCGGGGCCGCCGTGCACTGCGGGCACCCGGTCGACGCGCTGGAGCGGCGCGGCGGGGCGTGGAGCGTGCGGTGCGCCGGCGAGACCATCGAGGCCGACGCGGTGGTGGTCGCCGTGCCCGCCCCGGCCGCCGGCCGCCTCCTGCGCCCGCACGACGAGGAGGTCGGCGGGCTCCTGGGCGGCATCGACTATGCCTCGGTCACCACCGTCACCCTGCGCGTGGCCGAGGACGCCGTGGCCAACCCCATGATCGGCACCGGGTTCCTGGTGCCGCGCCGCAGCCCGCCGGCCGGCGGCGAGGCCTGGGCCGTCACGGCGTGCACGCACCTGTCGCAGAAATGGCCGCACCTGCGGCGCCCCGGAGAGCACCTGCTGCGCGCGTCGGTCGGCCGCTTCGGCGACGACCGGGCCGACGGCTGGAGCGACGGCGAGGTGATCGAGCGGGTCCGGGGCGAGCTGGGCCTCCTCATGGGACTGGAGGGGGAGCCCTCGGAGGCTCGGGTCACCCGTTGGCCCCTGGCCTTCCCCCAGTACCGCGTCCACCACCTGGTCCGCACCACGGGGATCGAGACGGGGGTGGCCCGGCTCGGAGGGGTGGCGGTGGCCGGCGCGGCCTATCGCGGGGTGGGGGTGCCGGCCTGCATCGCCAGCGGCCGCGCCGCCGCCCGGGCCGTGTGGCCCGCCCCGGCCCGTTGACCTCCCGCCGCCGACGCGGCCGGGTCGCCCTCCCCTCGCTGGCCGCGGGGGTGCTGCTGGCCGGCTCGCTGCCCCCATGGGGCTGGTGGCCCCTGGGTATCGCCGGGGCCGCGCTGCTCTACTGGCGCCTGGCCGGGCTCGGGGTACGCACCCGGGCCTGGTCCGGATGGTTGGCCGGTCTGGGCTGCTACGGCCCCGGCCTGATGTGGGCCCGCCATTTCAATTGGTACGGCGCGCTGGTCCTCGTCCTCCTCGAGGCTCTGTTCATGGCCGCCGCCGGCGCGCTCACGCCGCCCCACCGCGGTCGCGCCCCGGCCTTCGTGGCCGCGTGCACCCTGGCCGAGGCCGTGCGCATGACCTGGCCCTTCGGCGGCCTCCCGCTGGGAGGGGTCTTCCTGGGCCAGGCCGACGGCCCCCTGCTGCCCCTGGCCCGGGTGGGTGGTCCCCTGCTGCTCACGGCGGGCGTGTGGGCGGCCGGCGTGGGGGTGGCCACCTGCGTGTGCGGCCTGGGCCGACCGCGCCTGCGGGGAGTCCTGATTCTGGCCGGGCTGGCGCTGCTCCTCCTCTTCAGCGCCCTGGCGCCCGACGGTGGGGCGCCGGTGGGGTCCGTGTCGGTCGCGCTGGTCCAAGGCGGCGGCCGGCGGGGCCTCGACCAGGAGGAGGTGCCCCCGGCCACCGTCTTCGCCGCGCAGCTGGCCGCCATGTACCCGGTGAGCCGCCTGCGCCCCCCGCCGCGCCTGGTGCTGTGGCCCGAGGACGTCATCGCCCTGTCGGGGCCGCTGCAGGGCTCCACCCAGAGCGCCGTCATGAGCCGGCTGGCCCGGCAGCTGCGCACCACCCTGGTGGCCGGCGTGACCGAGCCGGCGTCGGCCACCACCTTCCGCAACGAGATCGTGGCCTGGGGGCCCAGCGGCCGGGTGGTGGCGCAATTCGAGAAGGTGCACCGCGTCCCGTTCGGCGAGTACGTCCCCTTCCGCTCCTTCATCTCCCATCTGGCCAACCTCGCCGAGGTGCCCGAGGACGCCGTGCCCGGCCACGGCACCGGGCTCATGCGCACGCCGGCCGGCCCGCTCGGTGCCCTCGTGTCCTTCGAGGTCTTCTACGCCAACCGGAGCCGCACCTCGGTGCGGGCCGGGGCCCAGCTGCTCATCGTGCCCACCAACACGTCCTCGTACGCCAGCGCGCAGGTCCCGACCCAAGAGGTCGCGGCCGATGCGGTGCAGGCGGTCGAGACGGGACGCGACCTGGTCCAGGCCGCCCCGACCGGCTACTCCACGGTGGTCAACCAGGTGGGGACGGTCGAGCAGCGCTCGGTCCTCGGGCGACGGGACGTGCTCACGGCCACCGTCGCGTTGCGCCGCGGCTTCACCCTCTACGACCACGGGGGTGATCTCCCCGTGCTCCTCCTGGCCGCCCTGGCCCTGGCCGTCGGGTGGGCCCGCCAGCGCCGTACCGGGCAGGCCGCGCCCTCGCCCTACTCGTAGTAGCCGGAGTGGATGTAGACGCAGGGGATCCCGGCCGCCACGAACATGGCATGGTTCGAGGGATCGTCCTCGAGCGCCAGCCGCAGGTGGAAACCGCGCTGGCGCAGGTCGGCCACCACCTGGTACTTGAACGAGGTGACCTGGGCGTAGTCGCCGCGATCGCGCATGACCAGCAGGTCCCACCGCAACCCGTAGCGCTCCAGCCACGCCATCGTCTGGGGCTGCACCCGCCGGGGGCGACCGGTCAGGAGGATCACGGCCAGCGAGGCGTCGAGCAGCTCGAGGAGGCAGGCCACCTCCTCGATCACGGGATCGTCGCCGCAGGCCTCGAAGAAGGCCGACCAGTCGCGCTGCCCGCGCTCGATGAAGTGCTGGCGTCCGGCGGCGTCGGAGAGGACCCCGTCGATGTCGAAGATGACGGCGTCGCCCCCGCGGTGGGGTGACCCGGCGTCGCGCCACCACCAGTTGGGCCTGACCTCGTCCGATGCGCTCACCGGGCCGGGACGGGGCCGAGGGGAGGGTGGCGAGGCACGGTCAGGCAGACTACCGCCCGGACGTCCGGCGGGACCCCGGCGAACCGCCCTCCGCCGGAGGCGACCGACCGCCGGGAAGTGACACGATGGACCGTGCATGACCGCTGACACCGCCGTCGAGGAGGACAGGGCGCCGCTCGGGTGGCCCGCCGACGGGGTCTCCCTCGACGTCGCCCTGGGGCGGAGGGTCATGGTGGTGGGCGACCTCCTGCTCCCGGCCTCCCCCACGCCCAGCTCGGTGGCCTCCTGCCGCGACCTGGCCCAGACCCTGGCCGATTGGCACGGGCCCGGCCTGGTCGTCATCTGCGGCCAGCTGGTCGAACCCGGGAGCCCCACACCGGCCGGGGCGGCCCGGGCCCTGTCCGTCCACCCCGAGCTGGCGTCGGCCCTGTCCGCCTTCACGGCCCGGCCCCGATCCGAGGTCGTGGCGGTCGTCCCGCCGGCCCCCGGGGGCGAGGAGCTCACGGCGGCGCTGGCCGGTATCGGCGTATCGGTGCACGAGGCCGTCAACCTCCGCTGCGTGACCGGAGCCGGCGTGCGCCAGGTGCAGGTGCGCGCCGGCACCCCGCGGCCCGACGTC
>JBKQIP010000049.1:0-3995 GCA_052148295.1 Acidimicrobiales bacterium
GTGGCCGGGAAGAAGAAGGTGAAGAAGTAGATGGCCAAGCCCACCAAGCAGGCGCGCCGCCCGCGCAAGCGCGAGCGCAAGAACATCAGCTACGGGGTCGCCCACATCAAGAGCTCGTTCAACAACACCATCGTCTCCATCGCCGACCCCGAGGGCAACGTGCTGGCCTGGGCCTCGGCCGGCAACGTGGGGTTCAAGGGCTCCCGCAAGTCCACCCCCTTCGCCGCCCAGCTGGCCGCCGAGTCCTGCGCCAAGCGGGCCATGGAGCACGGCGTGCGCAAGGTCGACGTCCTCGTGCGCGGCCCCGGCTCGGGCCGTGAGACCGCCATCCGCTCGCTGGCGGCCGTGGGCATCGAGGTGGTCGGCATCAAGGACGTCACCCCCATCCCCCACAACGGCTGCCGCCCCAAGAAGCGGCGCCGGGTCTAGGGAGCGAGAGACGTCATGGCCAGATACACCGGACCCGTCTGCCGGCTCTGCCGGCGCGAGCGGACGAAGCTGTTCTTGAAGGGCGAGCGCTGCTACTCCCTCAAATGCCCCGTCTCCGAGGCGGTGACCGACCGCCACAGCCGCGCCTACCCGCCCGGCGAGCACGGCCGCGACCGCATGCGCCAGGGCTCGGAGTACCTGACGCAGCTGCGCGAGAAGCAGAAGGCGCGCCGGATCTACGGCCTGTTGGAGAAGCAGTTCCGCAACCTGTACGAGGAGTCGAGCCGTCAGCCCGGCATCACCGGTGAGAACCTCCTGCGCAATCTGGAGCTCCGCCTGGACAACGTCGTGTTCCGGGCCGGGTGGGGGGCCAGCCGGCGCCAGGCCCGCCAGTTCGTCCGTCACGGCCACGTGCTGGTCAACGGCTCCCGCGTCACCATCCCCAGCTACCGGGTGCGCACGGGCGACGCCGTCACCCTCAAGGACGCCACCCGGGCCAACTTCTCGGTCCGGCGCAACATGGACACCCTGGAGCGCCAGACCCCGGCCTGGCTGGAGACCGGCGACGGCGGCTTCCGCGTGGCCGTCCTCAACCCGCCCCTGCGCGAGCACATCGACGAGCCCGTCCAGGAACAGCTCATCGTCGAGCTCTACTCCAAATAGGACGTCCGGCCCGCCGCCGCCCACCCGACCGACCACTCACCGCACCAGGAGTCACCACCATGCTGATCATCCAACGACCGATCGTCGAAGCCGTCGACGAGGAACAGGGCAACCGGCAGCGCTTCGCCGTCGGCCCGCTGGACCCCGGCTTCGGGACCACGCTGGGCAACTCGCTGCGCCGCACTTTGCTGTCCTCCATCCCCGGCGGGGCGGTGACCCAGCTGCGCTTCGACGAGGCGCTGCACGAGTTCACCACCCTCCCCGGGGTCAAAGAGGACGTCACCGACATCATCTTGAACCTGAAGGACCTGCTGGTGCGGGTGCAGAGCGACGAGCCGGTGACCCTGCGCCTCGACGTACGGGGCCCGGCCGACGCCACGGCGGCCGACCTGCAGACCACGGCGGACGTGGAGATCCTCAACCCCGAGCTCCACATCGCCTCCATCAACGCCAAGGGCCGGCTGGCCGTCGACGTCACGGTGGAGCGGGGACGGGGCTACGTGTCGGCTGACCGCAACAAGCGGTCCTCGACCATCGGCGTCATCCCGATCGACTCCATCTTCTCGCCGGTGCACCGGGTGACCTTCGACATCGAGCCGGTGCGGGTGGAGCAGTCCACCAACTACGACCGGCTGGTCCTCGACATCGAGACCGACGGCACCATCTCGCCCCGCGAGGCCCTGGCCTCGGCCGGTGACACGCTGCGCAACCTGGTCAGCCTGGTGGCCGATCTGGAGGACGCGCCGCAGGGGCTGGAGCTGGGCGACACCGGCACCGCCACCAGCGGGTCCCCCGACCTCGACCTGCGGATCGAGGAGCTCGACCTCTCCGAGCGCCCCCGCAACTGCCTGAAGCGGGCCCAGATCAACACCATCGGCGAGCTGGTCGAGCGCACCATGGACGACCTGCTGGCCATCACCAACTTCGGGCAGAAGTCGGCCGACGAAGTGGTGCAGCGTCTGGACGAGCGCGGGCTCTCGCTCCGCACCCGGGACTGATCGCCATGCAGGGGACCCCACGTCGCGGCCGGCGCATGGGCGGTGACGCCGCCCACCAGAAGGCCATGCTGGGCAACCTGGTGGCGTCGCTCATCGCCGCCGAGTCGCTGGTCACCACCGAGGCCAAGGCCAAGGCGCTGCGCCCGGTGGCCGAGAAGTGCGTGACCGCCGCCCGCAAGGGCGGGGTGCACCGGCACCGCCGGGTGGTGGCCCTGATCCGGGACAAGGACATGGCCCACAAGCTGTTCGAGGAGATCGGGCCCCGTTACGCCGAGCGCCCCGGCGGCTACACCCGCATCCTCAAACTGGGCCCCCGCCCGGGCGACAACGCGCCGATGGCGCGGATCGAGTTCGTCTGATTCCGTCCGAGCCGGGCGTGGAGGACCCCGCCGGCGCGGCGCCGCAGCGCTGGCGGCTCGTGGTCGCCTACGACGGCGGTGCCTTCCGGGGCTTCGCCGACCAACCCGAGGTCCCCACCGTGGCCGGCGCGCTGCGCCAGGCCCTGAGCCGGACCGCCCGCCTGCCGGCACCGCCCCCGCTGACCTGCGCCGGGCGCACCGACGCCGGCGTGCACGCCCGGGGCCAGGTGGTGCACGTCGACCTGCCCCCCATCCCCTTCGACGGGGCGGGGCTGGCCCGTGCCCTGAACCGCCAGCTGGCCCCCGCCGTTGTCGTCCGGCAGGCCGCCACCGCCTCCCCCGGCTTCGACGCCCGGCGCTCCGCGTTGGCCCGCACCTACCGCTACCTGGTGTGGAACGCCCCCCAGCCGGACCCGCTCCTGGCCCCCGTCGCCTGGCACGTCCGTGACCACCTCGACCGGCGCGCCATGGCGGCGGCCTCCGACGTGCTGCTGGGCACCCACGACTTCCGCTCCTTCTGCCGCCGCAAGCCGGGCACCGCCCCCGAGGACCCCATCGTGCGCCGGGTGACCCGGGCCGCCTGGAGCCTGGACGAGGGGTCCGAGCTACGCGACCTCGCCGAGGGCCGGCTCCTGCGCTTCGAGATACAGGCCTCCTCCTTCTGCCACCAGATGGTCCGGTCGCTGGTCGGCAGCCTGGTCGACGTCGGCCGGGGCCGGGGCAACGCGGCGACCCTGCTGGCCCGCCTGCGGGCGGCCGACCGCCACCGCGCCCCCGATCCGGCGCCGGCCCACGGCCTGTGCCTGGTCTCGGTGGACTACCCCGGCGGGGGCGACACTGGAGTCGATGCCCCCTGACCAGGCACGACGGTGCTGCGGCCAGGCTCGGCGGCGCCCGTCCCCCCCAAGATGTCACCGAAAAATTCACCGGGCGTCAGCCCCTGGTCAACTCACGTTCACCTCGCCTCCCTAGCGTGTGCCGCGACACCGGGTACATCCTGTCCCGGGGTCACCGTCCATCACACAACGGAAGAGGGGCACTGTATGCAGACAGTCCACACAGGCGCGCGCAAACGCCGCAGCCTGATATCGAGAGCGGGCCTGCGGCGCGCCGTGACCATCGGAGGCACGCTGGTCGGGGCCACGCTGGTCACCGCGGCCTTCAGCATGCCCGCCGGGGCCACGCAGGACGTGCCCTACAACAACGTGATCATCGGGACCGGGTCCAGCACGACCTACAGCATGATGCAGCAGCTCGACGACCTGTACAACTCGGCGCCCGGCTGCCAGATCTTCATCGCCTTCCCGACGACGAGCGACCCGCAGCCGCTGGACTACAGCTGCACCGTGGCGCCGACCCCGGCCGACAACCCCGAGAACCCGTACAACGACGTGGCGACCGAGGAGCCGGCGTTCGGTTCGAGCAACGGGATCCAGGCGCTGGAGGACCAGGGCGCGCACGGCGCGACCAACCCGTCGGGCTTCACCAGCTCGAGCGACCCGATCGGCAACGTGGCCATCAACGAGAACTACGCCCGCAGCTCGCG
>JBKQIP010000050.1:0-7927 GCA_052148295.1 Acidimicrobiales bacterium
TCGCCGGGCCGAGACGGAGGTCACGGGCCGGCGACCCCCCCCGAGGGGCTCCCACGCATGCGTCCCTGCGAGTGCGCCGGGGAGCGTACCACGGAGGCTGACAGGCGTGTCAGGGTACAATCCCGCCCGACGGGCTCGGCGTGGGGGCCGCATCTCGAAAGGGGGGTCCGTGGACCTCGAGTTCACCGACGATCAGGAGGCGCTACGGACGTCGGTGCGGTCGTTCCTCCAAAAGGAGTGCCCTCTCGAAGTGGTCCGGGCGGTGGTGGAGACCGGGGAGGCCCCCGAGAAGCTCTGGGCCTCCATGGTCGCCCTCGATTGGCCGGGGCTGGCCATTCCCGAAGCATGTGGCGGGGTGGGACTGTCCTTTGTCGAGACCGCCGTGGTGGTGGAGGAGTTGGGCCGGGTGGTGGCGCCGGGGCCGTTCCTGGCCACCACGACCCAATTCGTCCCCGCCGTTCGCGAGTTGGGATCGCCCGAGCAGCGGCGGCACTATCTGGGCGAGGTGGCCACCGGCGCCATCACCGGGTGCTTGGCGCTGGCCGACCACCCGCGTCGGTGGGGTCTGGGCGACGTCACCATGCGGGCCCAGAGGACGGCGGACGGATGGCGCCTGGACGGCACGAAGTTGGGCGTGCTGGCCGATCGGGCCACCGATGAGATGGTGGTCGTGGCCCGCGTCGGTGACGGCATCGGCGCCTTCGTCGTTCCCGGGCACCAGAGTGTGCTGAGGCCCGTACGCTCGCTCGACGCCTCCCGGCCCCTCGCCACGGCGACCTTCGACGGGGTGGAGGTCCCACCGGAACGGCTGCTGGGCGAACCGGGGAGCCCGGCCGTGGCTGCCGGTCTGGCCCGAGCCGTCGGGGAATCCACCGCGGCGGTGGCGCTGGAGACGGTGGGGACGTCGGACGCCCTCTTCTCCATGGTGCTCTCCTACGTGAAGGATCGCCGGCAGTTCGGGGTCCCCATCGGCTCGTTCCAGGCCGTGAAGCACAAGATGGCGGACATGTTCGTGGCCATCGAGCGGGCGCGTGCCCTGTGCTACTACGCCGTGGCCGCCATCGAGGAGGACGCCGACTCCCGGGCCACCGCCGTGGCCATGGCCAAGAGCGCCAGCGACGACTGCCAGCGTCTGGTCTGCCGGGACTCCCTCCAGTCGTTCGGTGGCATCGGCTACACCTGGGAGCACGACGGTCACCTCCTCATGAAGCGCGCCATGACCACCGGCGCCCTCTTCGGGGGGGCCGACACGCACTCGCTCCTGGTGGCCGAGAGCTTCGGGGTCTCGGCCGCACCCTGAGCAAGACTGGGGGGATGCGCCCCGGGGAGACACTGATCGCCACCCTGGGGCTCCGGGCCCATCCCGAAGGCGGCTGGTACCGGCGCACGTGGCTGGCGCCGGCCGAGGGCTCCGAGCGACCGGTGGGCAGTGCCATCGTCTACCTGCTGTTGGAGCATGAGCGCTCGGCCTCCCACCGGATCGATGCCACCGAGATCTGGCACTTCTACGCCGGCGACCCGCTCGAGCTCTCCTGCGAGCGGGGCGACGGGGGGAGTGACGTGCACGTGATGGGCCCCGACGTCGCCGGGGGACAGGAGCCCCAGGTGGTGGTGCCGCCGGGGACGTGGCAGTCGGCTCGACCCCTCGGTGCCTACTCCCTCATGGGGGCCACCGTCTGTCCCGGCTTCACCTTCGAGGGCTTCGAATTGCGCTCCGCACCCGAGGGTTCCGGCTAGCCGGGTTGCCGGAGACGGCTGACCGGCCGGGGCCGAGAGGGGCACGGAGAGGGGCGACAATTTCGCCGCGCGGCGTCACATTTTCCCTGCGCCGGGGGATTAAATTCCCATGTTTCGGGAATATTAATTCATCGGATCGCCCGTGCGGGCGGTCGCCACGGAGAGAAGGGATGCAGGGACCGGAGGGGGCATCGGACGAGGAGGAACGCCATGACCGTTCAGAATGCAACTCCCATCCGCAGCGCCGAGCCAGGTGAGCCGCTGGAGGGGGCGGACGTCCGGCGACCGGCGGTCCAGTCGGTGGCCGACCCGGCGCCGCTGGGGCTCGCCGCCTTCGCCATGACCACGCTGGCCCTCAGCCTCTACAACACCAAGGTCTGGTCGGCGGCCATCTTCCCGGCCTTGGCGCTGGCCCTCGTGTACGGGGGATTCGTGCAGCTCCTCGCCGGCATGTGGGAGTTCACCCGCAAGAACACGTTCGGTGCTCTGGCCTTCTCGTCCTATGGGGCCTTCTGGATCTCGTACTACGTGTTCGTCCACTTCCTGCTCCCGGCCATCAAGGTCGGGGCGGCTCCCGCCGCTGCGGGCGTGTTCCTGCTCGGCTGGACGATCATCACCTTCTACCTGATGATCGCCTCGTTCCGGGTCTCCGGAGCCGTGCTGGGGGTGTTCGTGGCCCTGACCGTGACCTTCGTGCTCCTCACCATCGGCGCGTTCGACGCCAACAGCTCCATCACCCACGCCGGCGGCTGGGTCGGTGTGGTGACGGCGGCCATCGCCTTCTACGCGTCGGCGGCGGGCGTGGTCAACGAGACCTTCAAGAAGCCGCTCGTGCCGGTGTTTCCCCTGGCCCCGCGAAGCTAGGGAGAGCAGCGAGGGAGAGGGGGCATCCGGGCCGACAGCCGCCGGGGTGTCGGGCCCCGGCGGCTTAAGGTGACGCCAGATCGAGGAGGAGCAAGTCATGAGCGACGTCAAAGAACAGGGCCTTTCCGCTCTCCTGCACGAGACCCGGGCGTTCCCGCCGCCCGAGGCGCTGGCGCGGCGAGCCAACGCCGGGCCCGGGATCTACGACGAGGCGGCGGCCGACCCCCTGGCCTTCTGGGCTGCCCAGGCGGAGCGCCTGACGTGGGACACGCCGTGGACCCAGACGCTCGAATGGAGCTTGCCCTTCGCCAAGTGGTTCGTCGGGGGCAGGCTCAACGTGGCCGTCAATTGCGTCGACCGCCACGTCGAGGGCGGGCTGGGCTCCCGGGTGGCGTTCCATTGGGAGGGAGAGCCCGGTGACACGCGCACCATCACCTACGGGGAACTGCAGACCGCGGTGTGCCAGGCCGCCAACGCCCTGATCGAGCTGGGTGTGCGCACCGGCGACAAGGTGGCGGTCTACATGCCGATGATCCCCGAGACGGTGGTGGCCATGCTGGCCTGCGCCCGCCTGGGGGCGCCCCATACGGTGGTGTTCGGCGGCTTCTCGTCCGATGCGCTGAGGGGGCGGATCCTCGATTGTGACGCGCACTTCGTGATCACGGCCGACGGCGGCTACCGGCGGGGTGCCGCCAGCCCGCTGAAGGCGGCCGTCGACGAGGCGCTCACCGCGTGTCCCGACGTGGAGAAGGTGCTCGTGGTCCGGCGGACCGGCCAGGAGGTGGACTGGCACGAGGGCCGTGACGTGTGGTGGCACGACCTGGTCACCCGCCAGCCCGAGCACCACGAGGCCGAGGCGTTCGACGCCGAGCACCCGCTCTACATCATGTACACCAGCGGCACCACGGCGAAGCCCAAGGGCATCCTGCACACCTCGGGGGGCTATCTGACCCACGTGTCGGCCACCCACCGGTTGATCTTCGACATCAAGCCCGACGAGGACGTCTTCTGGACGGCGGCCGACATCGGGTGGGTGACCGGCCACAGCTACATCGTCTACGGCCCGTTGGCCAACGCCACCACCTCGGTCCTGTACGAGGGGACACCCGACACCCCGGCCCGTGACCGCTGGTGGCAGATCATCGAGAAGTACAAGGTGAACATCCTCTACACGGCGCCCACCACGATCCGCACCTTCATGAAGTGGGGCGAGGATCTCCCGGCCGGGCACGACCTCACCAGCCTGCGGCTGCTCGGCTCGGTGGGGGAGCCCATCAACCCGGAGGCGTGGATGTGGTACCGGACCCACATCGGCGGGGAGCGGTGCCCGATCGTGGACACCTGGTGGCAGACCGAGACCGGGGGGATCCTCATCACGCCCCTGCCGGGTATCACGGCCACCAAGCCCGGGGCGGCCATGACGCCCTTCCCCGGCATCGCGGTCGACATCATCGACAACGACGGCCACTCGGTGGGCAACGACGAGGGTGGCTACCTGGTGATCACCCAGCCGTGGCCCGGGATGCTGCGCGGCATCTGGGGTGACGACGAGCGGTACCGGGAGACCTACTGGGCGCGCTTCCCCGGGAGCTACTTCGCCGGCGACGGGGCCAAGCGCGACCACGACGGGGACATCTGGCTCCTCGGCCGCGTCGACGACGTCATGAACATCTCGGGCCATCGCATCTCGACCACCGAAGTGGAGCACGCCCTGGTGAGCCATCCGACCGTGGCCGAGGCGGCGGTGGTGGGTGCCAGTGACGCCACCACCGGGCAGGCTATCGTGGCCTTCGTCACCGTGAAGGGGACGGGATTCGACGACGCCGCCGATGGCGAGGTCTTCGTCGCCGAGCTGCGCGACCACGTGGCGCGCGAGATCGGTCCCATCGCCAAGCCCCGGCAGATCATGCTCACGCCCGAACTCCCCAAGACCCGTAGCGGCAAGATCATGCGGCGCCTGCTGCGTGACGTGGCCGAGCACCGGGATCTGGGTGACGTCACCACCCTGCTCGATCCGACCGTCGTCAACGCCATCAAGGAGCGCATGAGCGACGGGTCCTCGGATCAGGAGTAGCGCTCCCTACGCCGGCACCTCGAGCACGGTAGCCGACCCCATGCCGCCGCCGGCGCACAGCGTGCCCACGCCGATGCCGCCGCCGCGGCGCCGCAACTCATGGATGAGGGTGACCAGAATGCGCGCGCCCGACGCTCCCACCGGGTGCCCGATACCCACGGCGCCGCCGTTCACGTTGACGATGTCGTGGGGGAAGCCGAGCTTGCGGGCACAGGCCACCGACATGGAGGCGAAGGCCTCGTTGATCTCGACCCGGTCGACATCGGAGACGTCGAGACCACCCAGCTGGAGCGCCCGGGGCACGGCTACCGTCGGGGCCAGCCCGGTTCGCGCCGGCTCGATCCCGCACGAGCTCCAGGACCGCACCGTGGCCAGGACCTCCATGCCATGGGCGTCGGCATAGTCCCGCTCGACCACCACCACGGCGGCCCCCCCGTCGGCGATGCCCGAGGAGTTCCCGGCGGTGATGGTCCCGTCGGGGCCCGTCAGGGAGGGGAGGGCGGCCAGTTTCTCCGGCGTGGTGTCCCGACGCGGGTGTTCGTCGACGCTGACCGTGGCCGTCTCGCCCCGACCGAGCGGTACCGTGACGGGTGCGATCTCGGTGGCGAAGCGGCCGTCGTCGGTGGCGGCCACGGCCCGCAGGTTCGAGTGGTAGGACCAGTGGTCCGACTCCTCCCGGGTGATGCCGCATTCGCGCGCCGTGTTCTCACCCACGGTGATCAACATGTTCATGTTCGGCGCGTCCGGCGTGTCGGGATGACTGGGCGGGATGAACTGCTGGACACCGCCGAAGGGGAAGGGCGATTTGGCGAACTGCAGGGGGGAACGGGTCATGGATTCGATCCCCCCGGCCACGATGACCCGCGCCATGCCCGACCGGATCTGGGCCGCGGCGTCCTGGACGGCCATCATCCCGGTGGCGCACTGGCGCTGCACCGCCCCCCCGGGCGTGTCGGCCGGCAGGCCCAGCTCGTTGGCGATGTAGCGGGCCGTGCAGCCACCGCCCTGGAGGACCTCACCGATCAGGAGGTCGTCGATGTCGCCGGCGTCGAGCCCTGCCGCCGCGATGGCGGCCGAGACCGTCTGGGCCCCGATGTCCTGGAGGCTCAGGGGGGCCAGGCTCCGTCCCGATCGCCCGATGGGTGTGCGGACGGCGGCGACGATGACGGCATCGCTCATGACGTGACCTCCCTCAGGCACGGACGAAGACGGGGATGGTGAACTCGTCGGAGATGGGCTGGAAGGCGACCCGCAGCGCCATGCCCACCTCGAGCTCGTCGAAGGGGCAGTCCACCACGTTGGTCATCATGCGGGGCCCCTCGGCCAGGTCGACGTGGGCGGCCACGTAGGGGATCCGGTCCTTGAAGGGCGGCTGGTCGTTGCTGTAGATGACCGACCACGTGTAGAGCGTCCCCTTCCCGCTGGCCTCGAACCACTCGACGTTCTCGCTCCAGCACTTCGGGCAGAACGGACGGGGGTAGTACGAGTAGGCGCCGCAGTCACCGCAGTGCTTGATGAGGAGGCGCTCCTCCTTGGCCGCCTCCCAGAACGCGATGGTGTCGCCCTCGGGCGTGGGGAGGTCGAATCGGACCATGCTCATCTGCGCCTGTTCCTTGATCGTGCCCCGGGCACCGGTGCGGGGGGCGGTCGTGCACGTCCCGAGATTGACCCCCGGTCACGCATCGGCCATGCTGCAACGAACCTGACACCGGCGTCAACTTCTGGGCGCCGGAGCGCACCTCTGGGGGACCCGCACCCGTGTTGATGGACGAGCATCTGCGACGCATGGCCGAGGAGTTCCCGGGTCAGACGGCCTTCACCGTCGTCGACGTGGGCGCCCTGACCTTCGCCGAATGGGAGGGCCAGGCCAACGCCCTGGCCCGGGGGCTGGTCGACGCCGGGCTCCCCCCCGATGGCCGCGTCGGGCTCCATCTGCCTCCCGAGCGCGCCCTGCGGTGGCTGGTGTCCTACGCCGCGGTGCACCGGGCGGGGGGGGTGGCCGTGCCGATGAACCCCCGGCTGGCCCGCGCCGAGGTGGCCCACATGCTGGCCCATGCCGGCGCCAGCGCCGTGGTGGCCGAGGGCGCACTGGTGGCCCAGGACCTGGGGGTGGCCAACGAGGACCTCTCCTTCGTGGTCGATGTGGGCGCCCCCGGTCACGACGCCCCCCGTCCGGGCGGTTCGGGCCCCCGGGTCGTGGGCTGGGCCGAGATCACCGCGGGCGACCGGAGCGCCGTGCAGGTGGACCGTTCTCCCGACGATCTGGCCGACATCCTCTACACCTCGGGCACCACCGGGCGGCCCAAGGGGGTGGCGGTGCGCCATTCCAACGCCTCCATGGTCGGCGACGTCCCGCCGTCGTGGACCGGTGGGGGGTGGCTCCATGCCAGCCCCATGTTCACCTTCGCCGGCATCGCGCTGGTGTACACACCGATGAAGCTCGGGCTGCGCGGCATCTACCTGCCGACCTTCGACGCCGCCCGCTGGATGGACGTGGTGGAGGAGGAGAGGCCGGTGGCCGCGTTCTTGGTCCCGGCCATGGCCCATCTCCTGCTCGACCACCCCCGCTTCGACACCGTCGACCTCTCGTCCATCGCCATCTGCTCGGTGGGGAGCGCCCCCCTGGCCCCCTTCGTGGTCGAGCGACTGCAGGAGCGGATGCCCGACGCCATGGTCTCCAACAACTACGGCATGACCGAGGCGGGCTCGGCCTACTGCATCATGCCCAAGGGCGAGGCGGTCAAGCGCCCCGGATCGGTGGGCATGATCGTCCCGCCGGCCCTGGTGCGCATCGTCGACCAGGACGGGGAGCCGCTGGCGGCCGGCGCGGTGGGCGAGGTGCGGATGCAGCTGCCCGGCCATCAACGTGAGTACTTCGGCGACCCCGAGGCAACGGCCGAGACGTGGCGGGACGGCTGGCTGGTCACCGGCGACCTGGGTCGACTCGACGACGACGGGTACCTCTACATCGTCGGTCGCAGCAAGGACGTGATCATCCGCGGCGGCAACAACGTGCACGCCACCGACGTCGAGCACGTGCTGTTGCAACATCCCGCGGTGGCCGAGGTGGCGGTGGTGGGCGCGCCGCACCCCGTGCTCGGCGAGGACGTCGTGGCGTTCGTCGTCCTCCGTGAGGGCACCGAGGCCGACGGCGAGACGCTGCGCGACTACGCGCGGGCCTTCCTGGCCGAGTACAAGGTGCCCCGTCGGTATCACTTCGTCGACGCGTTGCCGCGCAACGCCACCGGCAAG
>JBKQIP010000051.1:0-3511 GCA_052148295.1 Acidimicrobiales bacterium
GCCACGGAGACCTCGGCGCCCTCGTCGGGCATGAGCAGCCATCCGGCCAGGTAGAGGGGGACGGCGAGCCCGCCCATCAATGAGAGGACGACGAACCCGATGCGGACCAGGGTGGGGTCGAGGTCGAAGTACTCGGCCAGCCCGCCCGCGACGCCGGCCACCATGCGGTTCCCTCCCGACCGGTGCAGGGTGTCCCTTGGGGCGGCGGACTCGGGCTCGCTCGTGATCGGCTCGGGGTTCGGCAGGGCATTCGGTGTAGTGGTCATGTCACGAGCTTGAAGGGTCAGCCGCCGGAGGGAAATCCGGAATTACCCTGGTCGCACCCTTGCCGGACGTCCCGCGCCTCGGGGTTGTCCCTGATGGTCATGGGGGTGTCGGCGCGCGATCATCGTGGTATCCCCGAATCGAACGACCCCGCCATGCGCCGAAGCGCCGCCGCCGAGACCTCCCTGGACAGCTGCAGGTCCAACGGGCACCTCGGTCCTTGGTCCCGGTACCGCTGGGAAGGGTCGTCGTCGCACCTCCGACATAGACGTCATCACCCCCTGCGGGGCCTGCGCCGATCGTCCGAGACCCGCGTGTTGGCCGGCATCTGCGGCGGTCTCGCACAGACAACCGGCATCGACGTCACGCTGCTTCGGATCGCGTTCGTCGCGTTCGGTCTGATGAGCGGGTTCCCCGTGCTGATATATGCCGCCATGTGGCTCGTGGTCCCGCTGGACAAGGAGACCACGAACATCTTCTCTCGGGCCGTCAATGATCGCCGCGGGATCCGGCTGTTCGTCGCCGTCATACCGGTCGTGGTGGTCGCGCAGGTCGTCGTCTCACTCCTGCATATCGGCTTCATCGGGATCATCGGCTGGCCGGTGTTCCTGGCTGCGGGCCTCACGATCCTCATCTGGCGAAATGCCAGCGAGCCCGAGCGGGTTTGGATAAACGACGACGTCGCGCCCATGCTCAGTGTCGGGACGGAGCGGCAGGCGCGCTCCAAGCTGTTGGTGCGCGCCGGCGCGGGGATGCTGTTGGGCGCCGCGGGCATCGTCGTCCTGATCATCGGGCACACGACGGTTGCCGCACTGCGCCCGATCGGCGGGGCGTTGCTGATCATCGCAGCGATCGTGGTCATCTTCGGCCCTTGGTGGGTGAGCCTGGTGCGCGACCTGATGGCGGAGCGCCAGGCTAGGGCGTTGGCTGAGGAGCGAGCGCAGATGGCGGCCCACGTGCACGACTCGGTACTGCAGACACTGGCCCTCATCCAGCGCTCGTCCGACGACCCGAGGCAGGTGGTGCGCCTGGCTCGGAGCCAGGAGCGCGAGCTGCGCGCCTGGCTGTTCGAGGGCCGCGCCCCCGGCACCATCGGGGACGAGGCCACGACGCTGGCGGAGGGAGTGGGGTTGCTCCAGCACCAGGTCGAGGACGATCACGGCGTCACCGTGCAGGTGGTGATGGTGGGGGAGTGTGCGCTCACCGATGGCCTGCGCGCGATGCTCGATGCGGCTCGAGAGGCCACGGTCAACGCCGCCAAGTGGTCGGGTGCCGCCCAGGTCTCGTTGTACGCCGAGGTCGAACCCGATGTCGTCATGATGTTCGTGCGCGACCGCGGGCACGGGTTCGATCCCGACCAGGTGCCCGGCGACCGCCAGGGGATCGCCCAATCGATCCGGGCCCGCGTGGCTCGGTACGGTGGCACGGTGGCCATCAGATCCTCGGTCGGTGAAGGGACCGAGGTCGAGCTCTCCATGCCCAACCCGACGGCGTCGGCCGATCGCCCGCCGGTGTCCCGATGAGCGAGGCCGCCCGGCCACGGCTCTTCCTAGTAGAGGACCACGCGGTCTTCCGGGCCGGAGTCCGTGCCGAGCTGGGTGACGCCGTCGAGGTGGTCGGCGAGGCGGACGAGGTGGGTCCCGCCATCGAGATGATCAACGAGCGCCTCCCCGATGTCGTGCTGCTCGACGTGCATCTCCCCGGCGGGGGCGGCCAGGCCGTCCTCCGTGGCGTCCTGCCCCTCCATCCCGGGGTGCGGTTCCTCGCCCTCTCGGTGTCCGACGCGCCCGAGGATGTGATCGCCGTGATCCGCGCCGGCGCCCGTGGCTACATCACCAAGACGATCTCCGGGGGCGAGCTACTCCAGGCGGTGTACCGGGTCGGGGCCGGCGACGCCGTCTTCTCGCCCCGCCTGGCCGGCTTTGTTCTCGATGCCTTCTCCCAGGGGGCCGCTACAGGCACGGTCACCTCCGGTCTCGACCCCGAGCTGGACCAGCTCTCCCCGAGAGAGCGGCAGGTGCTCCGGTTGATCGCCCGGGGGTACACGTACAAGGAGGTGGCCCGGGACCTGACCATCTCCGTCAAGACGGTCGAATCGCACGTCTCGTCGGTCTTGCGCAAGCTCCAGCTCTCCACGAGGCACGAACTGACCCGCTGGGCCACCGATCGTCGGCTCGTCTAAGACGTGGACGTCTTGACCGACGAGCACCGGGACGCGGCCGCGCTCGCCACGATGGCCGGGCAGGCCCTGCTGGAGCTGCGCGCCGCGCCGTTCACCGACGGCGACATCGGTGCGGCCGGAGACCAGTTGGCGCACCGGCTCTTGGTACGGGAGCTGAACCGGCTCTATCCCGACGACCGCGTGCGCTCCGAGGAGGGGCTGGAACATGTCTCGGGCGGCGGCCGCCTGTGGATCATCGACCCGCTCGATGGGACCCGCGAGTTCCGACAGCTCGGCCGACCGGACTGGGCCGTCCATGTGGGGTTCGCCGAGGGCGGGTCTGCCGTCGTCGGTGCCGTCGCGCTGCCGGCGGTGGGCGTCACCCTGTCGACCGCCGATCCGCCCCCGTTGGCGGCGTTCGACGACACCGCCCCGCCACGGCTGGTCGTGAGCCGGAGCCGTCCCCCCGACGTGGCGTACGACGTGGCCCAGGCCATCGACGGGGTCATGTACCCGATGGGCTCGGCCGGGGCCAAGATCGGTGCGGTGATCATGGGCCTGGCCGACGTCTACGTCCACGCCGGCGGGCAGTACGAGTGGGACTCGTGCGCACCGGTGGCGGTGGCGACGGCCTGCGGACTGCATGCGTCCCGACTGAACGGTGATCCGCTGCGCTATGGCGCCCGCGACGCCTGGCTGCCCGACCTCATGGTGTGCCGACCGGAGCTGGCCGAGGCCGTGCTGCGGGTCACCACCCTCTACTGATCCCCCAAAACCAGTCAGGGCCCTCGCTCGGCGAGGGCCCTGCAATCTGGTTGTTCTATCCGAGCCGACCTGGACCGTTCACGATCCGGGTCCGCGAATCGGTCTCAGATGGCGCGCACGTTGGCGGCCTGCAGCCCCTTGGGGCCTTGGTTGGTCTCGAATTCGACCTTTTGTCCTTCTTCGAGGTTGCGGTACCCCGTACCAGAGATCGCGCTGAAATGCACGAATACGTCGGGGCCGCCACCGTCCTGAGTGATGAAGCCGAAGCCCTTCTCACCGTTAAACCACTTCACGGAACCAGTTGCCATTGAAAATCCACTC
>JBKQIP010000052.1:0-2507 GCA_052148295.1 Acidimicrobiales bacterium
TGCGCTTGTGGGGCATGGCCGAGCTGCCCTTCTGGCCGGCGCCGAACGGCTCCTCGGCCTCGCCCACCTCGCTGCGGGCCAGGTGGCGGATCTCGGTGCACATGAGCTCCACCGTCGCCCCGACCGACGCGCAGGCCCAGAGGAGCTCGGCGTGGCGGTCCCGGGAGATCACCTGGGTCGCCGGCACCGGGGTGAGGCCGAGGGCGGCGCACACGTGGGCCTCGACCGCCGGGTCGATGTTGGAGTAGGTGCCCACCGCGCCCGAGAGCTTGCCCACGGCGATCCCGGCGCGGGCCTGGCGCATGCGGCGGCGGGCGCGGTCGGCCTGCAGGGCCCCCAGGGCGAACTTGGTCCCGAAGGTCGTGGGCTCGGCGTGCATCCCGTGGGTGCGCCCGGTGACCGGGACGTCCAGCAGCTCCAGGGCGCGGGCGCGCAGGGCGGCCACGAACGCGTCGAGGTCGGCCACGAGCAGGTCGGCCGCCCGCGCCAGGGTGGCGCTGAGGGCGGTGTCCACCACGTCCGAGGAGGTCAGCCCGTAGTGGATGTACGAACCGGCCGGCGCGCCGATTCGATCCTGGACCACGTCCACGAAGGCGGCCACGTCGTGATCGGTGACCCTCTCCCGCTCGAGCACGTCGGCCACGAAGACCTCGTCGACCACCGGTGCCTTGGCCCGGCAGGCCGCCGCGTCCTCGACCGGCACGACGCCGAGCGTCGCCTGGGCCTCGGTGGCGAGCAGCTCCACCTCGAGCCACAGACCGAAGCGGGCGGCGTCGGTGAAGAGGGCGGCCATGTCGGGCGGAGAGTAGCGCGGGATCATCGGACCAGGTGCTCCACAGGGCCCGCGCCCCCAGTCGCCCGGGCGTCCTCCGAGACGCCGGCGGCGA
Source organism: Acidimicrobiales bacterium (assembly GCA_052148295.1). Lineage (GTDB taxonomy): Bacteria > Actinomycetota > Acidimicrobiia > Acidimicrobiales > RAAP-2 > Bog-473. The sequence goes on from JBKQIP010000052.1 coordinate 888, forward strand.
TGTCGTGGCGCACCTGCATGCCCTCCCAGGAGATGGGCGCCAGGGCGGCGTAGGCGTTGGCCCGGGCGGCCGCCAGCGTCGGGGCCAGCGCCGTCACACCGAGGACCCGGCCGCCCGAGGTGTAGAAGGGGCCCGAGGGGTCGGGCCGGCCGGTGCCCGCATGGAAGACGGTCACCCCGTCGACGGGGGCGGTCGACTGGCCGGATTCACCCAACCCGCCGATGGCGGCGCCGGTGAGGGGGTGGTCGGGGTAGCCCGGGGACGCCATCACGACGCAGACCGCGGCGTCGGACGAGTAGGTCGGTGCCGGAAGGCGGTCGAGGGTCCCGCTGGCCACCGCCATGAACAGCTCGGCCGCGTCGCACGAGAGGAGCGGGAGCACCACCTGGGCCTCGGGATCGCCGAAGCGCACGTTGTACTCAATAATCCTCGGACCGTCGGGCCCCAGCATGAGGCCGGCGTAGAGCACGCCCCGGTAGACGATGCCCCGCCGGTCCAAGGCGGCCACCAGGGGCTCCACCGCCGTCTCCATGATGGCGTCGACCTGATCCGGCGAGACGTGGGACATCGGCGCATAGGCGCCCATCCCCCCGGTGTTGGGACCCCGGTCGCCGTCGCCCACCCGCTTGAAGTCCTGGGCCGGCAGCAGGGGCACCGCGCTGGTGCCGTCGAAGAGGACGAGCAGCGAGCACTCCTCGCCCTCGAGCCCCTCCTCTATGACCACCCGGCGGCCGGCCTCCCCGAAGGCCGCCCCCGAGAGCTTGGCCTCCACGTCGGCCTGGGCCTCCGCCAGGCTGTGCGCCACCAGGACGCCCTTGCCGGCGGCCAGCCCGTCGGTCTTGACCACCCACGGCCCGGGCAGGCGGTGCAGGTAGGCCAGCGCGTCGCCGACCTCGGTGGCGCCGAAGGTGGCGAAGCGCGCCGTGGGCACGCCGGCCTCGGCCAGCACCTCCTTCATGAAGGCCTGGGAGCCCTCGAGGCGGGCGCCGTCGGCGCCCGGGCCCATGACCGCGCGCCCGTCGGCCCGCAGCCGGTCGGCCAGCCCGTCGACCAGGGGCGCCTCGGGCCCGATGACCACCAGGTCGGCCTCAATCCCCTCGGCCGGCTCGGCGGTCAGCGCGATCGGCCCGGCCATGCCCGGGTTGCCCGGCGTGACCACCACCTCGGCGGTGCGCGCCAGCACGGTGGCCAGCGCGTGCTCGCGCCCCCCGCTCCCGACGACACAGATCTTCATGGGACGCGGACCTTCATCGGACCCGACGCTGCACCGGAGGGGCCTTCACGCCGTGGCGAAGGAGACGAACTGTTCGCGGCCCGGGCCGACCCCGACCAGGCGGACCGGGACGCCGATCTGCTCGGAGAGGAACGACACGTAGTTGCAGGCGGCCTCGGGCACGTCCGAGAGCGCGGTGGCCGTCGTCAGGTCGGTGCGCCACCCCGGGAGCTCCTCGTAAATGGGCCTGACGTTGTGGAACGTCGACTGGTGGTAGGGCAGGTGGGTGTAGCGCACGCCGTCGGCCTCGTAGGCCACGCAGACCTTGACGGTCTCGAAGGTGTCGAGCACATCGAGCTTGGTCAGGGCCACCTCGGTCAGGGAGTTGAGGCGGACCGCCTGGCGCA
>JBKQIP010000053.1:0-6207 GCA_052148295.1 Acidimicrobiales bacterium
CGATCATCGCCACGGCGACCATCAGACAACTTGCGGTCAGGAGGGCAAGAAGACAAGAACTTCGTTTGTGTATCGACGAGGAACATCTCGCATTGTCCCTCTCGGCGCAAGTGCCTCTCCCCGTTGCCTTCATCCCCTGATGAAGCGGGTCGCCCGCGTCGTCACTTTCATTTCAACACTCTACAAATAACACCTTGCTTGTACTGCCTTATGCACCAGCAGTTTCGACCGAACACTGACGCCCACGATCTGTATGCTCCGTGTGTTTACGGGGACCCCCGCGTGCTCGAGGAATGGGACCTTTCAACGATGAGTCGGCCGTGGTGACCGCAGGCCGTCAACGTGTGCGCCTTGGCGGGGACCGAAACAGAGGTGGAACGACTCGGCCCCTCGAGCGGACCGTGGACAGACTCCTCAGCGGGGCAGCCCCAGAATCCGGCCGGCGATGATCTCGCGCTGGATCTCCGAGGTGCCCCCGGCGATGCTGGCGGCGCGGCTCCACAACCACTGCCGGGCCCAGGGCCCGGCCAGCGCGGCTGTCGGGTCACGTCCGGTCACGGCCAGGCCGGCCTCCGAGAGGTGCTGGGTCATGGCGGTCCACGTCAGCTTGACCCAACTGGACTCGGGGCCGGGCTCCTCCCCGCGGCCGAGCCGCGTGAGGGTGCGCAGGTTGTGCAACCGCAGGACCTGCAGGTCGATGTAGGACTGCGCCAGCGCGTCGGCCACCGAGGGGTCGTCGAGCGATCCGTTCGACCGGGCCTCGTCGAACAGGCGGCTGAGGTAGGTCTCGTGGACCACCTGCTCCTTGAACGGGAAGTTGGTGCCCCGCTCGTGGGCCAGGGTGGACCCGGCCACGGCCCATCCCTGCCCCTCGGTCCCCACCACGTGCTCGGCCGGGACGAAGACGTCCGAGAGGAAGACCTCGTTGAACTCGCTGTCTCCGGTCATCTGCACCAGGGGACGGACGTCGATGCCCGGCGCCCCCATGTCGACGATGAGCGCCGTGATGCCCCGCTGGCGCGCCGCCGTGTCACGCTCGGTGCGGGCCAGGCAGAGCCCCCAGGCCGCGAACTGGGCGTAGGAAGTCCACACCTTGCGCCCGGTCACCAGGTAGCCCCCCTCGACCGGGACGGCCGCGGTCGAGAGCGAGGCCAGGTCGCTGCCCGCCTCGGGCTCGCTGAAGAGCTGGCACCAGAGCTCCTCGGCCGAGAGGATGGGGGGCAGGTAGCGCAGGCGCTGGTCCTCGGTGCCGTGGGCCAGCAGCGTCGGTCCCACCAGGTTGATGCCCACCCGGTTGACCGGCTGGGGCGCCTGCGAGCGTGCGTACTCGGTCTGGTAGAGCGCCACCTGGACCGGCGTGGCGCTGCGGCCCCCGTACGCCGTGGGCCAGTGCACGCCGACCCAGCGCTCGGCCGCCAGCGTGGCCTGCCACTGGCGTCCCCAGGCCACCTCGTCGGCCACGTCGACGAAGACGGGGGGATGGGGGGCGTGTGCGGTGAGCCACCGGCGCAGCGATGCCGCGAAGGCCTCGTCCTCGGGCTTCAGCGCCAGGTCCACCGCCGCCCCCGTCCGTGTCCCGACATCGGCGTCACGATAGTGGGGCGGAGATAGGGTGCCCGGCGTGACGGCCCGCCTCCGAGCCACCTGGGTCCCCAACCTGGCCCGTAGCTACCGGCGCCCGCGGGGACCCTGGGACGTCCCCACCCTCGATGCGCTGATCTCGACCCGGGGGGGCGAGGTCGTCGACGGCGAGACCCGCCTCGACGCCGGTGCCATGGAGGGTCTGGTCTCCCGGGTGGCCGGGGGCCTGCGCGCCCGAGGCGTCCGCCAGGGGGAGGCGGTGACCTGGCAGCTCCCCAACTGCCTGGCCGCCGCCGTCTTGTCCCGCGCCTGTTGGCGCATCGGGGCCGTGGCCGCACCGGTGCTGCACTCCTTCGGGCCGGGAGACGCGGCGCGCGCGCTGGAGCAGATCGATCCGGCCCTCAACGTCGAGTTGGGCCCCGACGCCCTGTCCGATCCGTCCGCCCTGGACGCGTCGCTGGGACAGCGTCCGGTGGCCGCAGGAACCTGCGCCGTGCGCCCCTCCGACGTCGCCCTGGTCCTCTTCACCTCGGGCTCCACCGGGACCCCCAAGGCCGTGCTCCACACGCATCGCGGGCTGAGCTGGAAAGCCGCGCTGATGACCCGGGTCCATGGGTTGGGGCCGGGGGACGCCGTGTTGATGCCGGCCCCGCTGGCTCACATCTCCGGCCTGCTCAACGGCGTGCTGGTCCCCGGTGCGGCCGGCCTGCGGGCCGTGCTGGTGCGCCGGTTCGATCCGGTGCAGGCGCTCCAGCTGGTGGCGCGTGAGCGGGTCAGCTTCCTCGCCGGCCCGCCGACCTTCTTCGTGGCCATGGCCGGTGCCCTCGGCTCGCCGGCGACGGCCGGCCTCGACCTGTCCTCCATCCGCCTGGTGTCCAGCGGCGGCGCCTCGGTCACGCCGGCCTTCGTGGAGGAGACCGCCGAGACGTTCAAGTGCCGGGTGAAGCGAACCTACGGCTCGACCGAGGCTCCCACGGTGACCACCAGCACCGACGACGATCCCTTCGAGCGGGCGCGCGACACCGACGGCCGGGCGGTCGGCCTGGTCGAGCTGCGGGTGACGGAGCCGTCCGGCGGCGCCGCGCTGGGCCCGGGACGGCGGGGCGAGCTCTGGGTCCGGGGCCCCGAATTGTTCGCCGGCTACGCCGACCGGGCGCAGACGGCGACCGTCATCGCGCCCGGCGGCTGGTTCCGCACGGGCGACCTGGCCACGGTGGACGCCGACGGCTGGCTCCGCATCGTCGGGCGGCTCAAGGACGTCATCATCCGGGGTGGGGAGAACATCTCGGCCTCCGAGGTGGAGGCGGCGCTCGAGGCCCATCCCGCCGTGCGCCAGGCCGTGGTCGTCGGCTATCCCGACCCGCTCATGGGCGAACGGGTGGCCGCGTACGTGGTGGCCAGCGGGCCCTTCGACCTGTCGACCTGCCTGTCGTGGTTCGCCCAACGGGGCATGGCGAAGTTCAAGACCCCCGAGCGGCTCGAGCGGCTCGAGCGGCTGCCCCTCCTCGGATCGGGCAAGCCCGACCGGGCCGGGTTGCAGCGACGCGCCGCGGCCGGCGGCGGGTGAGGGCCGGGCGGGCGGCTGGGGGCGCTCGGCTACAGGCGGGCGGCGGTGGCCGTGGGCCGGGGACGCCGGAGGTAGCGTGACCGGATGACCGCACGCCGCCTCGTCCCGATGGTCCTGCTGGCCGTCCTCGTGCTCCTCTTGGCGGGCGCGGCCGTATGGGCGCTGACCAAGGCGCCCAACAGTGCCGACCTGACCGTGCACAACGGCACCGGCGAGACGTTCAGCGCCCAGCAGTTCTCCCTGGTCCTCACCACGACGGTCTCCTCGGGCACCGAGAGGAGGTCCGTCGGCCGGCTGATCGCCTACACCGCGCCGGATCAGATGGTCGTCTTTCAGGTGAACCCCACCACCAAACGCCTGGGCACGGTCCCCGCCGACGGCATCACCGAAGCGATCGACCAGTACACCGCGGTGACGGCCGGATCGACCAACTGGGTTCGCCAGGGCTCCCATTTCGAACGGACCGAGTCGCTGCGCGTGTACTCGGCCCGGCTGTCCGGCAAAACTGCGTCCACGGGCAGCACCGTGCCGGGCATCGTGCACGAGATCGCCGTGGTGCGGGGCGGCTATCTCGTCTACGTCCATCTCAACGTCTTGGTGAAGAGCCAGGTCAGTGCCAACGGCCAGACGGCGGTGGGGGGTTCGGAACAGGAGACTCTCCACCTGGTGCGGATCAACGGCGCCCGGGCGCCGGCGGTCACGTCCTGAGAGCGGTCAGGCGATGCCCTGACCCGAGACCAACCGCTCCCGGAGGAGGGTGGCGATGCGGTCGCGGTGAAAGGGGGCGTCACCGAAGCTGACCTGGTCGAGCTGGGCCCGTTTCACGTAGAGGTGCATGTCGTGTTCCCAGGTGAAGCCGATGCCGCCGTGCACCTGCAGGCCGGCCGCCATGATCCGCTTGGAGGCATCGGAGCACCATGCCTTGGCCATGCTGGCGGCCAGGGTTCGCTCCGTGTCGTCCGCCCCCACGCACCAGGCGGCGTAGTAGACGGTCGAGCGCATGCCTTCCAGGTCGACCAGGGCGTCGGCCAGCATGTGCTTGATCGCCTGGAACGAGCCGATCGGCTTGCCGAACTGCACGCGGTCCTTGGCATAGGCCACCGTCACGTCGAGCACATGGGCGGCGGCCCCGAGCATCTCGGCGCTGCAGGCCGTGGCGGCCCGGTCACCCAGCTCGGCGGTGGCGGCCCGACCTCCGATGCGCACCGCCGGCGTCCCGGCCAGCTCGAGGACCCCGAGCTCGCGGGTGCGGTCCATGGCCGGGAGCGGCTCGGGGCGGCCCTGGGCCGCCAGATCGACGGCGTAGGTGGCGTCGTCGGTCATGACCACCGCGACGTCGGCCGACGGCGCGTACAGGGTCGGCGGGAGCGTGCCGGTCAGGCGCACCGCGTCGCCCTCACCGCTCACCGCCAGCGCGGCGGCCGGCACCGGGGTGAGGCAACCGACCGCGCCGCCCGCGGCCAGGTCGCGGCGCCACACCGCCGTCGCCTCGACGGCTCGCGCCTCGGGTTGGCACAGCGCGCCGAGGGCCAGCATGGTGGGGAGGAACGGGGCCGCCACCAGGCGGCGACCGATCTGCTCGCACAGGACGGCCACCTCCACCATGCCCATCCCCAGGCCGCCCTCGGACTCGGGCAGTTCGAGAGCCAGCCAGCCCTGGTCCGCCATGGCCACCCAGGTGGCCTGGTCGAAGCCGCTGGGTGCGGCGCCGGCGCCGGGGGACGAGGCGGTGGTCCCGGGCAAGGTGCCCACGACGACGCCGTGACCGACCCGCGCCCGCAGCGCGTCGTGGTCGGCAAACCGGTCGAGGAGCACGGCCGCGGCGTCGCGCAGCGCTTCCTGGTCGCCGGAGAGGTCGAAGTCCACGGGGCGGCAGTCTAGGGTGCGGCCCGACGCGGGCCGGACCCCTCCGCGACGCCTGTGCCATGCTGGGCGCCCCATGGATCTGCGCACGACGGCGGAGCAAGAGGCCCTGCGTGCCGAGTTGCGCGCCTGGCTGATGGAGCACCTTCCCTGGCCCTACGGCGAAGGGCTGCCACCCCGATTCGACGACCTGGCCGAGACGGTGGCCTTCGGTCGGCGCTGGCAAGCCGATCTGGCCGCGGCACGGTGGGTGGGCGTGACCTGGCCGCTCGAGGTGGGTGGGCGCGGCCTGGGCGCCCTGGAGAATTACGTCGTGATAGAGGAGCTGGCGCGGGCCCGGGCGCCCGAGCTGGTCGGCCGGATCGGGATCAATCTGGTGGGCCCGACCCTGCTGGCCCACGGCACGTCCGAGCAACGGGCCCGCTTCCTTCCCCGCATCCTCTCGGCCGAGGAGTTGTGGTGCCAGCTCTTCAGCGAACCCGACGCCGGGAGCGATCTGGCCTCGCTCTCGACCAGGGCGGTCCCGGTCGAGGGCGGCTACCTGGTGACCGGGCGCAAGGTGTGGACCTCCTACGCCCAATTCGCCGACTGGGGGTTCTGCCTGGCCCGCTCCGACCCCGACGCACCCAAGCGCCAGCAGGGCATCACCGCGCTCGTGGTCGACATGCATGCCCAGGGGGTGGCGGTCCACCCGCTCGTGCAATCGACCGGGGAGGCGGAGTTCAACGAGGTCGAGCTGCAGGAGGTGTTCGTGCCGGCCGACCGCCGCATCGGCGAGGAGGGACGGGGGTGGTCGGTGGCCGGGTCGACGCTGGCCCACGAACGGGGGGTCAACCCTCGCCAGCTGGTCATCCATGCCCAGCTCATCGAGGAGCTCCTGCGCCTGGCCCAGGCCAACGGCAGCTTCGACCACTGGCGGCTGCGGCAGCAGCTGGCTCAGGCGGCCACCGAGGTGCGGCTCTTCCAGCTGCACAACTGGCGCTCGTTGACCCGTCTCTCCAAGGGCGAGGAGCCAGGGCCCGAGGGCAGCGCGCTCAAGCTCTACTGGAGCGAGATGTCCAAGCGCCTGCATCAGACCGCCATGGACGTGCTGGGGAGCGCAGCCCCCCTGTGGCAGGGTGCCCCGGGCAACCCCGCCGACGGGGCCTGGCAGCGCTCCTGGCTGTACTACCAGGCGTCGTCCATCTTCGCCGGGA
>JBKQIP010000054.1:0-5079 GCA_052148295.1 Acidimicrobiales bacterium
CCGCTACCTGGCCGACCGCTACCTTCCGGACAAGGCCATCGACCTCATCGACGAGGCAGGCAGTCGCCTGCGCATCCGCCGGATGACCACGCCGCCCGCGTACAAGAAGCTCGAAGAGGAGATCAGCCGACTCCGCGCGGACAAGGAAGCCGCCATCGAAAAGCAGGCATTCGATCAGGCCAAGAAACTCGCCGAGCAGGAGAAGGACCGGCTGGACTCGAAGGAGTCGATGGAGGCCGAGTGGCGGGCGGAGGGGGTCGACCTCTTCGACGTCGTCGACGAGGAGGTCATCGCCGAGGTGCTGGCCAACTGGACCGGCATCCCGGTCTACCGCCTCACCGAGGAGGAGACGGCCAAGCTGCTCCGCATGGAGGACGAGCTGCACAAGCGGGTCGTCGGGCAGGAGCCTGCGATCGCCGCGCTGGCCCGTTCCATCCGCCGGACCCGTGCCGGCCTCAAGGATCCCAAACGTCCGAGCGGTTCGTTCATCTTCCTCGGGCCGACCGGGGTCGGGAAGACCGAGCTGGCCAAGACGCTGGCCGAATTCCTCTTCGACGACGAGGATGCCCTCATCCAGCTCGACATGAGCGAGTACATGGAGAAGCACACGGTGAGCCGTCTCGTCGGCTCCCCTCCCGGCTATGTCGGCTACGAGGAAGGCGGGCAGCTGACCGAGGCGGTGCGGCGCAAGCCGTTCTCCGTGGTCCTCTTCGACGAGGTCGAGAAGGCCCATCCCGACGTGTTCAACACGTTGCTGCAGATCCTCGAGGACGGCCGGCTGACCGACGCCCAGGGTCGCTCGGTCGACTTCAAGAACACCGTGCTCATCATGACGTCGAACCTGGGCACGGCCGACCTGCGCAAGTCCTCCATGGGATTCGCCAAGAGCTCCGAGGCCGTCACCTACGAACGGATGAAGGCCAAGGTCAACGACGCGCTCAAGTCGCACTTCCGCCCGGAGTTCCTGAACCGCATCGACGAGGTCATCGTCTTCCACGAGCTGTCGCGCGAGGAGGTCACCGAGATCGTGGATCTGCTGATGGCCCGCACCGTTGCGCAGCTTTCGGATCAGGGCATCGGGCTCGAGCTCACGCCGGCGGCACGGTCCTTCCTGGCCGAGAAGGGCTACGACCCGCAGCTGGGGGCGCGGCCGCTGCGCCGGGCCATCCAGCAGCTGGTCGAGGACCCCCTCTCGGAGAGGATCCTGTGGAAGGAGTTCCGGGTCGGCGAGACCATCGTGGTCGACGTCGAGGAAGCACCCATCGACGGCGAGGGCCCGCAGCTCAGCTTCCGCGCCATCGAGGGCATCCAGCCCCCGCCCCTCGAGTTGGCCGGCGCCGGCGCCGACACCGAGTAGCCCTTCGCGCTTCGCCCGGGCCGCGGCCAGGGCGCCGGCGGGGGTGTGACAACCGGACCGTAGGGTTCGGCCGTGACCCGGCCCACCGAGACCTACCGCTGCACGACGTGCGCAGGCACCGCCCCCCGATGGGCCGGTCGTTGCCCCCACTGTGCCCAGTGGAACACCCTGTCGGCGTCCCGCCCCGGCGCGGTGGCGCTGCGCGGCGTCGCCGGCGGTGACGCCGTGCCCGTGGCGACGGGGGTGGGCGAGTTCGACCGGGTGATGGGCGGGGGCTTCGTCGCCGGGTCGGTGACGCTGGTGTTCGGCCCTCCGGGCGTGGGGAAGTCGACCCTGCTCTTCCAGGTGCTCGCCGCGGTGTCCGGCCGTGGCCTCGAGGTGCTGCTGGCCTCGGCCGAGGAGTCGCTGGCCCAGGTCAGCGGCCGGGCCGCCCGCCTCGGGAGCGTTCCCGAGCAGTTGATGGTCCTGGCCGGGAACGACGTGGGCGCCATCGAGGCGGCCATCGGGGCCCGCCCACCGTCGCTGGTGGTGGTGGACTCCATCCAGACCGTGAGTGATCCCGGGCAGCCGGGTGCTACCGGCAGCCTGGCCCAGATCAGGGACTGCGTGGACCGGCTGACCCGCCTGGCCAAGGCGACCGGGGTGCCCGTGGTCCTGGTGGGCCACGTCACCAAGGACGGGGACCTGGCCGGGCCGCGCACCATCGAGCACATGGTCGACACCGTCGTCTCCTTCGACGGTGATCGGCACCACGCGCTGCGCATGCTCACCGCGGTGAAGCACCGCTTCGGGCCCACGGGCGAGGTCGGGATCTTCGAGATGCGGGACGACGGGTTGCGTCCCGTCGCCGACCCCGGGCCCCTGCTGCTGGGGGACCGGATGGCCGGGGTCCCCGGCAGCGTGGTGGTGCCGGTCCTCCAGGGCCGGCGGCCGCTGCTGGTGGAGGTGCAGACGCTCCTCGGACCGGGGACGTCGAGCACCCGGCCGCACACGCTGGGCATCGATGCCTCCCGGGTCATTCTGCTCCTGGCCGTGCTCGACTGCCGGACCGACGTGTGCATCGAGGGCGCGGAGGTGTTCGTGGCCGCCGTCGGTGGCATCGCCATCTCCGAGCCGGCGGTCGACCTGGCCGTGGCCCTGTCCGTCGCCTCGGCGGCGCGGGGGCGCGCCGTGCCCTCGGATCTGGTGGCCTTCGGCGAGCTCGGGCTGGCCGGCGAGGTGCGCATGGTGCCCGGGGCCGATCGGCGCCTGGCCGAAGCGGCCCGAGCCGGCTTCACCCGCGCCCTCGTTCCCGCCTCGACCCCCCTCGATGCGTTGCCGCCGGGCCTGGACGTCCACCGGGTGAGGACGGTGGCGGACGCGCTGGGCCTGGTGGGCGAACAGGGCGCGGCGGGTACGATGCCCCCGTGGTCGACCGTGGCAGCCAGCCGCTGAACGACGCACTCGCGATGATCGCGCCGGGCACGGCCCTGCGCGAAGGGATCGACCGGATTCTGCAGGCCAAACACGGGGCGCTGATCATCGTGGGCGACGATCCCGCCGTGCTCTCGGTGTGCACCGGGGGGTTCCTCCTCGATGCCGAGTACACCCCCCAACGCCTGTCCGAACTGGCCAAGATGGACGGAGCCATCATCTTGGCGGCCGACGCCTCGCGCATCGCACGGGCCAACGTGCACCTGGTACCCAAGTCCTCCATACCGACGACGGAGACGGGCACGCGGCACCGCACGGCCGAGCGGGTGGCGCGGTCGATCGACGTGCCGGTGATCACCGTCTCCGAGGCGATGGCCACCATCGCCGTGTACCGGCACGACGCCAAGCACACCAGCCAGTCGGCGGGGTGGTTGATCGACCGGTCGAGCCAGGCCCTGGCCACCCTGCAGCGCTTCCGGGTGCGCTTCGACGACGCCCTGGCGTCCCTGTCCCGCGTCGAGATGGAGGACGCGGTCTCGGTCAGCGCCGTGGTGTCGGTCCTGCAGCCCGGTGAGATGGTCCGCCGGATCGCCGAGGAGATCGAGGGGCACCTGGTCGAGCTGGGATCGGACGGGCGCCTGATCCACCTGCAGACCGAGGAGCTCAGTGCGGGCGTCAGCGACACGGTGACCCTGGTGCTGCGCGACTACGCCGAACCGCCGGCGCTCGAGCAGCTGCGGTCGCTCTCCCCCGACGCCACCATGGACCTGGCCCAGGTGGTGGCCATCTTGGACCTCCCGGTGCCCCACGACCAGCTCCACGCCGAGTTGGCCCCCCGGGGCTACCGCATCCTGCACCGGCTGCCCCAGCTCTCCGACGTGTTGGTCGAGCGCCTGGTGGACCGCTTCGGCAGCCTGCCGGAGATCATGTCGGCCAGCTCGTCCGAGCTCGAGTCGGTCGAGGGAATCGGCGCGGCCACCGCCCGCGCCGTGCGGGACGGCCTGGCCCGGCTGGTCGAGGCCAGCATCTTCGAGCGCTACGAGTAGCCGCCGGAATCATGTAGAATGCAGGGCTGCTGTCCGACCGGCTGACCCGTCGGGACCGGTAACGCAGCCGCTGAAATCGTCGCTGGCCCGGCGCCGTGTCCGTGCAAGGGAGATCTGTGTCGTTCAAGGTCGGAGACAAAGTCGTGTACCCCCACCACGGGGCAGCCGTCATCGAGAAGCGGGAGACCAAGGTGGCCTTCGGCGAGAAGCGTGAGTACCTCGTGTTGCGCCTGGCCTACGGGGACCTGATCCTCAACGTGCCCGCCGACAACACCGAAGGCGTGGGCCTGCGTGAAGTGATCAACGACGAGGAGGTCGAGGAGGTCTTTGCCGTGCTGCGCAAGAAGGAGGCGCGCATGCCGACCAACTGGTCCCGCCGCTACAAGAACCATTCAGAGAAACTGCGGTCGGGTGACATCTACCAGGTGGCCGAGGTCGTGCGGAACCTCTCCATCCGCGACAAGGACAAGGGCCTGTCCGCCGGCGAGAAGCGCATGCTGCAGCGGGCTCGCCAGATCCTGGTCTCCGAGCTGACCTTTGCCCTCAACGTGGACGAAGAGACGGCCGAAGAGCGTCTGAACGACGCCCTGACGTAACGGCGGCGCCGTGGCGCAGGTGTGGGCGATCGTGGTGGCCGGGGGTTCGGGTCGGCGCTTCGGCCGGCTGAAGCAGTTCGACCTGCTGGCGGACCGTCCGATGGCACGCTGGTCCGTCGATGCCTGCCGGACCGGCGCGTCCGGTGTCGTCCTCGTCGTGCCCCGGGGCTCCGAGGACCGCGCTGACTGCGGGGCCGACAAGGTCGTCGGCGGCGGAGCGACCCGGGCGGCCTCCGTGCGGTGCGGCCTTGCGGTCGTTCCCGACAGCGCCGACGTGATCGTGGTGCACGACGCGGCGCGCCCCCTGGCGACCCCGGCCCTGTTCGCCGCGGTGGTCGCGGCCGTGAGCGAGGACGGGGCCGAAGCTGCCATCTGCGCCGTGCCGGTCGGCGACACCATCAAGCGGGTGGCGGGAGAGGTGGTGACGGCGACCCTCGATCGCAGCGAATTGGTGGCGGTCCAGACGCCGCAGGCCTTCCGGGCCGACGTGCTGCGGCGCGCCCATGCCGGCGGAGCCGAGGCCACCGACGACGCCGCCCTCGTCGAGATGCTGGGGGCGCAGGTGCGCGTCGTCCCGGGTGACGCGGACAACCTCAAGGTCACCACCCCCGCCGACCTGCGGGCGGCCGAACGGTACCTCGGGGGTTGAGCATGCCGATCGGCCAGG
>JBKQIP010000055.1:0-26050 GCA_052148295.1 Acidimicrobiales bacterium
GTGGGCCGTTCCCGCTGTGCATCCGGACCACCACGCTCTCATCGCCGTACAGATCCGAATACCGTGTGGGACCGCCGAGCGCCTCCGCCCAATAGGCAGCTAGTCGTTCGGTGTGCTCTGGATGGAATCCGTGACCAAATGCATGGCTCACTACCTCGTCGGCCGAATTAGAAACTCCGTTACCCGGCCCCTGGCGATCTCAAGTTTGGCCCCCAGTGCCAGAAGGACTTTGGAGGCGACCGATTCCCCGTCGATGAACAGACCGAGGAGGAGATGTTCGGTTCCGACATAGTTGTGGCCCATTTGCAGTGCCTGGCTCTCGGCGTTGCGGACGGCTTCTTTTGCCCTCGGGGTAAAGGGGAGCCTGCCTCCTTCAGAGGTTGTCCCTGGCTTGATCAGCCCGAGGATCTGCGCTTCAGCCATGGATCGTGTGATGCCAACTTCACCGAGAACGCGTGCGGCCACACCGTCGGGGGACTCGAATAGAGCGAGCAAAAGGTGCTCGGTGCCCACAAAGCCGTGCCCGAGACGGTGGGCCTCCTCTTCGGATTGAGCGAGAACGCTTCGAGCACGGTCAGTGAATCGCTCGAATCGTACGTCGAGAGAAAACCGCTTATGTGCGGCTTGCTTGCTGACACCGAGGGCACCGCTGATCTCCGACCAAGAGCGTCCGCTTCGGCGGCACTGGTCAACGAAATGGCCGAGCAGCGCATCACTGGTCTGTTCAAGATCAGTGACCGTCTTGGAGGCTTGCGTTAGCCGGATTAGGGAGTCCTCACCCGGGGCATCAGCCCGTACGCCGTCGATCAGTTCTTGCAGAGTCGGTCCTGGGGTCATTCGTCAACCGTACATTGACGACCTTGGCCAGATCGGCTTGGAGTCCATGATTTCATCAAACAACCTGAATCCACGATTCTTAATCGTCCATACATGGTCATCAAACTGGTGACCATGTATGTGAATCTCACGTAGACCCGTGACCGTCCTCTGTCTCTTCTGCAGGGAGGGACCAGGTACTTTTGGAACCCTTCCCGAATCCAATCCGCTTGCTCTTCACCCCGAGTGAGTGCTTTGCACGCTGCAGGGTTGTCTCGGAAATGCCGCATTTGTCGGCCTCCGCCTTGATCTCGGTCACGAGCAAATCACCCCCGATTAGGAGGTCTTCCAAAAACTCCTCCGCCTCGTCTGCAGCACTGTGATCTCGCTCTTTACGGGGAGGATTGAGCAGGCCAGCTGCCGTCAATTGTGAAAATCCCTCCCATTTGATTTTTGCTACCCCAAGTTCGGGGACATCTTCGAGCCGAAATGCAATTGACGGTGGTTTTCTAGCAAGGTTTGATTTCAGTACGGCCAGGATGCTTCGCCCCTCATCTTCGGGGTCACTTGCGACGAGTAGGGCCGTCCGCACAGCAGCCATAAAAGCGATAGAACCGCCAACGCGGTTGAGCGGAGATCCCCCAGTGCTCTTGTTCAAATGGCTCACGAACAGTATCGCCGCACCGGTCTCTTCGGCGAGCATTGACAAAGGGTGGAGAGCACGTCGTACGTGGTGATCCCGATGAGAATCGGCTCGTCCCGTGAGAAATGCGTTGAGCGGGTCGATGATTACGAGCCCTGCCTTCTTGCGATTAACCACTTCCCGTAGAGCGTCAATGTCCTCTGGAAATGAGAGGGGCGCTTCGTAGCCGTCGGCGTTCTTGCGTGCGACGATCGCATGGATGTGGTCCAGATCGGCGCCAGCGGCTTGGAGCCTCGGAGCGACAGTGTCAGCGAGGCCATCTTCGGCGGTCATTACGATTACCGACATGGGTTCGTGTTTACTGGCTGACATGGGCATTTTGCTACCCGTGCTGGTTTGAGCAGCTATTGCGAAGGTCACTGTGGTCTTACCCTGCTCGGGCTCTCCAGCCATCTGGGTGAGCTTGCCCCGAGGAATGCGACCATCCCAGAGGAAGTCAACCTTTTCTGGTGTTATGTCAGATATGCAGACCGTAATCACCTCTCCCTTGGACGGTGCGGCAGAGCCGTACCCCCTTTCGGCCAAATCCCGAGCTGCAGCCGCCCAGTCGACGTTGCCGTCACTGCCGGTATGGTTTAGAACCCCATGGGCGGCGAACTTGCCATAGGACTTATGTGCCTCGAACGGTGTTGATGTTGAAAACACGTAAAGCAGCTCATCATTTGGCGTGATAGTTGCTGATGTACCTTTGGACTCCCTTCCAGGTCGGCTCCAATGCTCTCGCTGATCCGAGGCCGTGTACCGGTACTGCCAACCGTGAGGCTCCAGGATCTCCGACCACTTCGCGCGATCGTTGAAATCATCGCCTGGGCGGCCGCTGGCTTTTGTCGCAGCCCGTGATGGCGGCTTCACCTCGGGCAGCGGCTTTCGGTCGAACAGCCGGGCTAGCGAGAACAATGCATCGATCTCGTCGGGATTGAGATAGGCGATTGATTCCAGTCCACCCTTGAGCCGTTTCCACGCACGCCCAGACGGATGGACCTTGCCCGAGGTTGGTGCGCATATGGCGTAAGCACCTTCTCCTCTGGTTTCGATTTGAGGCACCCACTGGCCATCTTCTTGGATTGACGCCAGTTTTTCGGTCAGTGGGTCGTCGCAGAGGATAAGCCAATGTATTCCGCCGGACGGCGAATTATCCTCGTAACCCTCCCGGATGTCAGCGATGAGTTCGACGAATCCTTCTTCCTCGGCAAGGTCCAGGAAGTCATCAAAGGTCCCGTTCTTGACCGCCAGTCCCTCAAATTCGAAAAGGAGGAGGCCGCCAGATATCTCTCCGCAGACAAACCCGATCCCCTCCATGTGTTCCTCCAGGTACCACCGCCGCAGGCTGGATTCACTTGGCGGACTGTGTTTACGGTGTACCCAACCCCGCTTTCGGTCCTTCCGCTGTGCAATACAGACCGGGTCGTCGCAGGAGCTTGGTGGAACCTCGCCCAGAGGCCTCTTGCTCCCGTCCTCATTCGGTGGTACCACGCAGATGTCAAGCGATAACGCTAGACGTACTTCCTCATAACATCTTCGATAAACTTCCACTGGAGTCCTCCTGACTCTCTTTGCGAATGTGTGACCGCCCGCCCTTGCCTGGCGGGTCGGTCTCCGTCAGGGGGCATTCGCCCCCCAATCCCGACGTCGTTCTGTGTTTCCAATGGCGCCATCAACTACACCGGATCCCGGCAATCCGAAAGCGCCCATTCGTCGAGGTCGCTTTGGCGAAATGCGAGGTAGCGGCCGTGTTTGAAGTATCTGATCCGACGTTCCATAACAAGACGTCGAATGAAGCGCTCGGGCTTGTTTAAGTGGCTCGCAGCCCCTCTGAGATCTAGCCATTCGCCGGAGCGATTCCCGCCTGCTTGAAGGGGAGCACCTTCAGCTGTCCGATCCGCTTTTGCCATTTCCATTGTTGACCCGCACCTTCCTTTGCTGTCCCATGAAGGGATCACTAGGGATGATGGAGGTTGGTGTAATCGGAACCAAGTCACCTGCTCTGTACTGGGGCTATACGGAAGGGACGATTTGGGTCCGATTACGAAACGCCTTGGGAACAGATGGGTCCGACGGCTCGCAATCTCATGGATGGAAGCGTCAAAAGCGGTGGAGAAAATGCCCACGTGTGGCGCCCGATCGAGGGCACCTTGTAGAGGTATCCCAGCGTCTTCAGCCCACGGAACGCAATCCAGAGAAGACGTTGTCGACGGCGTTGCGTGTTTCGTCGTCGCTGTCGGGCCAAAGGTGTCCGTAAGTATCGAGTGTCTGCATGGCTGACTCGTGGCCAAGACGCATTTGAACCGTCTTGACGGAGCAACCCTCAGCGATGAGTAATGAGGCGTAAAAGTGTCTCAAATCGTGAAATGTTGCCCAAGCAGGGAGACCAGCTTTTTCGGCGGCACGGTGCCACATGTCTCCGAACGTACTGCGCCGTAATGGCTTCCCAAGAGTATTGGTAAATACGAGACCCTCCACCCCCACGCCGTGTTGGGCGATATGAGCCGCAAGCGCTGCTTTTACCATTTCGGGAATCGGGACTGTACGGAGACCTGCTTTGCTCTTGGGGACGCCGAACGCAGGGACACCAGCACTCACCGAAATCAGCTGACGGTCAACTCTTACTTGGCGATGCAAAATGTCGATGCGATCGAGGCTAAGTCCAAAACACTCACCTTGGCGGAAGCCCATACCTGCGCCGAATGTGATGAGTGCTCGATATTTGGCGGGAACCGCATCAGTCAGTGCCTCGACCTGTTCAACTGTCAGGGGATCGATTCGGGACCTATCTTTCTTTGGCAGTGTGACATTTACGCACGGGGAGGAGGCAATGAGACGATCGTTGACGGCGGCCTTGAACACGGCTGAGATCCATCGGTAAACCAGTTCGACGGACCCTGGGGCCATTGTCTCGGACTTTTGCGTTATCAGTGCCTGGATTTCACTCGGTCGTACGCTACCCAAGGCACGCTTCCCAAGTGTTGGGTGGGCATGCAGGCGAAGGTAACTCTCGACCTGAGCCTTGGTGCTCGTCCGGTGGGATTGGATCTTTCGCCAACTTTCGGCGAAGACTTTGAAGAGGATTTTTCCGCCCGCTGGGTCCACGTAACAACCTCGAACGAGGTCGCCTCGAATGCCGTCAATGAATTTTTCAGCCTCACCCTTGCGCTCGAACTGACGAGTCTTCTGTGGACCGCCTGGATACTCACGCCATCGGGCCCTGTAGTGGCCATTGGGGCGCTGGTCGATGCTCGCCATGTTGTCTCTCTTCCGACCACCGTGGAGTCAGTTCCACCGGTCCTCAATAGGTCCTCAGTCCTCAATGAATCCTCAGGACTTAGGACCTCTAGGGACACTTTCGGACACTGCCGGTCACTGACGGACACCAGCAAACCAGCAGTTCAGAACCCATTTTATGGTATCCACCAGGTGTTGATGACGGTGAGTCGGCACATAGGCGGGATTCTGTCCAGCCCTGGTGGGGCCTGGGTGACCATCCATCTGAGCGGCCTACCTGGGGATGCCCCTCTCTCGAGAAGCGGGCGAGCAACCCGTCTCCCACGCTTGGCCTTGCTCCGGGTGGGGTTTACCGAGCCGGTCAGGTCGCCCTGACCGCTGGTGCGCTCTTACCGCACCGTTTCACCCTTACCTGTGCGACCCCGGAGGGACGCCATCGGCGGTCTGATCTCTGTGGCACTTTCCTGCGAGTCACCTCGACTGGCTGTTGGCCAGCACCCTGCTCTGCGGAGTCCCGACCTTCCTCAACACGATCCCGCACTGCGGTCCGGGCTGCGGTCACCTGGCCGACTCACCGTCGGGGACAGTCTGGCATCTTCCCGGGTGAGGGTGTCGCGCACCGCCTCGGTAGGGTGTCGTCCATGGCCAGCGGTCCCCAGCTCTTCGATCCCGAAGCGCCGCCTTCGGCCGGCACGTCGGATGCCATCGGCGATGGCGGCCAGGCCACCGTGCTTTCGATCGGTGCGCTCTACGACGAGGCCGAAGCGGCGCTGGCCTCGGCGTTCCCGCGCCGCCGCCAGCTCTGGGTGCGAGGGGAGATCCAGAGCCTCTCGGACCAGTCGGGGCGCTCCGGGCACTGCTATCTGGACCTGGTCGACCCCGAGGAGGGCAGCGGCGGCTCGCCGTCCCGGGGCCGTGGCGTGCCGGCGCTCAAGGTCAAGTGCTGGAAGGGCACCTGGGGACCCCTGAGGTCCGCCCTGGGCCGTGACGGCATCGTCCTGGCCGAGGGCATGGTGGTGGTCCTGCGCGGGTCGATCGAGCTCTACCGGCCCAAGGGCGAGATCGACTTCATCCTCTCCGAGCTCGACGTCACCGCCCTCCTGGGTCGGTTGGCCGCGCAGCGGGCCAAGCTGTTGCGCACCTTGGACGCCGAGGGGCTGTTGCGGCGCAACGGCCAGCGGCCCGTGCCCGAGGTGCCGCTGCGCGTCGGCTTGGTGGCCAGCCCGGGGACCGAGGGGTACCGGGACTTCCTGGGGCAGCTCATGGGCTCGTCGTTCGGCTTCCGGGTGCGGGTCGTGCCGGTGCAGGTGCAGGAGGCCGGCGCGCCGAGGGCGGTGGCGCGCGCCGTCGCCGCGTTGGATCGCACCGACTGCGACGTCGTGGTCGTCGCCCGGGGCGGGGGTTCGAAGGCGGATCTGGTCCCGTTCGACACCGAGGTGGTGGCCCGGGCCATCGCCCTCGCCTCCAAACCGGTGTGGACGGGCATCGGCCACACCGGTGACGAGTCGGTGGCCGACGTCGTGGCCAACCGGGCGTGCATCACCCCCACCGAGTGCGGGCACCAGTTGGTCATCCGGGTCGGGCAGTGGTGGGAGGCCCGGGTGGCCGAGCCGGCCGCGACACTGAGCCGGCGCTCCCAATCGCTGCTCTCCGAGGCTCGGGCGCGGGATGCGCAGGCCCGCGGTCGGTTGACCAGAGCGGCCCGCAGCCAACTCCGGGTGCACCGGGAGCGGCTGGTGCGGCGGGCCACCGCCGTGGCCCGGCAGGCTCCCGGGGGCCTCGCGGTGCGGCGGGGCGGTCTGCGCACCCATGCGGCCCGACTGGCCCCCCTCAGCCTGGGCCATGTGGCGCGCCAGGCCGAACGGGTGCGATCGTGGCAACGCTTGCTCACCGCCTATGACGTCGATCGACAGCTGGAACGGGGTTACACCTTGACGGTGACGCCCGAGGGCCGGCTCGTGCGAGGTGCCCGGGAAGTCACCGTCGGGCAGGAGCTCGTGACCCGTTTTGCCGACGGCACGGCCCGATCACGCGTGGAGGACCGGTCGATCGACCATCGTGACGACGCCAGCCACGACAACCGCGGCGACACCGACGAGGAGCGTTGAAGATGACCGCACCCGAGGACCCCATCGCACTGGAGGAGATGAGCTTCACCGACGCCAGCCGGGAGCTCGATGCCATCGTCGAGTTCTTCGAGCAGCGCGAGGTCGACGTGGACGTGTTGGTGTCCCGCCTGGAGCGGGCGACCGCCCTGATCGACGAGCTCGACCGGCGCCTGCGGGCGACGCAGGCCCAGGTCGAGGAATTGGTGCCGCGCCTCGCCGCCTTGGCCGACGAGGTCGAGTCCGGAGGAGAAGACGACGATGAGTGACGTGGCCAGCGGTGAACGCCTGTACTTCCGCCAGCTGTTGTCGGGCCGGGACTTCGCCAAGGGCGACCTGATGGCCCGGCAGATGGTGAATTTCGTCTACCTGATCGGCGATCGCCAGACGGGCGAGGCCGTCGTCGTCGATCCGGCCTATGCCGTGCAGGACCTCCTCGACCTCCTCGACTCCGACGGGATGAGGCTCACCGGGGTGCTGGCCACCCACTATCACCCCGATCACGTCGGCGGGAACATGGCGAGCTGGTCCGTGGAGGGCATCAGCGCCCTGCTCGAGAAGGTGCAGGTGCCCATCCACCTGCAAGCCGAGGAGCTGCCCTGGGTGGAGCGGACGACGGGCGTGGGGGGCTCGCACCTGGTCGGTCACGACAGCGGTGACATCGTGCGCGTGGGCTCCGTCGGGATCGAGCTCATCCACACGCCGGGTCACACGCCGGGGAGTCAGTGCTTCCTGGTCGACGGTCACCTGGTGGCGGGGGACACGCTCTTCCTCGAAGGCTGCGGCCGGACGGACCTGCCCGGTGCCGATCCGGTCGCCATGTACGAGTCCATCAACACGCGCCTGGCCCGTGTCTCCGACGATGCCGTGCTGTACCCGGGCCATCTCTACTCGGCCGATCCGTCGCAACGACTGGGCGAGACGCGCCGATGGAACTACGTCTTCCGGCCCCGCTCCGTGTCGGAGTGGATGGCCATGTTCGGGGCGTAGCGCCCGTGGCGGGACTCACCGGGGACCACACGGTGATCGTCGTCGGCGCGTCGCTCGCCGGCTGGCGCGCCGTCGAGGCCCTGCGGGCCGAGGGCTTCGAGGGCGGCATCACCCTGGTGGGTGAGGAGCTGCACCTGCCCTACGACCGTCCCCCGCTCTCCAAGCAGGTGCTGGCGGGGACCTGGCCGCCCGAGAAGGCGGTCCTGGCGGACCGCCGGCGCTCCAGCGAGCTCCAGGTCCACGAGGTGCTGGGCCATCGGGCCGTGCGGCTCGACGCCGAGGGCCACAAGGTCGAGATCGACGATGGCACCGTCCTCAGTGGTGACGCGGTGGTGGTGTCCACCGGTGCCAGCCCCCGGCGGCTGCCCGGGACCGAGGAGCTGGGCCGGGGCGACGGGCTTTTCACCCTGCGCACGCTGGACGACTGCTTGGCCCTCCGGGCCGCCCTGACCGCCCGCCCGTCCTGCCGGGTCGTGGTGATCGGTGCCGGCTTCATCGGCGCCGAGGTGGCCTCGACCAGCGCGGCCATGGGCTGTCGGGTCACCGTGGTCGAAGCGCTGGAGATACCGCTGGCCAACGTGCTGGGGCCGGAGATCGGGGCGCACTGTGCCTCGCTGCACGGCGCCCATGGCGTCGACCTGCGCACGGGCGCCGGCGTGGACGGGATCCGCCGCGCCGAGGACACGGAGGGCGACCTGGTGGTGGCGTTGACCGGTGGGGAGGAGCTGGTGGCCGACGTCGTCGTGATGGGCATCGGCGTGGCGCCGTCGGTGGAGTGGCTCGCGGACTCGGGGTTGACCGTGGACAACGGGGTGGTGTGCGACGACCGTCTCTTCGCCGCCGACGGGATCGTGGCCGCCGGGGACGCGGCCCGCTGGACCTGGCGGCACGACGGGCGGGAGGAGTTGATCCGCATCGAGCACTGGCAGGTCGCGGCCGAGGCAGGCGTCGCGGCGGCGCTCAGCGTGCTGGCCGGCCGGGAGAACGCACCGCCCTTCACTCCCATTCCCTACTTCTGGTCCGACCAGTTCGGCATTCGCTTTCAGGTCTTGGGCAATCCGGGCGGCGACGACGAGGTCGCCATCGTCGACGGCTCGCTGGACGAGGGCAAGTTCGTGGCCGTCTTCGGCCGGGCCGGTCGCCTGCGCGCGGTCATGGCCATCGGCCGGCCCCGCCAGCTGATGGGATTCCGGCCGCTCCTCGAGGCGGGCAGCAGCTGGGATGCCGCCCTGGCCCATGCGGCCCCTTGAGGCGCCGTCGGATCGTCATGACTCCAAGAGTCGGTCGAGCCGGCGCGGGTCGGTGCCCGCCACCTCCATCACCTTGTGCCGGCCGGTGACGCCCGTCACGAGGGCGACCCGGCTGCGCCGCACCCCGAAGGCCGCGGCCACGGCTCGCACGGCGGCCCGATTGGCCCGCCCGTCCACGGCGGGCGCCGTGACCCGGACCACGAGCACGGGCGGGTCCCCGTCTCCGTAGCGCCCAC
This sequence comes from Acidimicrobiales bacterium, assembly GCA_052148295.1. GTDB lineage: Bacteria > Actinomycetota > Acidimicrobiia > Acidimicrobiales > RAAP-2 > Bog-473. The sequence goes on from JBKQIP010000055.1 coordinate 9,320, forward strand.
CCACGTGCGTTCGGCGTGCTCCGGGGGAGACCCGCACGTGCACCCGCACGAGGCTCCTAAAAGGAGATGCCGGAGAGCTCGGGGATGGTGGCCTCGGCCTTGGCCCGCGCTGCCAGCCACCGCTCCCGGACCGCCGCCCGTGCCGCGGCATCGCCCCGCGGCTCGATCGTGGCCCGGGGGCTGAACGTGGCGGCCAGGTCGTCCTCGCCGGCGTAGGTGCCGATGGCCAGGCCGGCCAGGAGGCCGGCACCGAGCGTCGTGGCCTCGAGCACCGGTGAGATCTGCACCGGCCGTCCGATGGCGTCGGCCAGCGCTGCGACGAAGACCTCGTTGTCGGCCATGCCGCCGTCGATCCGCAGCGCATCGATGGGGAAGCCGCTGTCCGCCTCCGCCGCCTCCACCAGGTCGGCGCCGCGGTGGGCCACACCCTCGAGGACGGCGCGCACCAGCTCGGGCCGTCCGGACCCCCGCGTCAGGCCGATCACGGCCCCCCGGGCCCCGAAGTCCCACACCGGTGTGCCCATGCCGAGCAGGGCGGGCACGAACCACACGTCGCCGGTGGTCTCGCAGCGGGCGGCCACCTCGGCCGATGCTTCGGACGTGGCCACGATGCCCAGGTCGTCCCGCAGCCATTCGACACAAGTGCCGGCCGAGAGCATGACCGCCTCGACCCCCCAGGTGGCCCGACCGGCGATGCGGTAGGCGACGATGGGGAAGGTGCCGGCACGGCCCTGCCCGGCGCGAGCGGGGCCGGTGTCCGCGCCGGTGCACTGGTCGAGCATCCCGCCCGTCCCGAAGGTGGCTTTGGCCAGCCCGGGCCGGGTGCATCCCTGCCCGACCAGCGACGCCTGCTGGTCGCCGGCGACACCGCAGATGACCGGGGCCCCGGGCAAGGCGTGGCAGGCGCCCACCGGGCCCGACGAATCGACGATGCGCGGCAGCACGGCCGTGGGGATGGCGAGTCGCTCGAGGAGCGGTTCGTCCCACGAGAGGTCGGCGGCGTCGACCATGCCGGTGACGGCGGCATTGGTGGCGTCGGTGACGTGGAGGGCGTCGCTTCCCGATGCTGCACCACCCGAGAGGGTCCAGGCCACCAAGGTGTCCACCGTGCCGAAGCACAGCTCACCGGCGTGGGCGCGGGATCTCCCGGGGTCGACCGCGTCGAGGATGGCCATCAACTTGGTGGCCGACGCGTTGGGAGCGAGCCGGATGCCGTCGGCCTGGAGTGCGAGACAGGTGCCCACCGTGCGCAGGTCCTGCCACCCGATGCCCGGCGCCAGAGGTTCGCCCGTCGTCCGGTCCCACACGATGGTCGAGGCCCGTTGGTTGGCGATGCCCACGGCGTCCACCGGCCCGCCCTCGTCCAGGGCGGCCCGGGCTACCCCCAGGGCGGCCTCGGCCAGCCGGGCGGCGTCGAATTCGACCAGGCCCGGTGCGGGGGAGTCGGGCAGCACGGCGGCCCGGTGGACGTGGGCCACCGTGGCGTCCGGCCGCACGATGGCGGCGCGGACGCCCGACGTGCCGACGTCGACCACCAGCACGCTGCCGCCGGAGGTGCTCACGACCACGCCGGGGGCCCGAACGGGGACGGCAGACCGAGCTTTCCGGGATTGAGGATGCCGACGGGATCGAGGCTCTTCTTGAGGCCGGCCAGCACCTCAAAACCCGGCCCGAGCGCACGAGCCAAGAAGCGCGACCGGTTGAGGCCGATGCCGTGATGGTGGCTGATGGCGCATCCGTGCACCAGGGTGGCGTCGGTCACCACGTCCCAGGCCCGGCGGTAGTAGCGCTCGCGCCATCCGCCGTCGCCCTCCGGCCCCCGGCCACCGAAGGTGAAGTACAGGCAGGCGCCGTCGGTGTAGGCGTGGGACTGGTGGGCCGAGGCAGCCAACGTTCCCTCGATCGCACCGAGCGCGGTGACCACCTCCTCGAAGAGGCCCGGCAGTGCGGACCAGGACCCCGAGACCTCGGCCGTGTCGACCACCACCCCCGCCCGCCAGAGGGGGGCCAGGGCCGACACGTCGTTGCGGTGACCGAGCCAGCGCTCCACCAGGGCGACGTCGAGTGGCTGGGCGCCGGCCGCCGCGCTGCAGTCCTCGACGATCCCGACCGTGGCCGCCAGGAGCGCCGGGTCGGCCTCGTCCAGGACGATGAGCACGTTGGTCTCGGGCTGGTCGAAGTTGCGGCCCGACTCGGTCCGGTCGTACAGGCGCAGCACGGCGGGCGTGGCCCCGCGGCGCAGGATGTGCCGGCAGGCCTCGAGGCCCTCCTCGAAGGAGGCGAAGCCGTAGGCCCGCCGCTCCTGCGCGGGGGGGAGGGGATGGATGCGGAGCCGAGCCTCGGTGATCACACCGAGCGTGCCCTCGCTGCCGACGAAGAGCTGGGTCAGGTTGGGCCCGGTGGCGGCGCGGGGCGCCCACCCTTCGGTGCGCACGACGCGGCCGTCGGCCAGGACCACCTCGAGTCCGCGCACCATGTCCTCGATCTTCCCGTAGCGGGTCGAGTACTGGCCGGCTCCCCTACAGGCCAGCCACCCCCCGACCGTGGAGAGGTCCATCGATTGCGGCCAGTGCCCCAGGGTGTAGCCGGTTCCGACCTGTCCCAGGGCGGCCTCGAGGTCGGGCCCGAACGTGCCGGCCCGGACGTCGGCGGTCAGCGACGTCTCGTCCACGGCCACCAGGCCGTCGAGGGCAGTGAGATCGAGGGCCACACCCCCGTGGACCGGAACGGAGCCGCCGCACACGCCGCTCCGGCCGGCCAGCGGGGTCACCGGCACCACCGCCTCGTGGCAGGCGGCCAGCACCGCCGCCACCTCCGCGGTGGTGTGGGGCCGCACGACGACCGCCGGGCGCTGGGGCACGGCGCCCTCGGCCGCCCAGCCGATGGCCAACGGCCACCAGTCCCGTCCCGCTTCGGCACGGGACGCGTCGTCGGTGAGGACCTCGGCCCCGTCGGCCGCCAGGCGGTCGGTCAGCCCGTGCGGGAGCGGGGGCGTGCTCCCGGCCAGCCGGTCGGTCACCGCTCCCGGTTCGGCGTCGATCGGGGTGACGGGTGTGGGGTCCGTCACGGCAGGTCGAGCCCGGCGGTGAGGAGCTCCTTCTCGCAGGACTCGATGAAGCGGGTGGCCTGGTCCGCCGCGTCGTCCGGCGTCCAGCCCAGCTCGGGAGCGATGAGGTCGGCCGCGGCACGGGCGGCCGCGACGGTCGCCTGGGCGCGCTGGATCACGGCCCGGGTCCGCCGGGCCAGGACGTCGTCCAAGGTCTGGGCCATCTCCTCCCGGACGGCGTAGACCAGCTCGGCGCCGATGTAGGGCAGGCCTTCGACGATCGGTTCGAGGAGCTCGGGACGGCCGTCGGCCACGGCCAGCACGGCCGCGGTCTGGGTGCCGTAGCGGCCGAGGAGATGGGCGTGGCGGTGGGCCGCGGCCACGGGATCCCTGGGCGCGGACGTGGCGCCGATCAGGCGGAGGGACTTGGTGACGCAGCGCCGGGTCTTGGGGGACTCACCGAGCTGGAACAGCACCGCATCGACGGTGTCCTGGGCCATCTTGCGGTACGTGGTGAGCTTCCCCCCCGTCACGCTGACCACACCATGGTCCGAGGTCTGCACGGTGTGGCGCCGGGAGAGGTCGGCCGTGCGCTCCGAGACGTGCCCGCCCGACGCGGGTGGGGCCAGCAGAGGGCGCAAGCCGGCCCAGACCCCGGTGACGTCGGCTCGCGTGAGGTGCGACGTGGTGACGTGGTTGGCCGCTTCGAGCAGGTAGTCGACGTCTTCGGGCGTGCAGGACGGGTTGTCGAGCGGCCCCTGGTAGTCGGTGTCGGTGGTGCCCAGGTACACCAGGTCCGTCTCGGGCCAGGGGACGACGAAGATGGATCGCCGGTCCTCGGGCACCGGGATGACGGCCGCGATGTCGCAGGGCAGGCGATGGGCCGGCAGGCTGACGTGAACGCCCTTGGCCGGCCGGATGGCGTGCGGGTGGGTGCCCTCGTCCAGGGCACGGACGTCGTCGGCCCAGACGCCGGTGGCGTTGACCACCACCCGGGCCCGCACGGGGAACTCGGTCGACGCGTCGGCGGCGTCGGGCCGCACGACGGCGCCCGTGGTCCTCCCGTCGGCGCCGGTGACGAGCCCGACCAGGTCGGTGTAGTTGGCCACCACGGCGCCGTGCTCGAGGGCGGCGGTGCGGGCCACCGTGAGCGTGAGCCGGGCGTCATCGGCGCGGGCGTCGAAGTAGAGGAACCCGGCCACCAGGTGCTCCGTCTGCAGGGTGGGCAGGTGGGCGATGGCCTGAGCCTGGTCGACCCGCCGGTGGCGGGAGCCGATGCGCAGCCCGCCGGTGATGTCGTAGAGCCACAAGGCGGAGGAGTAGGAGCGGGCCACGGTCTTGGCCACGACGCCGTCCCGCCCGAAGAGCGGGATCAGGAAGGGGAGCGGGCTGACCAGGTGAGGGGCGTTGTCCAGCAGGTGCTGGCGCTCCGCCAGGTTCTCGTAGACCAGGCGGAACTCTCGTTGCTGGAGGTAGCGCAGTCCGCCGTGCACCATCTTGGACGACTTGGAGGACGTGCCCGAGGCGAAGTCGTGCTTCTCGACCAGCGCCGTTTTCAGGCCCCGGCTCGCCGCATCGAGGGCGACCCCGGCGCCGGTGATCCCGCCGCCCACCACCAGGACGTCGAAGGCCTCGTCGGCCAACCGGCGCAGTGAGTCCTGGCGACGAAACCGGTGCACGGTGCCAGCCTGCCACACCGCCCTCGAGGCACTTCAAGACGGCCGGCGACGGTCCCCGTGGGACGATGGGCCGGTGGACACCGACGCCTGGGAGGAGGCCGGCCTCTACGACCCCGACGACCCCGGGGCCGGCGAGCGCCTCGACCTCCTCGAGTACCTGACCGCCCGGGGCGCCTCGCTCGAGCAGCTGAGGGAGGCCCGCCGGCAGGACAGGCTCCCCGCGGTGGCGGGGGATCTGGTCATGGGCACCCGCCCGGCGACGCTCTCGGTCAACGAGGTGGCGGCCCGCTCGGGTGTCACGGTGGAGCGCCTGCGACGGCTGCTCCTGTCCGTGGGCCTGCCGGTGGACGACGACAGCTTGCTCCCCGAGGGACTGGAGACGCTCATTCCGGCTTTCGAGCAGGGGGCGTCGCTCATGGGCGAAGACGCCATCCTGGCCTTCACCCGGGTGCTCGGCGCATCGGCCACCAACATCGCCGAGGCTGCGGTGGCCCTCTTCTACGCCGAGATGGGCCCCGGGACCGAGCGCGAGGGCCTGACCGAGGTGGAGCGCGCCCGGGTGTCCGAGGCGGCCACCTTGGCCTTCACCTCCGTTCCCGAGGTCCTGTCCCGCCTGCTCGAGGCTCAGTTCGAGCGGGCCACCCACCGTTCGGTGCCGTCGCGGGCCTGGGGGGCGACGAACGCTCGGGACGGCCAGGTGGTGGCCCTGGGGTTCGTGGATCTGGTGGGCTCCACCGCGTGGGCCGAGGGCCTGAGCCTGCGGGACGCCAGCCTGGCCCTGTCCCGGTTCGAGTCCGCCGCCTGGTCCAGCGCCGTCCTGGCCGGAGGACGGGTGGTCAAGACCATCGGCGACGAGGTCTTCTTCGCCGCCCCCTCCGTGGACGCGGCCTGCCGGATCGGCACCGAGGTGTGCCGGGCCACCGCGGCGGACCCGACGTTGCCCCCGGCCCGCGGGGCGGTGGGCGTCGGCCTGGTGACCCCGAGAGAGGGCGACTACTTCGGCCCCACCGTGAACCTGGTCTCACGGCTGGTGAAGGGCGCCGCGCCGGGCGAACTCGTGGTGACCGAGACGGCGGCGGGGGAACTGCCGACCGATCGCTGGGCCATCCGTGATCTCGGGTCGCAGATGCTGCGCGGCCTGGACCGCCCGGTCCGCGCCTTCGCCGTGACGAGCACGGGCCCGCCCGCCCCGTAGGCAGGCAGCCCCTCCCCTCAGGGGCTCACCCTTTCGTCTCTCCCTGGTGGGGCTCGAGGTTCGAGACGAAGAAATTGACGACGTCCTGGGTGATCTGGGCCGGGTCCGGCGAGGCGCCAGCACCGGTCAGCGCATGGTTCCCGCCGTGGACGATGATCAGTTGGACGGGGACACCCTGGGCCCGGAGCGCGGCCGCCAGCTCTTCGGACTGCTGGGGGTACACGATCGTGTCTTCGTCACCGTGGATGATCAGAAACGGCGGAGCGTCCGTGGTGACGTAGTGCACCGGGCTCGCCTCTTCCAGAGCGGTCTGTAGTTCAGGGGCCGACATCGGCCCGAGAATGCTGATGAACGAGTCGCGGACGAAGCCGCTGGCACCCTCGGTGCTCATCGTGGTGAGGTCCGTGGGCCCCGACATGTCGACGGCCGCCTGTATCCGGCTGGACTCGTCCTCGTAGGGACCCGAGTCCCAGCCGGCCGAGGGCCCGGCCAACGCCAGCAGGCTGACCAGGTGGCCGCCGGCGCTCTGCCCCCACGCCCCGATGTGACGGGGGTCGATGTGCAGGGCGGTGGCATGGGCCCGCAGGTAGCGCACGGCGCATTTCACATCCTCGATCTGGGCCGGCCAGCGCTCCTCGGGCCCCAGCCGGTAGTTCAGGGCGACCACCTCGAATCCCTCGGCCTCGAGGGCGGGGCCGATGTCGTCGACGACGAAGCCCCCTTCGTTCATGTCGCTCATGATCCAGGCCCCTCCGTGGACCCAGAGGGTCGCCGGCGCCGCTCCGTGGAAGTGCGTCGGGGCCGTGATCCGGGCCACCTGGTCGTGGCAGTAGCGGACCGAGATGGTCTGCCCGGCGGACAGGGAGGGAGGCGCCTCGGATCCCGCCGGCACCGGGCGCGGCGCCGGTGCAGACTCGGGTGCGGGGGACGGGGACGAGCAGCAAGAGAGCAGGGTGGCACTCACCACCAGGGAGACCAGGCCGGCGGCCATTCGCACGATGCGGCATCGGTGACGGTGACGGCGACGGCGACGGCCGGCGGTGATGGGCGGGCTCGCCACCGGATCAACCTATCCCTCCCTCGGGTCCCTCCCTCGGACCCCTCCCTCGGACCCCTCCCTCGGGCCCCTTCCTCGGGCCCCTCCGTAGGTGCCGACCCCGCCTGCCGGGCCCGCACGGTGCTCCCGGCGGCGGTCCGGGTGGAGCCGCTGGGCGAGCTCCGGGGCACAACAAAGCCGCTTCCCATCGGCTGACCAGGGAGAATTCTTTGTGTAGCCCTTTACAGGCCCGCCGGTCGTGCGCCATACTCTTCGTTCGCCGGAATTCGGTGTAGACGCTGCCCGGCCCGTCTCGGTGGCGCTCCCGACCAGGGCGAATCCTGCCCATATCCGACGTGACGAGGAAGTGTTTCCCATGAGTGCCACCACGTGGCGCAAGCAAGCCGCCTGCCGGGGCCTTGATGTCGAGGCGTTCTACCCGGCCTCGGAGGACGAGGCCGACTCGGTCGAGGCCAAGGCTATCTGCGCCGTCTGCCCGGTCCGTCAGGCGTGCCTCGAGCACGCCCTGGCCCACCGCGAGCGTGAGGGTGTCTGGGGTGGCACGACGGAGCGGGAACGCCGGCGCATCGTGCGCCAGCGGCGCAAGTCAGCCTGACTTCGGCTTCGCCGTCGCTTTCGTCCCCGCGGTCGCTTTCGGCTTCGCCGTCGTGTTGGCCGCCGCCGCGGTCGTGGTCGTGGTCGTCAGGGTGCAGGGCACCGGGTTCCACGGCTCCGGCTGCTTGTTGAAGTAGACCTCCGAGGCGCTGGCGGTGGTCCCGGTCGACGCAGCCGGCGTGGTGGTGGACGTGGTGGTGTTCACCGTCAGCTGGGCGTTGGCCACCCAGAGCGTCAGGTCGTTGCCGCTGAGCGAGGGGTTGGCAACGTAGGTCACGGCGCCGTTGAGCGAGTCGGCCAGGGCGTGGGCGGCGGGGAGCCCGTCGGGACCGTAGAAGATCTCCGAGGGGTCACCGGCGGCGATGACGGTCGGGGCGTTGTCGATGCCGCTCACCGCGAACCCGTTCTGCGTGAGGCCCTGGGCCGTCTCCGTGGCCAGTTCGCCACCCCCCGACGCGTTCAGGACGTCGACGGTGATCGCGCTGGGGGCGACCGGCGGGACGGTGGTCGGGGTGGGCTGGCGCTTGGGCAGCCCGATCTGGTTGAAGGCGCTGATCATCTGGTCGGCGTAGGGCTGCGCGGCCAGGAGGACGTCGGCCCCCCCCGACGTCACGTAGCTCGTGGTGGGCAGCGTCTCGGTGACCAGGTGGGACGACGGGAGCCCCCTGAACTCACTGGCGATGTGGAACAGGTCGGACTTGCTCAGCGTGTCGTCGATGGTCAGGTTGCCCACGGCGGCGGAGATGAAGCCGTTCATGGCCAACGGGTTCGAGCTCTCGAGGTTGACCTTGGCCAGCACGGCGCGGAAGAAGGCGTCCTGGCGCTGGATGCGGCTGAAGTCCGAGAGCCCGTCGTACTCCCATTGCCCGTCGGGACCGAGGTATTGGAGGTGACGGCTGCGCACCAGCTGCAGCGCGGTCACCCCGTTGATGTTCTGGCACCCGGTGGTGGTGACGTCGAGCCCGGTGTAGGAGTCCGTGATCTGCGTGGGGAAGTCCATGGTGACCCCACCGAGGGCGTTGACCATGCCGGTGAAACCGGGGAAGTTCACGGAGATGTAGTGGTTGATGGGGATGCCGAGCACCTCTTCGATGGTCTGGACGAGCAGGTCGGGGCCGTTGTTGTAGGCCGAGTTGATCCGGTTCATCCCCGCTTCGCTCGAGTTCCCGGGAATGTCCACCCAGAGGTCGCGGGGGATGGACATGACGGTGATGGACTTGGTGGCGGGGACGAACCGGGCCACCATGGTGACGTCGCTGCGCTGACCACCGGCGTTGGCCTCGTTGCCGACCTCGTTGGACAGGGAGCTGTTGCCGCCGACGAAGGCCCGGGAATCGGACCCGATGAGCAGGATGTTGAACGGCTTCCCCACCACCGGCGCCGCCACCAGATGTTTGAGGTGCACCTTCTTGATCTGGTCGTAGCGGTAGCCGACGTAGAAGTAGAGGCCGCCCACGCTGGCGACCGCGAGGACGAGGACGGCGACCAGCGCGTAGACGATGCGGCGGCGCCAACGGTGCCGGTGGCGTCGCTCCCGCTTGTGTGCGGTCCGCAGTTGCTTCTGCAGTTCCGCACGTGAAGGCGGTGGCTCGTCCGGTGGCAAGGGAACCGAAATTACATGGCCGGGCGGTCCGGTACCCTGCTCCGGTGGATTTCGACCTTCCCGAGGAGCTCGAAGCCCTTCAGCTCTCGGTCCGTCGTCTGGCCCAGGACAAGGTGCGGCCCCGGGCGCGGGCCATCGACCACGACGGCGCCTATCCCCAGGACATCTTCGACGCCTTTCGGGCCTCTGGCCTGCTCGGACTGTGCCTCCCGACCGAGCTGGGCGGGTCGGGGGCGGGGATCCTCGGGCTGGCGGTGGCCATTGAGGAAGTGGCCAAGCACTCCAACACGGCGGCCCTGATGCTGCTGCTGACCCGCCTGCCCACCGGTCCGGTATTGATCGCCGGCACCGGGGCCCAGAAGGAGAAGTACCTGCCGGGCATCGCCGAGGGGACCCAGCGGGCCGCCTTCGGGCTCTCGGAGCCCCAGGCCGGCAGCGACGTGATGGGCATGCGCACCCGGGGCGTGCCCGATCCGTCCAGCCGGGGCGGCTGGATCCTCGACGGCACCAAGTGCTGGATGTCCGGCGTCCGCGAGGCCGACTGGTACACCGTCTTCGCCAAGACGGGCGACGTGGCCAGCCGGGCCCACGACTCGGTCACCGCCTTCATTGTCGAGCGCGCTTGGGACGGAGTGGAGGTCGGTCGCACCGACCACAAGATGGGTGTGCGGGGCATCGACACCGGTGAGCTCCTCCTCAACGACGTGCGCGTCCCGGCGGAGAACGTGATCGGCGAGGTGGGCGGGTTCCGCCTGGCCATGCTCGGCCTGAACGCCATGCGACCGATCGTGGCCGCCCGCGGCATCGGGCTGGCCGAAGGCGCGCTCATGTACGCCACCGAGTACGTGCAGCAGCGCGCCGCCTTCGGCCAGACCATCGCCGACTTCCAGGGGATCCAGTGGGAGATCGCCAAGTGCGCCGTCGACATCGAGGCGGCCCGGTTGCTGACCTACCGCTCGGCCACCCTGGCCGATCAGGGCAAGTTCACCAAGGAGTACGTGCCCTACCTCTCCATGGCCAAGTATCACGCCACCGAGCTGGCGGTGCGGGCGTCCTCCTTGGCGGTGCAGCTCCTGGGGGCGGCCGGCTACATGGAGGACCACCCCACCGAGCAGTGGTACCGCGACGCCAAGCAGCTGACGATCGTCGAGGGCACGTCCCAGGTGCAGCTGGGCCTGATCGCCCGGGGGGTCCTGGACCGGGACCTGTGGTGGGACTGACCCTGGCCTGGCCGGATGTCCTGACCCGGTTGACCCGCCGGGAGTCACTGACCGAGGCCGAGGCCGAGGCGACCCTGGGCGCCGTGCTGTCGGGGGAGGCCACGCCGGCGCAGATCGGGGCCTTCCTGACCCTGCTGCACGCCAAGGGGGAGTCGATCGAGGAGGTGACCGGCCTGGCCCGGGCCATGGTGGCCGCCGCCGTGCCGCTGCCGCTGCCGCCGCTGGCGCCGCCGGGAGCGCCGGCCCGATCCGATGTGGTGGTCGACCTGGTGGGCACCGGAGGTGACCGGCTCCGCAGCATCAACGTCACCACCCTGGCCTCGCTGATCGTCGCCGGGTGCGGCGTGCGCGTGTGCAAGCACGGCGGCCGTTCGGCGTCCTCCTCGGTGGGCTCGGCCGACGTGCTCGAGGCCCTGGGCGTGGCCATTGAGATCGGCCCCGTCGGCGTGGCCCGGTGTGTGGCCGAGACGGGGATGGGCTTCTGCTTCGCGCAGCGCTTCCACCCGGCCATGCGGTACGTGGCGCCGGTGCGCCGCGAGCTCGGCGTGCCGACCATCTTCAACGTCCTCGGGCCGTTGACCAACCCGTCGCGCACCCCCTACCAGCTCGTCGGGGTGAGCGACCCGGCCATGGCGCCGATCATGGCCAGCGTGCTGGGGGCGACCGGGAGCCGACGGGCCATGATCATCTACGCGGACGACGGCCTGGACGAGCTGAGCGTCACCTCCCGCTCCACCGTGCTGGAGCTCAACGGGGACGGAGCGGGCTCCTTCGCGCTCACCGAGTGGAAGGTGGATCCGTCCGCGCTGGGCCTGGCGCCGGCCACGCTGGACGACCTGCGGGGCGGCGATGCCGCCTTCAACGCCCGGGCCATCCGGGCGGTGCTCGGGGGTGAGCGGGGGGCCAATCGCGACATCGGCGCGCTCAACGCCGCCGCCGGGCTGATGGTGGCCGGCCGGGTCGGTGATCTGGCCGGGGGGCTGGAGCTGGCACTCGACTCCCTCGACAGCGGGCGGGCCGAAGCGGTGCTCGACGCCCTGGTCGCCACCTCCCAGGCGGCGCGAGCCGAATCAGGGGACTGAGCTCAGGGGATCGAGCGCACGGTCGCCCCTGCCGCGGGGGTGATCCGCCAGGCCCGCCGGGGCGGGTGGGTGCCCGGATCGAGTGCGGGTGAGCCCTCTTCACAGAGCGCGATCACGCACCCGCCGAAGCCGCCGCCCGTGAGGCGCGCCCCCAGCACGCCGGGCATGCGGAGGAGGCGGTCCACCAGCTCGTCGACCTCGATGGTCGAGACCCGGTAGTCGTCGCGCAGGCTGCGATGGCCCTCCGACATCAGCTGCCCGACGCCGGTCAGGTCGCCCCGGGCCAGGAGCCGCTCGGCCTGGCGCACCCGCTCGCATTCGGTGACCACGTGGCGGGCCCGCCGGCGCAGGATGGGGTCCTGCAACACGCTGAGATCGGTCTTGACGCAGCGCCCCAGGGGCCGGCCGATCTCGTGGGCCGCGGCGTCGCACTCGGACCGCCGCAGGGCATAGGGAGAGAGGCCCAGCACCCGGCTGCCCCCGCTGTGCACGATGACGAAGGCGGCCGCGTCGGGGAGGGCCACCGCGTGGCGCTCGAGGTCCGGGGTGCCGAAGTCGATGCACAGCGCATGTCCGGCCCGTGCGTCGACGATGGCCAGCGGGTCGAGCAGGCCGACGTGGGCGTTGGCCACCCCCTCGGCCTTCTGGGTGGCCCGGGCCAGCGCGGGGGCGTCGAGCGGGTGCCCGAGCGCCAGCAGCAGGGCGACCGAGAAGGCGGCGCTGGAGGAGAGGCCGGCCCCGATAGGGATGGAGCTGGTCACGCGCAGGTTGCCACCCGAGGGTGGATGGTCCAGGTGCCGGGCCAGGTCGACGAGGGCAGCCGCCAGTACGGCGTCCGGGGCGACCGGGGCGGTCCCATCCAGAGGTATCTCCCACGACTCGGGGACCTGGTCGCTGCGCAGGCCCATGAGGAAGCTTCCGGGATTGGGGGTGAACGTGGCCTCGGTGGCCAGGTCGATGGCCATGGGCAGCGAGAGGCCCTCGTTGTAGTCGGTGTGGTCGCCGATGAGGGTGACCCGTCCGGGTGCTCGAGCGATCCTCACCACCCCAGCTTGACCCTTCGGCGCCGCTCGGGTCACGATCCTGCCATGGCACAGACGCGAAGTGGACCGCTGGCCGGGGTCAGGATCATCGAGCTGGCGGGGATCGGGCCGGCCCCCTTCACCTGCATGATGCTGGCCGACGCCGGCGCGCAGGTGATCCGCCTCGAGCGGGCGGCCCCCGGGTCGGTGGAGCGCGGTGCCGAGGCGCCGGCGGGCTACTGGGACCTGCTCAACCGGAGCCGGCCCTCGGTGGGCATCGATCTCAAGAGTCCCGACGCGGTCGCCCTGGTCCTCGGGCTGGTGGAACAGGCGGACGGGCTGATCGAGGGATTCCGGCCCGGTGTGGCGGAACGGCTTGGCGTGGGGCCCGAGGCCTGTCTGGCCCGGAACAAGGCGCTGGTCTACGGGCGCATGACCGGCTGGGGGCAGGACGGCCCCATGGCCGACACGGCCGGGCACGACATCGACTACATCGCCATCGGCGGCGCCCTGTGGTCACTGGGCCGGGCCGACTCGCGACCGGTGCCGCCGTTGAACCTGGTCGGTGACTTCGGCGGCGGTGGCATGCTGCTGGCCTTCGGCATGGTCGCCGCACTCTTGGAGGCGGCCCGCTCGGGTGAGGGTCAGGTGGTCGACGCCGCCATGGTCGACGGGGCGGCGTCGCTGATGACGATGATCTACGCCTTCCACCGCTTCGGGATCTGGAACGAGGATCGCGGGGCCAACATGCTCGACACGGGCGCGCCCTTCTACGAGGTGTACGAGACGGCGGACGGGAAGTACTTCGCGGTGGGGGGTATCGAGGCCAAGTTCTACGCCGAACTGCTCGAGGGGCTGGGACTCGCTGACGACCCGACGTTGCCCGACCAGAACGACCGGGAGCAGTGGCCGGCCATGAAGGCGAGGTTCGCCGCGGTGTTCCGCACCAAGACGCGCGACGAGTGGTCCGCCGTCTTCGAGGGGACCGACGCCTGCGGCGCGCCCGTCCTGTCACCCTGGGAGGCCCATCTGCACCCGCACAACGTGGCCCGGGGGACCTTCGTCGAGGTCGACGGCGTGGTCCAGCCGGGACCGGCGCCCAGATTCAGCCGGACGCCCTCGGCGGTGAGCCGGCCCCCCTCGCCCCCGGGAGCCGACACCGTGAGCGGCCTGCTGGAGTGGGGAATCGACGAGGGGACCATCGCCAAGCTGCGGGAATCGGGCGCGCTGAGCTAGGGCGGGCCACTGGGCCTGGGTCGGCCCCGACCGACCGCCCGGTGCGGGTCCATCGAGCGAGCCCGCAAGCCGGCGGCGGCGCGGGCCCTCAGAGATTGACCACGGGGCACGTGATGGTGCGGGTGATGCCTTCGATCAGCTGCACCTGACCGACCACCAGGCGACCCAGATCATCGATGGAGCTCGCCGCGGCGCGTGCGATGACGTCGTAGGGACCGGTGACGTCTTCGGCCAGGATGATCCCGTCGATCGCGGCCATCTGACCTGCGACGTCTAGTGAGCGGCCCACCTCCGTTTGGACCAGGACGTACGCGTGGACGGTCATGGCACACCGTACATTGGCATGGTGCCGATGGCCCCGAAGATCGAGCAGTTCCGGGACCTGGCCCGCCAGGCGTTCTCCGACCTCTTCGACCAGGCCAGTCCGATCGGGCGCCTCTCCCTGGTCCAGATCTTCATGCTGGCCGGCGACACCCTGGTGACCATCTCGCTCGCCGGTTCCCTGTTCTTCTCGATCTCCCCCACGGAGGCCAAGAGCAAGGTCCTCTTCTACCTGCTGTTCACCCTGGCACCCTTCGCCATCGTCTCTCCGCTGCTCGGTCCGCTGATCGACCGCAGCCGGGGCGCCCGCCGGGCCATGGTCGTCCTGTCGGCCCTGGGGCGGGCCGCCCTCTGCCCCTTCATGGCTCGTGACGTCCACAGCCTCCTGCTCTTCCCCGAGGCCTTCCTGGTGCTGGTCCTCTCCAAGCTGTACCTGGTCACCCGCGGGGCGCTGGTGCCCGAGATGGCGGCGCTCGGTCGTCCCGACGCCTCGGGTCAGCAGGCGGAGTACGCCACCCTCAACGCCCACCTGACCCTGCTCGGCACGCTGTCGGGCTTCGCCTTCTCGGTCCCCGGTGTCCTGATCCTGAAACTGGGGGGAGCACCGAGCCTGTTGGTGGCCAACGCGTTCGTCTTCATGGGCGCCGCCGTGGCCGGCTACCGGTTGCCGGTGCTCAGCCGGCGGCGGGTGAACCCCGAGCCGACGCCGGCGGTCGCTCCGAGCACTCCGGAGTCGCCGCCCGACGCGCCGCCCGACGACCGGCCGCCTGACGTGGTGCGGCTGCAACCCGTGGCCAATCCCGAAGTGCTGCTCGGCCTGACGGCCATGTCGATCATCCGGGGCCTGCAGGGCTTCCAGATCTTCCTGCTGGCGTTCGGGCTCCGCCGGCTGCACGTGGGGCTCTACGTCTACGGACTGGCGCTGACCGCCAGTGGGATCGGCGCCATCGTGGGGCTCGTGCTCATGGGACGCCTCCGCGAACGCCTGACCGAGCAGCAGCTGTTGGTGTCCTCGCTGTGGCTGAT
The DNA here is from genome assembly GCA_052148295.1 of Acidimicrobiales bacterium. GTDB lineage: Bacteria > Actinomycetota > Acidimicrobiia > Acidimicrobiales > RAAP-2 > Bog-473. Next base: position 24,401 of record JBKQIP010000055.1, read on the forward strand.
CGCCGTCTCCTCGGCCGGCGTGGCGCTGTGGGGCACGCTGGTGGCCCAGGTGCTGCTGGCCTTCCTGATCGGGGTGGCCGGTGCGTTGGGTCAACCGTCCTTCGATGCCCTGACCCAGCGCCTCATCCCCCGGTCGGCGCAGGGGCGCGCCTTCGCCCGCTTCGCCACCCGTCAGCAGCTGGTCTGGGTGCTCGGCGCGCTGATCCCGGTGGTGATCACGCTCACCCTGCCCCAGGGTGACCTGGTGATGGCGATCCTGGCCGCAGTGGCGGGGGTGACGTACGTGTCGGGCCGCCGCGCCCTGCGGGCGCCGCCCGTGGCGCGTTAGCCGAGCGCGTGAGCCGAGCGCGTCAGCCGAGGCGCTGCTCGAGGGTGTCGACGGCCTCGGTCAGGGCGGCGGGCAGTCGGTCGCCGAACTGGGTGAAATGCCGGCGGATCATCGGGACCTCGGCCCGCCACTCCTCGGTGTCCACGCGCAGGAGATCGGCCATCTGCTCGGGGGTCACGTCGAGGCCCGCCACGTCGATGGAGTCCGGCCCCGGGAGCCAGCCGATCGGGCTGTCGACGGCGTCGGCCTTGCCGGTGACCCGGTCGAAGATCCACTCGAGCACGCGGGAGTTGTCGCCGTAGCCGGGCCACAGCCACTTGCCGGCGGCGTCCTTGCGGAACCAGTTGACGTAGAAGATCTTGGGCAGCAGCTCGCGGTCGGCCGCCGCGGCGCCGATCTCCAGCCAGTGGGCGAAGTAGTCGGCCATGTTGTAGCCGCAGAAGGGCAGCATGGCGAAGGGGTCGCGGCGCAGGTTGCCCACGGCGCCGGTGGCCGCGGCTGTGGTCTCCGAGGCCATGATCGAACCCAGGAAGACACCGTGCTCCCAATCGTGGGACTGGAAGACCAGTGGGACGACCGAGGCCCGGCGCCCGCCGAAGAGGATGGCCGAGATCGGGACGCCCCGGGGGTCCTCCCACTCGGGGGCGATGGCCGGGTCCTGGCTGGCCGGGGTGGTGAAGCGGGCGTTGGGGTGGGCGGCCGGCGTGCCGGACTCGGGCGTCCAGTCGTTGCCCTTCCAGTCGGTCAGGTGGGCCGGCGGATCGTCGGTCATGCCCTCCCACCAGACATCGCCGTCGTCGGTCAGCGCGGTGTTGGTGAAGATGCAGTTGCCGTCGAGCGTGAGCATGGCGTTGGGGTTGGTGTGCGTGTTGGTCCCGGGGGCCACGCCGAAGAAGCCGGCTTCGGGGTTGATGGCGTAGAGGCGGCCGTCGTCGCCGAATTTCATCCAGCAGATGTCGTCGCCCACGGTCTCGACCTTCCAGCCCTCGATGGAAGGGATCAGCATGGCCAGGTTCGTCTTGCCGCACGCGGAGGGGAAGGCACCGGCTATGTAGCGGGTCTCACCTTCGGGGGAGGTCAGTTTGAGGATCAGCATGTGCTCGGCCATCCAGCCGGCGTCCCGGGCCATGACCGAGGCGATGCGCAGGGCGAAACACTTCTTGCCGAGCAGGGCGTTGCCGCCGTAGCCCGAGCCGTACGAGACGATCTCGCGCGTCTCGGGGATGTGGACGTTGTACTTGTTCTCCGCGTTGCAGGGCCACGGGACGTCCCGCTGGCCCGGTTGGAGGGGCGCGCCGACCGAGTGCAGGCAGGGGACGAAT
>JBKQIP010000056.1:0-15428 GCA_052148295.1 Acidimicrobiales bacterium
ATCTCATGAATGATCGGAGCTAGCAACACGATTCGGCTCTTGGTGATGAATATCCAAGCTTTTCAGAAGGACGTGGAGGAGGACAACGACCCGACAAAAGCCAACGTCATCAATCGTGCTCAGGACCGCATGTCTGGCCGTCGCCCCATTGAGTTCATCCAGGCGACCCGGCCCGTGGTTATTCTCGACGAGCCACAGAATATGGAGACAGCGGGAGCCTCAGCCGCGATAGAGCGTCTTAACCCCTTCTGCACGCTGCGATACTCGGCGACGCACAAGCGACCGTACAATCGAATCTACCGCCTTGGACCCATCGAAGCGTACGACTTGCAGCTCGTCAAACGTATCGAGGTGGCGAGCGTCATGGCGGACGAGAACCCGAATGCGGCCTATGTGCGGCTCCATGCCGTCGACATCGCCAAGTCACGCGCCCAGGTAACGATCAACCACGGCCGAGGTAAGGCCTTCACGCCGAAAAGACTGTGGTTGCGTCCGGGCGACGACTTGCACATGCTGTCAGACGAACGCCAAGAGTATGCGGACGGTTGGATCGTTTCAGATATCTCGTTTCGGGCCGGCGCCGAGGCGGTGGAGTTCACCAACGGCTCCGAGGTGACCATCGCTCAGGCGGTCTCCTCGTTCGACGATGAGACCCGCAAGGCGCAGATCGTCGAGACGGTGCGCCAGCACCTTGACAAGGAGCGAACGCTCCGACCTCTCGGGGTCAAGGTGCTGTCCCTGATCTTTATCGACCGAGTTTCCAACTACAGGGCCTTCGATGATGAGGGGCACCCTGTGGTCGGCCCGATTGGGCAGTGGTTTGAGGACGCATATCGCGACCTCGTGTCGCGACCTCGATATGCGAGCCTCGCTCTACCTCCGGTGGAGCAGGTGCACGACGGCTACTTCAGCGTCGACAACAAACAGCGCCCGAAGGACACGAGGGGTGACAGTGCGGCCGACGTCGTCACATATGACCTGATCATGCGGGATAAGGAACGGCTGCTCTCGCTCGAAGAGCCGTTACGATTCATCTTCAGCCATTCGGCGCTGCGGGAGGGATGGGACAACCCCAACGTCTTTCAGATCTGCACTCTGAATGAGTCGCGGTCAACGGAGCGCAAGCGCCAGGAGATCGGCCGGGGTCTGCGCCTACCCGTCAATCAGAGCGGTGAACGCATCTACGATCCCCTCGTCAACCGCCTCACGGTGATCGCCAATGAGGCATACGACCAGTTCGCGCGTGACCTGCAAACGGAGTACGAGGAGGACACGGGTCAACGCTTCGGCATCGTTCCGAAGCAGGCGTTCGCCAAGCTAACGATGCCGGCGGTTCCCGGTGAGCCGGGACCCGTCCCACTTGGCCAGGACGTCTCGCAGACTGTATGGGGGCACCTAGTGGACCAGGGCTATCTCGATGCAAGCGGTGCCGTACAGCCGAAGTTCAATCCGTCAGCCGCCGACTTCCAACTTGACCTTCCCGCTGATATAGCCCCCCTGAGGGCAGAGATAACGGACGCGGTATCCCGGTTTGTCTTTGCCAACCGAATCATCGACGCACGAAAGCGCCAGACGGTGCGATTCAGAAAGCATGTAGCTCTTGCCCCGGACTTCAAGGCTTTGTGGGAGCGGATTAGCAAGCGGACGAAGTACCGCGTGTCGCTGTCAAGCGATGAGCTGATCGAGTCTGCCGCCTCCGCGATCGCCGCCGCCGAGCCGATCGAGCCCCCAAAGGTTCGAGTGCGTGTGGTCGAACTGGAGCACAGCTCGGCGGGCATCGCCACGGACAAGCACATCGATCAACACGCGTACGCAACCGCAGCCCCGACGGTTCTCCCGGACATCCTCGCCGACCTTCAGAACGAGACAGACCTTACACGGGCGACCCTAGTGAACATCCTGCTGCGCTCCCGTCGTCTGGCCGACTTCACCGTCAATCCGCAGGCATTCACGGTGCTGGTGACGGCCAAGATCAACAACGTGATGCACCGACAAATGGTCGACGGCATCAGGTATGAGCCCGTCCCTGACCTGCATTGGGAGATGCGGCGTCTCGAACCAGAGGCCAGCGAGGAGATCGAGCGCTACGCGGCACGCCTCTACCAGGTTCAGAGTGAGGACAAGACGCTCTTCGACCACATCGAGATCGAGTCCGAGGTGGAGCGCCGTTTCGCGAAGGGGCTCGACGACAACTCCAACGTTCGGTTCTTCATGAAGCTACCGGGGTGGTTCACAGTTGATACGCCCATCGGGCCGTACAATCCGGACTGGGCGATTGTGTTCGAAGACTCTGGGCGTGTCTACCTTGTTCGTGAGACCAAGGGCTCCGCCGACCCTGACGAGCTACGTGGGCGAGAGGAGACGAAGATTCGGTGCGCAAGGCAGCATTTCGACGCCATCGGGGTCGATTACGCCGTGACGTCGTCCGTCGGCGAGATGATTGCAGCCCTTAGACCGTAGCTACGAACGGGCACCTGGGATGCGGGGCGGGTGGTTGGGTCTGGACGCAAACAGCGCATCTACCGAGTCGTTGCTCAAGGGATTCAACGATCGGAAATTCGTCGCCGACGCTCAATCCGATCGCCCCCTCCTAGCGCCCCGCATGAACCCGAAGGTCGTAGGGTAAACCTACAAAATCCCTACAACTGGGCGTAGTCGTGTCACCGCCCAACTCCAGCCCACGGCGTGTGTCGATAGAAAAGAGCAGTTCAGCGTCGATATCGACGGACTACGAAGGACGGCGTTGGAGACTCTGGACGGTGCAGTCCGGTCTCATAACCCGAAGGTCGGAGGTTCAAATCCTCCCCCCGCCACTCTCTCCCCCCGCCACTCAGACGTCCTCACAACTGGAGACGTCCCATCTTCACACTTGGCTGTTCGCGGGAAGCGGACGCCAGACCTGAGGTGGGTCTTCGGATTCTGGCGGGGAACTCTCATCGGACCAGGCGGACGGTCGTTCCTTTGGCTACTTCCGCCAAAATCGGCAGCGGGGGGCTGAGACGACGGAACCCGAAGTACGGTCTTTAGATGTCGAACGAGTACGAGGGCGTGAGCAGCGGCGGGCCGGCCTCAAACGTTGAGCCGCCAGTAGCTGAAGCTGGACTGATACCGGCGGCCACGGTGATCCCGCTCCGGCAGAGTCCCGCTGGTATGGAGGTACTCCTGCTCCAGCGCAACTCACGCGGACAGTTCGGGAACATGTGGGTCTTTCCCGGCGGCCGGGTTGATCCCGAGGACTCTGGCTCGGTGGTCGGCGACGATGCTGTGGTCGAGATGCATGCAGCTCGAGCTGCGGCCGTGCGCGAAGCGGCTGAAGAGGCATCGCTCGACCTGGACCCCTCTGGCCTGGTGCCCCTCTCGTTCTGGGTACCCCCGCCTGGTGGCGCGAAGCGCTTCGCTACCTGGTTCTTCCTCATTGAGGTGCGGAACGACGGGAGCGCCGTCGTGGTCGATCAGCTGGAGATCCGCCGGTCCGAGTGGATAACGCCGGCGACGGCGATCGCCCGGGTCAACGCTGGCCAAATGGACATGGCGCCTCCCACGTTCGCGACCGTGTGGTGGCTGAGAGACCAGACCGACACGCAAGGGGCTACAGCCGCCGCTCGCTCACGCGAACCGGAGCGGTTTTCCACCCGCATTCGTTCCCACGGGGGTGTGTTGACCGCTCTGTGGCAAGGCGACATCGCCTACGACGACGGAGACATGGATCAGGCCGGTCCTCGTCGACGGTTGACCATGGATCCGGGTTCATGGCGGATCGAGATGCATCCCTGACAAAACGGCGACAACCTTCAGCCTGGGTGCCCTTTTCCTGGGTGTCCTCGTTGTAGGGGCTCCCTGCCAGAATTCGGAGGGCCCGTTTGCCGGTGCGGCTCCCGTCGGCCCATGATGTCGGATCCCACTGTTGACAGTTGCTGTCATCAGTCCTAGAGTGATGTCTGTTCCTGACATCGAAATCTCCCTGGAGGCACATCATGAAGATCTTCGTCACCGGAGCGTCGGGCTGGATCGGCTCGGCGGTCGTCCCCGAACTCCTTGGTGCCGGCCACGAGGTGGTCGGCCTGGCCCGTTCCGACGCGTCTGCGAACAAGCTGCGAGAAGCTGGCGCAATCGTCCACCGAGGCGACCTCGACGACCCCGAAGGCCTGGCGGAGGCCGCCGCCTCCTCCGACGGCGTCATCCACCTGGCCTTCCAGCACGAGACGGCGTTCAGCGGCGACTTCGCCGCCGCCGGAGCGGCCGACCGCTGCGCCGTCGAAGCCATGGGCGCCGCCCTGGCCGGCTCCGACCGCCCGTTCGTGCTGGCCTCGGGCATGGTCGGCCTGGCCCTCGGGCGGCCGGCCACCGAGAACGACGGTCTCGTCGCCAGTCCCGAGATCCGGGCCAACCCCGCCGGTGTGCGCAGTGCGACCGCCCTTTTGACCTTGTCGCTTCGGGGCATCGGCGTCCGTTCCTCGGTGCTGCGGTTCCCCCCGACGGTCCACGGCGACGGCGACAACGGGTTCATGGCCCTCTTCGTCGGCATCGCCCGCCAAAGCGGCATGGCCGGCTACGTGGGTGATGGCACCAACCGCTGGCCGGCCGTGCACGTGTCTGACGCCGCCTGCCTGGCCCGCCTGGCGGTCGAGGCCGCTCCCGCCGGCTCGGTGTTACACGCCGCGGGCGAAGAAGGCGTGCCTTTCCTACGGATCGCTGAGGCCATGGGTCGCGGTCTGGGTCTTCCGACGGGGCCGGTGGACCCGGCCAACGCCTTCGAGCACTTCGGTTTCCTGGGCCTCTTCGCCGGGCTGGACAGCCCGGCCAGCGCCACCCTCACCCGCGAATTGCTCGGTTGGGAGCCCACTGGACCCAGCCTGCTCGAGGACCTCGAGAAGGACTACTACTACCACGAGGCGTGATGCCAGATGAGAGAGGACGTGCGCCAAGCACTGGCCATCGACGCCTCCTCGACGATGGAGGATCGCACGATTGACATCACCACGACTGGCCGACGTTCGGGCCAGCCTCGGCGTATCGAGATCGTGTTCTACCGGTTCGGTGACGACATCTACCTGAGCGGAATCCCTGCACCCACAACGCGCCACTGGTTGGCCAACCTGGCCGCCCATGCGCAGTTCACCTTCCACCTCAAACACGACGTCGTGGCTGACCTTCCCGCGACGGCTGCCGTCATCGTCGACCCGGCGGAGCGTCGGCGCGTCCTGGCCACTTTCGTCGAGGAGTTCAACCGTCGCCACGGTCCGGACAGTCCCTGGCCGGAGGCCGTTCTCGACGAATGGGTGGAACACAGCCCGTTGGCGAAGGTCACCTTCCAAGAGTGATCTCGTCGGTCCGATCAGCTGTTGCGAGCCGCACTGTGCGCTGTCTCAGCGCCAATGTCGGCGACTGCCGTGAGTAACGCAGGGGACGCCGTTCGGCAAGGTCGTGGTGACCGTCTGACCACAACCCGCGGAGACATTCGCCCAGGTATACGATCGCTGGCGCAGACTCGAGCACCGAGGGGGGAGCGACTTGTACAACTTGTTGGTGTTCATTCACGTCGTGGGTGTGCTCGGATTCGTGCTCACCCCTGGGGTCAGCACGTGGGTGACGCTCGCCGTCCGCAGAGAGCGGGAGCCCGAGCGGCTGCGCATTCTGCTCGACCTCTCGGCCTCCACAATCAAGGCGTTCTACATCTTTACCTTCCTTCTGCTGCTGGGCGGAATTGGCGCTGGGTTTGACGGGCACTGGTGGGGCCAGGCCTGGATCAGCGTGGCGCTCGCCGTGTTTCTCGCCGAGATGGTCTTCATGCGGGTGCTGACCAGGCCTTACTATCGCCGGCTGCGCCAGGCGATGGCGATTGCGCAGGGCGGAGGGACGGCCGTTGGCCCGAGGGAGATCGAGCAGCTGGTCGTCTCGCCGGTGCCATTGCTGAGCCTGTGGGTGGGGACGGCCGGCCTCTTGTTCATCGCCTACCTCATGGTCTGGCAGCCGGTCTGGTAGGAGAGCGCACGTGGACGATTTGCTCGTGTTTCAAACCATCCTCCTCGGCACCGACGGTTCCGCGACCGCTCGGATCGCCGAGCACGCCGCGACGGTGCTCGCGCACGCAACCGGCGGGCAGCTCGTCGTCGCCTCGGCCTTCGACGGGAGCGCGGGTTCGAAGCTGCCGGCCGAGGAGGTGGTCAAGGAAACTCGCGGCCGAGTGGAGGCGGCGGGCGTGGGCGTGTGGAGCGAGGTGGTCGAAGGAGAGCCGGCGGCAGCGCTGGGCGAGTTCGCCGAGCACATCAACGCCGAGCTGATCGTCATCGGCGACGTCGGTATGGGAGCGGGAGGACGGCTGCGGCTTAGCGGAGTTCCGGACCGAATCTCACATTCGGCACCGTGCAGCGTCCTGATCGTGCGCACTGGAAATCATGGGCGTGACGCGAGCGACGTTGAGCGCCAGCCTGTTCGCTACCGCTCCGTCTTGATCGCAACCGATGGTTCGCCCACGGCCGCCCATGCCGCCCACCTCGGCGCTGCGCTCGGCCGGGCCCTCGGCGCGACCATCACGCTCGCCCACGTCGGGGACGAGCTCATGGGCCGGATCGTGCTCAAAGACACGGCAGAGCGCCTGGGCGAGCCGGATCTCCCGCATCAGATCGCACGCGGCGATCCGGGCAAGACGATCGCCCGGTTGGCCGATGAGAACGGGAGCGATCTCGTCGTGGTCGGCAACAAGGGGCTCTCCGGCGCGCGACGCGTCCTCGGCTCGGTGCCGAACACGGTCTCGCACAGCGCCCAATGCGACGTTCTGATCGTTCACACCGTCGGCCGCGCGCTCGCTGACCTGAAGCCGGGAGAGGGCGCGATCGTCGAGGAGAAAGGGCGGAAGGTCGCCGGGTACCGCGACGCCTCCGGCCAGCTCACCGTCCTCTCGAAGAAGTGCCCACATCTCGGCTGCTCGGTGCAGTGGAACGCCACGCTCGAAATGTGGGATTGCCCCTGCCACGGCTCGCGCTTCAGCGCCGAGGGCAAGCTCGTCACCGGGCCGGCCCAGCGTGACCTCGAGAGGATCGAGGTCTAGCCGCTCGCCGAGCCCCGCACCGCGATCAGGCCCGCCGAGCAGCAGGGGCACGATCTCACCCTACGGCTCGAGGCCCGGGGCCTTCAGAGTGCTCACCTGCTGGCGGCTCAGCTGGACCAGCCTCACCCACCACGTGACTCATGGTGGTCGACCACCATGAGGGCTGATCGGTGGTACCGGCCTTCTGGTGCGCCCCGAATAGCGCCAACCGTACCGGCGATCGGCACCCGGGGCGACAGGCCGTACTGCCTATGATGCAGGAGGGACGACCCACATGGACGAGCCCGGGGATCACGTGGACATTTTCAAGGAGTTCACTTTCGAGGCGGCCCATCGGTTGCCCAACGTGGAGCCCGGGCACAAGTGTTCGCGGTTGCACGGGCACTCGTTCCGGGTCAGGGTGCACATCGAAGGCCCGGTCGACCAACAGCTGGGATGGGTCCGCGACTTCGCCGACCTCAGCGAGCCGATGCAACCGTTGCTCGAGCAGCTCGACCATCACTACCTGAACGAGGTCGAGGGGCTGGAGAATCCGACGAGCGAGCGGCTGGCCTGCTGGATCTGGGAGCACCTGCAGCCCGGCTTGCCCGAGCTGTCCCAGGTCGTCGTACAAGAGACGTGTACCTCCGGCTGCGTCTACCGCGGCGAATGAGGGTTCCCCGAGAAGGCGCCCGTCGTGTCGCCGTGCTGGCCAGCGGCGGCGTGGACAGCGCGGTGCTCGTGGCCGATCACAGCTGTCGGGGCGAGGTGGTGCAACCTCTCTACATCCGCTTCGGTCTCGCCTGGGAAGGGGCCGAGGAGGAGCACCTCCGCCGGTTCCTCGACTCGCTGCCGGCGGACTGCCGGGCGCGGCCGCTCGTCGCGCTCGAGTTCCCGGTGGCCGACGTCTACGGCTCGCATTGGAGCGTCTCGGGAGGGGAGGTGCCCGACGAGGACACGCCCGACAGCGCGGTGTACCTCCCCGGTCGCAACCTCCTGCTGCTGGCCAAGTCGAGCGTCTGGTGCGCGCTCAATGACTTCGGGGTCGTGGCGCTCGGCACGCTGAAAGGGAACCCGTTCGCCGACAGCGGGGCGGAGTTCCTCGACGGCATCGCGTCACTGGCCAGCCTGGCGCTCGACCGACCGCTTGCCGTCGAGACGCCGTTCGCCGGGTTGAGCAAGGTCGAGGTGCTGGAACGTGGCCGGCATCTGGCGCTGGAGCTCACCTTCTCGTGCATCGACCCCCGGGGAGGCGAACACTGCGGGCGCTGCAACAAGTGCGCCGAGCGACGCCGGGCCTTCGCCGCGTCGGGACTGGCCGATCGGACGGCCTACGCGGACCGCTGAGCAGGTGCCCCGGGTCTACGTGGCGCCGATCTCCTTTGGGTTGGGGGACTTGGTGGTTTCGCTCCCTATCATTGAGGCTCTGATCGCAGACGGTGGGCGAAGGGGTGACGAGACCTGGCTGGTGGCGCGGTCGGCCTCCCAGGCGCGGCTTTCCGAACGGATCCCCGGTCTGGCCGGCTGCGTGGACGAGGAGACATTCTCACCGGTGTCCGGCGCAGACCGGTTGGTCGATCTGCGCGACCATCCGCTGCAGCGGGACTATTGGTGGGGCTCCCCCGAGTTCGAGGCGGCGGTTGGGCCGCTCGACATCAACCAGATACTTGACCGGATCGCCACTGACTTCGGCATCGACGCCGACTTCTCGGCGCCGACGCCGCTTCGGTCGTCGCTGGTGCCCGGGCTCGACCACACCGTGCTCCTCGTGACCGAGACCGACGGTCCCGCCAAGGCCTGGCCGGCCACCAAGTGGGAGTCGCTGGCAGCACAGCTGCGCCAGCGTTTCGACGTCCGGCGGGTGACCCGGACGGCCGCGGACGGGGACCTCGACCCGTACGCTGTCCCCGCGTTGGCGGTTCCGAACCCCGGGGCGGCCGTTGACGCCCTCTCGTCGTGCCTCGGTGTCGTCGGGATCGACACCGGGCTGACCCACATCGCGGTGCAGCAGCGAACGCCGACCGTCACCATCTGCCGGCACGGTTCGGTGTACTTCCGGCCCTGGCCCCACGCCCGCGCCTTGCGCGGCGCCCCCTGCGATCCGGCCTGTGTGGTCCACGAGCGTGCCTCGGCCTACAACGACCGAATCAGCCTCAGGGGCTTCCGATGGCGGCCCCGGACGTGCCCCTCGGGGCAGAAGTGCCTGGGCGAGCTACAACCGGAGCAGGCGGTACGCCTGTTCGACGGGCTGGTGTGAGGGTGGTGGCCACCAGCGACCAGCCTGTGCAGGTGGACGCGCACCCCGAGGTGGGCGTGCGGAACTCCCAACCGGAGGGGATCGGGCGAGTCGCCGTGCTGGGCGACGTGGTGGCCTGGAACAACCTCGGACGCAACGTCGTGTTCGCCGACCGGCGGTGGCAACCGGTCGCCGTCTTCGGCACCACCTCCTTCCCGGCCGACGACGAGCTTTCCCAGTACGACCTCGACGTGCACGCCATCCTCCAGCTCGCCGAGGAGGGGGAGGGCCTGGTGGTGACCCTGAACCACCTCGGGTCGGTGCACGGCTTCGGCGCAGCGGAGGTGGCGCGGCCAGGCGTTGCCCGGTCGGGGCTCTCCCCCCCGGGGCCGGTCAGGCTCGTACGGCCGGTGATCTCCACCTCGTTCGCCGGCGATCTCGAGCACACGGTAGCGGTCGGTGCGCGGCTGGTCGGTTCCCGGCCGGCGTCCTCATCCGGCGGGGGCCTGCTCATCTCCGAGCCGGTGCACACAGGCTTCGGGAAGTCGGCTCTCGACGCCGAGGTGGCTCTCGAAGGCTGGGGGCGGGTCACCGCCCTGTGCACCTTCGGCATCGGCCGCGACCGGCTGGTGGCGGTGGGCGGCGAAGGCCGGGCCACGCTGGTGGCGCTGGAGGACGGGCGGCTCGGGGCAAGGCCGTTCGACGTCGACCTGCCCTTCCGGGCCGCGGCCTTCGCCTGGGACGGCCGGCTCCTGTGGGCGGCCGGCAGCCAGCTCACAGCGTCCCCGGTCGACGACTACCGGTGGGAGGACCTGCGCGGAGGCCGCTACGCCGCACTCGATCCCACGAACGGACGGATGATCGTCGCCGGCGACCTTCCCGATGAGGTGGCGTGGGGCAGCGGTGGTGTGGCGGCGGTGCTGGCCGCAGGCCGGCTCTGCGCCGTGGGAAGGACCGGGCGCTTGCACTGGCTGGCCGATCCCAGGACCGGCCTGTTCGCGTCCACCGCCCCGCTGGCCGAGGCGTCGCTGGGCATCGCCCACGCGGCCGCCGTCGGTGACCGCGTCCTCTACGGATTCAACCGCGGCGGGTACCGTCTGCACGCCTCGGGCGTGAGGTCTCCGGGGCATAGAGCTTGAAGTGCTCATAGGGGACGAAGCGCCGCTGGCCGGCTCGCACGTCCTCGAGCAGGGCGTCGATAGCCGTCGCCAGCTCGTCCAGCTGAGCGCTCAGCCGCAGCAGCCGCCGGCCGAACTCGCCGCCGCCGTCCCCGGCCATCCGGGCGGCCCGATGGGTTCGCTCCAGGCGGATCGCCAGCACCGACAGCCGGTCGAAGGCCATGGCTGGACTCTCGGTCGAAAGGGTGGCGGTGGTCGACTGGACCAGCGCGGCATCGATGGCGGCGTCGACGCGCTCGGCCAGGCGGTGGCGCTCGAGATTGAGGCGGTCGATCGAGCGTTTGGCCCGGGCGACGGTGGCGTCGTCCGCCCCCGGAGTGCGGGTGACGTCCTCGAGCTCCCACTGCGCCAGGTTCGAGCGGAGGAGCTCGAGCAGTAGCTGCATCAATCCGTCCGGATCGGGTTGGTCAGAGCCACTTCGGCCGTCTGACGAGAGCCGCTCATCCGGCGGTGCTTGGGCTCCGAGCCAGCGGCGGAAGCGGGTCACCACCTCGCTCGCCGGTGGCATGGGCGGGCGGTCGCCGGTCACCGGCGCGCTGCCAGGTGCCGCAGGACGGATCTCGCCGCCAGCGACCCCTGCCCGATGGCCGTGGCGATCCGCCAGTAGGCGCCGGCAACGACGTCGCCGGCGGCGAACACGCCCGGGCGTGAGGTCGCCAGCGTCTCGTCGACCACCACCGCGTCGGATCGGTCGATCTCGACCTGGTCCCGAAAGAGCTCGGTCCGGGGGGCCTTGCCGACCTTCACCACCAGTCCGCCGGCTTGGACCCACCGACGCTCACCGGTGGCGACCTGCACCAGCACCACCTCGTCCAACCGGTCGTCCCCGCCTACGGCGTCCAGCTCCCAGCCGGCGAGTTCGGTGATCCGCGGATCGTCGCGGAGCCGGCTCGCGATGTCCGGCCGCGAGGCGAGGCGCTCGGAGCGGTGCACCAGAGTGACCGGGGACTCGGCCTGTGCCAGCGCCAGGGCGTCGAGCGTGGCGTTGTCCCCGCCGCCGATCACCACCACCGGGCGGCCGGCGAATCGGTCGAGATCAGACCCCAGCTGGTAGGTCACGTCTCCACCGAAGGCCCCGTCGGCGGCAGCCGGTAGCCGCCGGAGCCCCACCCCGGTCGCGATCACGATGGTGTCGGCCGCCAGCCGTCGGCCGGCCGACTCCACCCACCGCTCGCCGAGGTCGATCCGGTCGACCGGCCACGATCGGCGAACCCGGTCACCGAGGATGGCCGCCGACCGCGCCGCCGCCAGCGGCAACGGGTGCTGGTCGTCGTAGACACCGGCGGCCACGTTGCGTACGTGGAATGGGATCTCGGTGATCTGGCCGCCGATCTCCGCCTGCATCTCGAGCACGATCGTGTCCAGTTGGATGTCGTAGCACTCGAGAGCGCAGCTCAAGCCGGCCATCCCCCCGCCGATGATGACGACCTGGTGGTGCTCTTCGGCTCCCGTCGGCCCGGCGCTCACCACACCGAACCTATTGGACCTGCTGGTTGCGATCCACCTCCTCGTCAAGGACCTCGGCGATCAAGGACCCAGGAGGGTCAACTCGCATACGAGGTGCCCGGCCGCTCCCGCCGACGGCGATCCCTCGGTCCGCGCCGAGACTCGAGCTCGGCCGGCACGTCGTCAGGGGGATCGCCGGGGGCGAGATGCATGGTCAGGTCGAACCCGGCCGCCTTCACCAGCCTCGTCAGCGTGGGAACGGTCGGCTGCCGCCGGTCCCGTTCGTATGCCGAGATCATGGTCGCCGGCACCCCAGCCCGTTGGCCCAGCTGCCCTTGGCTCAGGCCACTCTTGATCCGGGCCAGTCGCAACAGTGCTGCGGCCGGTGAGGGGATTTCAGGCAATTGTGCCATAACACGATTGTATCGTATCCGGGCGGGTCCATCCCCGAGTCCACGGGCAGTCGGGTCTTCCGGTTTACGCGAGAGGCCCGGGGCGGGAGGGAACATGGTCACGCGAGGGGGCGGACCTGAACAGGGTGAGCGCGGTGGACTTCGGACCCGGCGACGGCGGCGCGGCCCACATCATCAGCGTGAATGCGACGGGGACCCTGCGACCGTTCCCGCCCGAGGGATGCGCTCCCTACCTCTCGCGGAGGTCTTGCGCACCGAATAGTCGCTGGGTTCGTCGACGGATGAGCAAGCCTGTCGAGCACCCTGGACGTCGGCGGTCTGCGCCTCGCTGAGGTCGTCGAAGTAGCGCAGTACGAGTACCGCCCGCTGGCGCGGCGGCAGGGAACCGAGGATGCCGATCAGGTCGGCCGAGGTCTCCACGGCGGCCAGAGCGCGCGCTGCCGCCTCGTCGTGGCGCTCGTCCGCTGGCGGGTTCGCGCCGTCCAGTTCGGAGCCGTGCCGCTGCCGGCGTGCGGCCCCGTCGAGCGCCAGGTTGACGAGCACCCGGCGGGCGTAGGCGACGGGGTGCTCCATCGAGCGCACGCGGGGCCAGCGCCGGGCCACCTGGAGCAGGCATTCCTGGACGAGGTCCTCGGCTGCGGCGCCGTCCCAGACGACGAGGTACGCGGTGCGGAGCAGGCCGGCGGAGTTCGCCGCCACGAACTGCTCGAACTGGTCGCGGGCGCGGTCCCGGCGCGTGGGACGGGTCATCGCAGGCGGGGCGGTGCAGCGAGCGTCACTACCCCATTCAAACCCCCCCCGGCCCGCCCGAAAGGTTGCCTCGGGCCCCGAGAATATTCCTGCTCCAACACCTCGAAACGTTCGTCGGCGCGTCTCGTAGGGAGGGCACGTCACATCTTCGTGCTCGGCGGCGTCATACTCGTGACAGACTCACCGGGTCGACCCGACCCACGACTTGAGGAGCGAATCATGAGCGACGCTTCCACCGAGGGAATCAAGACCGTCCTGGTTCCCGTGTCCGATGTGGGCAAGAGCAAGGTGGTGTACGCCGCGCTGCTCGGCCTGGAGCCGCAGGCGGATGCCGCCTACTACGTGGGCTTCGATGCCGCCGGACAGCACATCGGGCTGGTGCCGGGCGGTGGACCGCAGGGCATGACGTCGCCGGTGACGTACTGGCACGTATCGGACATCGAGGCGAAGCTGGCCGAGGTGACCGCCGCGGGTGGCACCGTGAAGGAGGAGCCGCACGACGTCGGGGGAGGACGCCGGGTGGCCTCCTTCACCGATCTCGACGGGAACGTCCTCGGTCTGCTCCAGGATCCGTGAGTCGCGAGCCGCGTCGGCGTTGAGCGCCGCGAGCATTCGGCTTCGGATCGATTGTGCATAGATTGTGGACCTATGAGCAACGGGCGGTTCGTCGGGAAGTCGGTGATCGTGACCGGTGCCGGGGCGGGGATCGGTCTGGCTTACGCTCGGGCCTTCGCCCACGAGGGCGCGTCGGTCTCGATCGCCGACATCGACGCCGAGGCGGCCGACGCCGCGGCAACCGGCATCAGCGGGTCGTTGGCGATCAGGGTGGACGTCGCTGACGAGGAGTCGGTCCGGTCGATGGTGGCAACCGTCGACGAGCACTTCGGTGGCGTCGATGTCCTGGTCAACAACGCTGGACTCCACATGGGTCAGTACAACTTGACCAGCAGCCTTCCACTCGATGATTGGCGCCGGCTGTTCGACGTGAATGTCTTCGGGTGCATGCTGTGTGCTCGGTACTGCCGCAACTCGATGGTGGGCCGTGGGAGGGGAGTGATCCTGAACCAATCGTCCAACTCCTCCTACCTCGGCGTCGGTGCGTACAGCATCTCCAAGCTGGCACTCAACGGGCTCACCCTCTCGCTGGCCCAGGAGTTCGCCGGCGACAACATCCGTGTCGTGGGCATCGCCCCGGGGATGGTGGGAACGGACGCTGTTCTGGACCGACTCGAAGAGGTTCACAAGCGGGCCGTTCTGGGAGGTCAGATGATCAGGAGATGGGGCCAGGTGGAGGACCTCGTCCCGATGGCCCTCATGCTGTGCTCGGACGAGGCCGCATTCATCACGGGCCAGACCGTGGTCGTGGACGGCGGGTTCGTCAAGCGGACTTGACCGGCGCGGCTGAGCGAGTGCGCAATCGCGGCAATTACCTCGGCGGTGTCGCTCCCGCACCCCTCTGGGACCGTACTCGACCGGCCTGCCTTTGGTAAGAAGTCCGAGCGCCACCGTGCTCGAACCGTCAAGGGCCCGGGCGGCGTCCGAGGCAGGGAGGTCCACACATGGCAGACGAGACAGAGGCCACGCCGACCCTGGACACCACCGATATTGCGTTCGTTGCCGAGCTGGGCGTGCGACGCCGGGTGAGCGCAGGGGAGTATTTGTACCGGGAGGGCGACCTCACGTACGACTTCTTCGTCCTCGTCAGCGCCGAGGTCGACGTCGTCGTGACCGTCGACGGCGGTGAGAACCTCATCGCTCATCACGGGCCCGGTCGGTTTCTCGGCGAGCTCAACATGTTGAGCGGAATGCGGGTCTTTGTCTCCGCCCGGGTCGTGAGATCGGGCGACGTCGTCGTGGTTCCCCGAGCACGGCTGCGACAGTTGATGGCAGCGAAGCCGCAGCTCGGCGACGTCATCCTGACCGCCTTTATCGCTCGCCGCGCCCTGCTCTTGACGGGGGCTGCGCCGGCCATCCGGGTCATCGGATCGCGGTTCTCGCCGGAGTCGCTTCGGGTTCGCGAATTCCTGGCCCGAACCCGCGTGCCCCACGAGTGGCTGGACCCCGATCGTGACCCGCAGGTGGAAGATGTGCTGCGCGAGTTCGGGATATCGGCGAGTGAGCTGCCCGTGGTCATTGCCACCGGGTCGGTGTTGCGGCGACCGACCTCCGGCGAGTTGGCCAGCTTTCTCGGGTTGACCGTCGAGAGCCTGCCCGAGCGCTGCTTCGACCTGGTCGTCGTGGGCGGCGGACCAGCCGGCCTCGCCGCAGCGGTGTACGGCGCCTCCGAAGGGTTGCACACCCTCGCAGTGGAGATGACCGCGCCGGGCGGGCAGGCGGGGGCCAGCTCACGGATCGAGAACTATCTCGGTTTTCCCATG
>JBKQIP010000057.1:0-3376 GCA_052148295.1 Acidimicrobiales bacterium
GGGCTGAGCTCCAAATGAAATGGGCCTGCGCGTGCCGCGAGATCGGAGAGCCCGAGGATCTCGAACTGCACTGCCAGCTGGGTCGCCAAGCTGTCCAGGCCGCGCAGCAGATCGACATGCCCCGGACCTGGAGCATGGGGCTGTCGGTCCTCGAACTTGTGTTCGCTGGGCTCATTGGGGAAGACGTGTCCGAACTCGCGGACGGGCTGGATGCCGAGGGTCCCGACCTCTACTACGAGTTCGCTGGTCACCTGAAACTCGCTGCGGCACTTTCTGACGCCAGCAATGACCGGCGTCGTTCGTCGTCGGAGCGGGCCGAACTGGTACTGGCGGCGCTTGACCCGGCGACCAGGCCGACCGAGTACGATCTCGCCCTGTCCCTCCTGGCCGAGCAGAACGAGCCGGTTGTCGGCGAAGTGAGCCCCGCGCTGCGCTACGCCAGGCGCCAAGCTCGCCTCCGGTGGCAGAGCCGGCTCACGACCTTGGCGTCCATGCGCTCGCTCGTGCAGGGAGAACGCCTGCGGGGAGAGCACGCATTGTTCCGTCGTCACGCCTTCCTTGACGACCTCACCGGGTTGGCCAACCGAAGGGAGTTCTACAGGTTCATGGCCGTCATGGCGGCCAAGGGTGTGGAAAAAGTGACCCTGATCCTGTGCGACGTTGACCGCTTCAAAGAGGTCAACGACAATTGGGGCCATCCAGTGGGGGATATGGTGCTCGTCGACGTTGCGTCCATTCTCTCGGCGAGTGTTCGGTCTGCCGACGTCGCCGCTCGTCTCGGAGGCGACGAGTTCGCTCTGCTACTTGACGATCTCAAGCTGGGCGCGGCAGAGCAAAGAGCGTGGGCGATCGTCCGGGGCGTGGCCGAGCGGTCCTGGTCGCATGTGCAGGCCGGTCTGTCGGTGCGAGTAAGCGTCGGTCTGGCCGTGGGCCACCCGGGACGGCCCGACGAGCTACTACGGAGAGCGGACGTGGCGCTATACCAAGCGAAGAGCGCCGGCGGGTCGCGCTGCACGGTGGCTGGCTGAGGTTCCAGGGACAAGACCGTCTCGTCAGACCACCTGCGCCCACACGGGAGCCTCTCCAGGTCGGAGCACCCTCGTCCCGGGGAGAGAATCGAGCACCCTCTCTGCACCGCCGGGCGTGTAAACCACGATGAGCCGCAGAGGGCTCCAGGTTGTGTTGTACGTGGAATGGAGCACGTTCGTCGGGACATAGACAACGTCGCCTTCGCCGATGGCGAAACTGTCAGTCCCCTCCCCAACCGTCTGCTCGCCTTTTCCCGAAATGACGTAGAGCACCTCCTCTTCGCCGGGATGGCGGTGCGGGGCATGGCCTCGGCCCGGGTAGACGATAACTTCACCGGTGGTAAGTCCCGCCCCTTCATCTAGGTCCGGAGTCACCAGCCATTTGATCGTGCCCCAGTCAAGTACCCGAGTCTCCACGTCGTCCGGTTTGCGGTACATCAATTTCTCCCTTATTTATCCGGGGTTATTTGCTCATATCAATGGACTTGAAATCGACGACCTGCTGCTTGATAGCTCGTTCGGTTGGGAGGCGTTCCACTGAGGAGGCGCCGAAGAAGCCTGCAATTCCAGAAGTGTTGTGAAGGACATAGGCCACGTCCTCAGGCTCGGCGATGGGGCCCCCGTGGCACAAGACGATCACCTCGGGGTTCACCTCGACCGCCGCGTCGTGCATCTCCTGGGTACGGGCCACCGACTCATCGAGCGTAATGGCTGTCTGCGCCCCAATCGTGCCCGCCGTAGTCAACCCCATATGGGGTACCACGATGTCCGCACCCGCCTCGGTCATGGCTATGGTCGACTCGATGTCGAACACGTAAGGAGCAGTCAGCATGCCGCGTCCCGCCGCAGCGCGCACCATTTCCACCTCGAGGTCGTAACCCATTCCGGTCTCTTCCAGGTTTTGCCGGAAGACACCATCGAACAGGCCGACGGTCGGGAAGTTTTGGGCCCCGCTGTAACCCAAGTCGGCCAACTCACCAAGGAACCTCGCCATAATTCGGAACGGGTCCGTACCGTTCACACCGGCCAGCACCGGGATATCGCGGACAATGGGCAGGATTTCCCTGCTCATATCAACCACAATCTGGTTCGCGTCGCCATAAGCCAGAAGCCCGCTCAGTGAACCCCTACCTGCCATGCGGTAGCGCCCCGAGTTGTACACGACAATGAGGTCCGCGCCACCAGCCTCGGCGGCCTTAGCGGAAAGCCCGGTGCCCGCCCCGGCTCCTATGACAGGACGACCAGCGTCGATAGTGGCACGCAGCCGGGCCAGGGCGGTGGTGCGGTCCAACTCAGGCCCCCCCTGTGATGAGAACGTGGAGCTGGTCCGCTGCGCGGCGGGCCAGATCCGGGTCATTGATGTTGGCGGGGTCGTCTATTACCTCAACGCTCGAGCCGGCGACGCCTTCGCTTACCGCCTCAAAGAGCATGGTGTCAGCCTCTTGGTCCCAGAACGGCTGTCCCTCAGCATCCAGCGCCGACACACCGCCCCGGGGGATGACCAGAACGGTAGGCGACGTGGCCGACGCCAGCTTTTTCCCCACCCGTCGCCCCAGCTCCTCACTCTCGGAAGCGGTGGTCCGCATAAGGGTTACGGACGGGTTGTGTTCGTACAGCAACCGTCCGTCGAATTGAGCAGGGACCGTGCCTCGGGGGCCGAAGTTGACCATGTCAAGTGCCCCTAGACTGACCACCTGCGGCACACCCGAGGTCCCTGCTCCGGTCAAGCGGTCCGGCCCCGCGCTGAGCACCCCGCCGACTAGATCGTCAGCGAGCTCGGTCGTCGTTAAGTCGAGCACCCCAGCCAAAAAACCGGACCTAGCCAACGCTTCCAATGCTTTACCACCGGGCCCTGTGGCGTGGAACGTCAGGACCTCATAACCAAGCTCTTCGAGCCGGGCCCGGGCTACGTTTACCGCCGGGGTAGTCACACCGAACATCGACGCGCCGATGAGCGGCCGCTTGTCGTCGCTCGGTTCGCTCTGGCGAACGCGTCGGGCCGTCGCCATTGCGGTGATGGCGGCCGCGGCATTTCCAAGCACTGCACGAGAAATTTGATTAATTCCCGCGATGTCGACGACGCTGTACATGATCGTGACGTCGCTCGCACCGACGTAAGGCGCCACGTCGCCCGAAGCCATCGTGGACACGATCAGCTTGGGCAGGCCCACCGGTAGATCGCGCACGGCTCGCGCTGCGATCGATGAGCCTCCGCTCCCACCGAGCGCGAACACGCCATCCAGATCGTCCTTCGAAAGCTGCTCAGAAAGCACCGCAGCAACACCTTCGGCCATGGTGACCATGGCAAACCCTCGGTCGTTGCGCCAGCGGAGCGTCTCAATTGTCGA
>JBKQIP010000058.1:0-3251 GCA_052148295.1 Acidimicrobiales bacterium
CGACGCACAGCTTCTCGATGTAGGCCTCCGAGTAGGGCCAGGTGGTGTCGGTGTGCGGGTAGTCCGTCTCGAAGCAGATGTTGTCCTCGCCCACCTCCTCGAGGGAGCGCAGGCCGTGGCGGTCGGCCGTGAAGCAGCCGAAGATCCGCCCGTAGTACTGCGTCGAGGGCGGCACGGGGATGCGCTCCTTGGCGTGGATCCAGCCGTCGTGCGTCTCCCAGACGGTGTCGGCCCGCTCGAGCACGTAGGGGATCCACCCGATCTGCCCTTCCGAGTAGGCCAGCTTGAGCTTGGGGAACCGGAGCAGGTTGCCCGAGAACAGCCAGTCGGCCAGCGACGCGATGGCGTTGTTGAAGCCCAGCGTGACGCCCACGGCGGGATGGGCGTCGGTGGAGGCGGCCGGGTTGGAGCTCGATGAGCCGACATGCATGCATACGGTCACGCCGTAGTCGTTGCACACCTCCCACAAGGGGTCCCAATAGTCGGTGTTGATGCTGGGCAGCTTCAGGCGGGTGGGGATCTCGCTGAAGGCGATGGCCCGCACGCCCCGCTCGGCGTTGCGCTTGGTCTCGGCCGCGGCCAATTCCGCGTCCCACAGCGGGATGAGGCAGAGCGGGATGTTCACGCCGCCCGACGGCGCACACCACTCCTCGACCATCCAGTCGTTGTTGGCCCGCACGCAGGCCAGGGCCAGCTCCTTGTCCTTGGCCTCGTAGAAGGTCTGGCCGCAGAACCGGGGGAAGGTGGGGAAGGGCAGTGAGCCGTCGGTGTAGTTGAGGGCCAGGTCCTTGACCCGCTCGTCCCGGTCCCAGCACCCCTTGCGCATGTCGTCGTAGGTGATGGCGGTCATGGTCATCTTGTAGCGGTCGAAGACGATCTCCCCGTTCTCGTCGAGGGTGGTGGCCGCCTGGGGGATGGCCACGAACTTCTTCTGGACGTAGATCAGCTCGTCGTCGTAGTACCAGGCGCTGCCCCACTCGCCCTCGGGATCCTCGACCATGTCGTACTTGGCACCGGAGAGGTGCTTGAAGCTCCCCCACCGCTTGTCCACCACCTTCGGGCCCCGCTCCCGGTACTTCTCGGGTAGCCAGGTCTGCCACACGTGGGGCGGCTCCACGACGTGATCGTCGACGCTGATGATTTTGGGGAGTGCCATGCCCCGAGGATACCTGAAACCTGACGCTGGTGTCAGGTAGAGATGGCGCGCCGGGCCCCGTGCCCGGGCCGGTTGGGCCGAGCGCCTGGACCGGGTGGGCCCAGTGCCTGGGTGCTCCCCGGCCCCCCAGCGCACCGGTCCCTGGTACGGGTTCCGCATGGGCTTCGTCGGGAACCTCGTCAAGTAGGCCCGTCGACCGGGCCGGTCCTCCCTACGGGGTGGGGCAGCTCAGGGCGTAGGCGCAGTCGTTGAAGGACTGGCCGTCGCCGGCCAACAACGAGGGGGTGCCTTCGGGGAACAGTCCGAGCGACAGGTCGATCTGCGTCGGGTCGCCTTGCGCGATGGTGAGGGTCCGCCCGCCGGCCGTGTAGGTCGAGACGTTCCCGAACGAGGTCGTCCCGGTGTTGGACAGGGTGGACTGGAGCCCCTCGACCGTGGGGGCCTCGAGGATCCACTCGGCCGAGGAACCCGAGGAGGCGTAGTTCACATTGGAGGACCACGACCAGTTGCCGGCGTCGACCACCGAGATCGTCCACGTCTTCCCGCTGTCCTGGTAGATGTGCACGGTGATGGCGTCCCCGGGCGAGACCGTGCAGTCGGGGTCCCCCGAGCACCCGCTCAGTTGGACCTCGGCGTTGGGCAGCAATTCGTACCAGGCGTAGTACTGGTCACCCAAGATGGGGAGCGTCGGCAGGGAATCCTCGGCCACGCCCGCCTGCATGAGGTCGCTGGTGCTGTAGCCGCCGATGCCGGCCCAGGTGGCGGCAAAGCCGGGGGGGAGCAGCCCGGCGGAGGGAACGACGAAGGTCGACTCCACGGCGGTGATGCCACGACCAGACGGCGTCACCGCGTAGCCCGACCAGTTGGTGCTGGTGACCGTGCCGCCGTGCACCGGCAAGGCCTCGTGGGAGTCGGTGCGGATGAGGACGCCACCGGCGCGGGGAAGCGACGCCCCGCGATCCGCCCGGGCGACGGACGCCCCGGCGCCACCGGCACTGAGGACGAGTGCCGAGAGGAGGGCGATCACGGCGGCGATGCCGGCGAGACGAGGCATGGGAGCTCCTGGTGGTCGTGGTGGCGGGGACCGCTCACGACCCCCGCGCTGCTCTGGTGGACGGGTGTGTCCACCGAGGAGAACGGCCCCAATGCAGCGACCTTGCGTGGCTGTTGCACGGCTCCGGGAACGCCCGCTCGCCCTCCGGGGGGACCGGCGGGCCCCCGGGCGGGCCCCTTCACCGGTGGCCCCGAGGAGCGCCCGCGATGGCTTCTTGCGACCGGGTCTGATCAGATTCCCCCATGACCATCATCAAGATCAATGCCATCACCGTGCCCGAAGACGCCGGCGACGAATTGGCCCGCCGCTTCGCGGCCCGGGCGGGCGCGGTGGATGATCAGGAGGGATTCGAAGGATTCGAGCTGCTGAGGCCCACCGACGACCGCCGTCAATGGCTGGTCGTCACCCGCTGGCGCGACGAGGCGTCCTTCCAGAGCTGGGTCAGCTCTCCCGCCTTTGCGCACGGGCACGCCGGCGCCGACCGGCCCTCGCCGCACGGGGGTCCGGTGTCCGTGTCGTCCGAACTGTGGTCCTACGAGGTCGCCGGCGGTTCAGCCGGAGCCACCGACGCCTGAGGGCGCCGGACCGGCGAGGGGGGCACCACGCTCAGTGGTCATGAGGATCCCCCGCCAGCGCGGCAAACGCCGTCGGAGTCCCGGCGTCCAGCCGGCCCCGGATGTCCCGCGCACACTCGTCGGGCGACTGCCGCGAGGTGTCCACCTCGAGGTCATAGACGCCCGGATCATGCACCGCTCGCTCCCATCGGAGTACCACGTCAGGGACCCTGCCGTCGGGACCGCTCGTGACATAGCGGTCCTCCCGACCGGGTTCCGCCCGATCACGACGATCCATGATCACCCCGACCGGACATCGCACACCGATGAAGTACGCCTCTGAGCCACGGAGGCGCCGAGCCACTCGCTGGAACTTACGTCGCTTCAATGCTTTATTCCTGAAAAGGTATAGATTAAACCCAAGACAACTGAGAAAATCAACATCATCAAGAAGCACAGCCTCAGATACATTTATTTGTCAGCTTTC
>JBKQIP010000059.1:0-55329 GCA_052148295.1 Acidimicrobiales bacterium
GTGCACTTCGGCGCACAGCTCGCACGCTCATTCCAGGTCCGGTCCTCGACGCGCATCAAGGTGACCGTTCCTCCTGGTCAAGGCGTCGTCACCGTAACCGTGACGACCCGCGCCGGTGTTTCTCGGCGTACCGCCTCGACCCGGTACCACTACCGCTAGCCCGGTCCAGTTCGCTCCGGTCGTCTCCGGCCGCTAGCCTCTCTCGGGCCATGGGATCACTGATCAAGAAGCGCCGAAAGCGCATGCGCAAAAAGAAGCACAAGAAGATGCTGAAGGCCACCCGGTGGCAGCGCCGGGCCGGCAAGTAGCACCCGAGCGCACCGTCAGCCCCTCTCCGCCCCGCTCAACCCGTCCCCGCTCGCCGAGGGCGTCTCCGGCCCCTCCCACCCCGCCGGCACGGTGTGCACCCGCACCAACCGGGCCCGTGCGGCACCCACCCGCACCTCCGACGGATGGTCGCCGGCCACGCCGCCATCGATGCCGGTCGTCTCGGTGGCGGTCGTCTCCTCGACGAACCAGGTGGAGCCGCTGCCCGCCAGAACCGGATCGATGCCGCTGAGCTCGCCCAGGGCGTCGCGCCAGGGGCCGAGCCTGGGCTCGACCGTGAGCGCGGCGTCGGTGAGCTCGTTGGCCCCCCGTCCGGCGCGGGTCCGCCGGTCCCAGGCCGCGTAGACCCGGCCGGTGTCGACCCCGAAGGGGGGGAGCAGCAGCAGGTACTGCCGCCGGACGAAGGCCAGTGGGGTGACGAACTCGCCCACGCCCTCGACCCGGGCGCGCCCCCCGATCACGCTGAACGGCACGTCGGACCCCAGGGCCAGCGCCGTGCGCACGTCGGTGCACCCGGCCCAGCGCAGCACCGCCGCGGCATCGCTCGACCCGCCGCCCAGGCCCCCGCCCACGGGGATGCGCTTGAGGACGTGGACGGCGGCGGTGCGCCCCACCTCGGCCAGGGCCCGCGTCACCAGGTTGCCCCGCTGGTCGCCCAGCGACTCCGCCCGGGTCCCCGGTTCGGCCGTCACCGTCAGCCCGCTGCCCCCCTCGGTGATGACGAGCTCGTCGGCCAGGTTCAGGCACACCATCTCCGCCCGGAGCTCGTGGTAACCGTCGGGGCGGACGCCGATGATCGCCAGGGACACGGTGAGCTTGGCCGGCGCGGTGACCCGGGTCACCGGGCCAGTCTTCCCCACTCCTCCACCGTGAGCTCCTCGGCCCGCGCCTCGGGACGGATGCCGGCCCGGTCGAACGCCTCGGGATCGACCACCCCGGCCAGCGAACGACGCAGCATCTTGCGGCGCTGGCCGAAGCCGGCCTTGACCACGGCGGCCAGGCGCGGGTAGGGGACCTCGGCGGGATCGACCGCCGGCTCGGGCCGCCGCTCCATGCGGACCAGCACCGACTCGACACGCGGGCGGGGGACGAAGACCGACGCCGGGACCCGCCCCACCACCCGCGACCGGGCGAAGTAGGCCACCCGCACCGAGACGGACCCGTAGGCGGGATCGCCCACGGTCGCCGCCATCCGCTCCCCCACCTCGCGCTGGACCATGACCAGCAGGTGCGCCACGGCGGGGACCTCGACCAGGGTCCGTAGGACCAGGGGGGTGGCCAGGTTGTACGGCAGGTTGGACACCAGCGACCAGGCGCCTCCGCCCCGCTCGGCCAGGAGCGCCCCGATGTCGAGCGTCATGGCATCGCCCTCGAGCACCTCGACGCCCACCCCCTCGACCACGGAGCGCAGGACGGGGAGGAGGTGGCGATCGAGCTCGACCGACACCACGCGTGCCCCGGTCTCGGCCAGGGCCAGGGTCAGCGACCCCAGTCCGGCCCCGAATTCGAGGACGGGCGAGCCCGGTCCCAGACCGGCCAGCCGCGCGATACGCCGGACCGTGTTGGGGTCGGCCACGAAGTTCTGACCCAGCGCCCGGCTGGGGCGGAGGCCGTGCGTCTCGAGGAGGGTCGAGATGTCGGCGCCCGAGTGGGTCACCAGCTGACGGTGACCTCGACCACGCCCTGACCGAGGGGCGCCAGCTCTTCGAACTGCTCGGGCGACAGGTCGACCACGCGACCGGCGTTGTCGGCCTCCCGGTCGTCGACGGTGCACACCACCGAGGCGCCGTCGGTCGCCGTCACCGTGAGCACCGTCCCCTTGGGCAGGTACGGGCTGGCGCAGCCGCTGGCGGGGAAGTCCGACGCGTAGTAGGTGGCCTCACCGGACGCGGTGTCGTCGCCCGACGGGACCACGGGTGCGGGCGTCTCGGTGGTGGTCGTCACCGGGGCGACCGGTGGCGGTGGCGGGTCGGTCGTGGTGGTGGTGGTGGGCGGTGCCGTGGTCGTGGTGACCGGCACCGCGGTGGTCGACGTCGTGGTGGCGACGGGCTCGCGGAACCGCACCAGATTCGTATGCAAGATGGTGTCGTGTCCCCGAGCGGCGCGCCACCCCGCGGGCGCTGCCCCGACGTGATCGGCCACGGCGGCGGACGCGCTGGGCGCGTGGACCGTTCCGTTCTGTAGCAACAGGAGAGGGACACCGAACAGGGCGCCGCACAACAGTGCCGCGACGCCCAGGCGCCTCCCCGACGTGCTCTGTTTCCGCAGGGCTCCACCCTTCTCCGGGGACAGTGCACCCGCGCCGACACAGAGCCGGCGAGGGGGTTGGCGACAACATAGGGACTCCACCCGACATCATGCAAATGCGACATGGACACCAACGAATTCCGCCCCTATTTCCCCAGGTCAGGGCTTACCACGGGGGTTACATTTATGAAAACTCCCTGCTCAGCTCCCATTTCTCCCCCGTTTCACCGCTATATTCCCTGGTCACGTTGTTCTCGTATTACGCACAAAACCGCGTACATTACGGGAGCACGGAAAAGACAGTGGACGCGGCGGCGGCCGACCGCTCGGCCACCGTACCGACCGCGCATCCCTTCACCTCGGCCACCGTGGCGCCGACCAGCGGAACGTAGGCCGGTTCGTTGACGCGCCCCCGGTGCGGCACCGGTGCGAGGAACGGGCTGTCCGTCTCGACCAGCAGGCGGTCGAGCGGGCACCGCGCCGCCGCGGCGCGGACATCGGCGGCGTTCTTGAACGTGATGATGCCGCTGAACGAGACGTACATGCCGGCGCGCAGACAGCGATCGACCTCGTCGGGGCCGCCGGTGAAACAGTGCAGCACCGTTCTCGCCGGGACGCCCTCGGCCGCCAGCACGTCGAAGAGGTCGTCCCACGCGTCGCGGGCGTGAATGACCAGTGCCAATCCGTGGACATGGGCCAGCGCGATCTGCTCGGCGAAGGCAGCACGCTGCACCGGGCGCGGCGAGTGCTCGTAGTAGTAATCGAGCCCGCACTCGCCCACCGCCACCACGGTGCCGTCGTCGACCGCCAACTCCGCCGCCAACACCGCGGCCACGTCGTCCACGCCGCGGGTCGCCTCGTGGGGATGCAGCCCCACCGTGGCCCACGCCGCCAGCTCCTTCCGGGTGGCCCGCACCTCGCGCGCCACGGCCGCCGCCTGCCGGGAGGTGGTCGCCCCGGTACCGATGCAGACGAGGCGGTCCACCCCGGCGGCTACGGCCCGGTCCAGTACCGGCGCGAGGTCGGTGGCCCCGTCCCGCCCCTCCGCCTCGCCCGTGCCCTGGCCGCCACCGAGGTACTCCTCCTGCACGTGGCAGTGGGAGTCGAACCACCCGCTCATGCCCGGCGGCGGGGAAAGAGCGGCTCCCCCTTCACCACGCCGTGGCCGCCGCCGTAGCCGCCCCACCTGGCGGCGGCCGGGAGGCGGGCCGCGGCCAGGTCGTCGCCCACCCCGATCCGGCGCCAGATCTCCGCCGCGGTGGCCGGCATGGCCGGCGAGATCAGGACGGCCACGGTCCGCAGCACCTCCAGGGCGTTGCCCAGGACGGCGTCGACCGCCGGTCCGGGGTCCATCTTCCAGGGCTCGGTGGCCTCGAGCTCGGCGTTGGCCGCGCCGATGAGCCGCCAGGTCGCCTCGAGCGCCTCGTGGGGGGCCCAGCGGGCCCAGGCCTCGCGAGCGGCCGCCACCACGTCGGCCACCGTGCCCGCCAGCGCGCTCTCGGGATCGGGGGCGGGGCCGACGCCGCCGCATTTGGAGTGCACCACGGTCGCCACCCGCGAGACCAGGTTGCCCAGGTTGTTGGCCAGATCGGCGTTGTAGCGCGCCACGATGCCCTCGTAGGAGAAGTCCCCGTCGCCGCCGAACGGGACGTCGCGCAGCAGGTGGTAGCGGAGCGGGTCCACCCCGAACTCGTCGGCCAGGGCCAGCGGCGAGACCTCGGTGATCTTGAGGTCCCGGGCCTCCTCGCCCTCTCCCACCACGCCGGACTGGATCAGCGTCTTGCCCAACTTCTGGCCACCCATGAGCAGGAACCCGTGCACGAAGATCTCCGCCGGCGGCTCGATCCCGGCCGCCATGCACATGGCCGGCCACCACACGCAGTGGAACTTCAAGATGTCCTTGCCGATCAGGTGGTGGGCCACCGCCCACAACGACGCGAAGCGCTCCGGGTCGCTGCCGTAGGAGGCGGCGGTGAGGTAGTTGATCAGCGCGTCGTACCAGACGTAGAAGACGTGGCCGTCGTCCCAGGGCACCGGGACGCCCCAGCGGAACGAGGTGCGGGTGATGGAGACGTCCTTCAATCCCCCCCGGATGAAGCCGAGGGCCTCGTTGCGCTTGGCGGCAGGGCGCACGAAGGTCGGGTGGCGCTCGTAGTGGTCCAGCAGCGGCTGCTCGAAGGCGCTCAAGGTGAAGAAGTAGTTGTCCTCCTGCATCTCGACCACGGGCCGGCCGTGGACCGGGCACAGCCCGTCGACCAGCTGCTCCTCGGTGTAGTAGTCCTCGCAGGCGACGCAGTACAGGCCGGTGTACTGGCCCAGCATGATGAACCCGTTGTCGTAGATCCGCTGCAGGAATTCCTGCACCACGGCGTAGTGCCGGGGCTCGGTGGTGCGGATGAAGTCGTCATTGCTGATGTCGAGCCGCTCCCAGGCCTCGACGAAGCGGGCCGAGGTGCGGTCGGTCCACTCCTTGGGCGACATCCCGTGCGTCTCGGCCGCCTCGACGATCTTGGCGCCGTGCTCGTCCGTCCCGGTCAAGAAGGTGACGTCGTCGCCCAGCAGCCGGTGCCAGCGGGCCATGGCGTCCGCGTTGACGATGTCGTAGGCCGTGCCGACGTGCGGCGCGTCGTTGACGTAGAAGATGGGCGTGGTCAGGTAGTAGGGCGGCACCGCCGGTAGCGTACCGGCGGTGCCGGGAGCGCCCGACCTCGTTCAGGGCCCAGGCGCCTCCCGCTCGGCCCGCAGGCGGAGTGCCGTCTCGTAGAGCCGGCGCCGGGCCACCCCGAGCTCACCGGCCAGGGCGGTCGCCACCTGGCGCGGCCCGTCCCCCCGGGCCAGGCGCCCCCGCACGGCCGCTTCGATGTCGTGGTCGCTGGCCGGCGCCTCGGGCGGGGCGCCTCCCACCACCAGCACGACCTCGCCGCGGACCACCCGCTCGCCGAACGCGGCCGCCGCCTCGGACGCCGTCCCCCGCCAGACCTCTTCGTGGACCTTGGTCAGCTCGCGCACCACGACCAGCGGGCGCCCGCCGTCGATGGCGCCCAGCTCGGCCAAGGTGGCGGCCACCCGCCCCGGGGCCTCGAGGATCACCGTGGTGCGATGATCCGACATCAACGCGGTGAGGCGCGCCCGGCGCTCCGGCCCCCGGCGCGGCAGGAACCCCTCGACGCAGAAGCGATCCGTGGGCAGGCCGCTCACCACCAAGGCGGCCACCGGGGCGGACGGTCCGGGCACCACGCTGACCACCTCGCCCGCCGCCGCGAGCTCGGACACCAGCAGCCGTCCCGGATCCGAGATGCCCGGCGTGCCGGCATCGCTGACCACGGCCACGGTGCCGCCGCCGGCGACGCAGGCCAGGACGCGCCCGACGCGGGCCTGCTCGTTGTGGGCGTGCAGGGAGAGCAGCCGGTCCCCCCCGGCACCGCCCGCCGCGATCCCATTGGCCGACAGGAGCACCCTCGTCCGTCGCGTGTCCTCACAACAGATCAGGTCGGCCTCGGCCAGCACCTGGCGCGCCCGCGGCGGGAGATCGCCCAGATTCCCGATGGGCGTGGCCACCAGGACCAGCCGGCCCCGCCCGCCCGCCGTCACTGCACCTCACGGATCACCAGCTGGTCGCCCACGCGTACCCCCCACCGCTCCCACGAGCCCGCTTCCGCCTCGACCACGCTGCGCACCCCCCGGCGGGGCAGGACCACCCGCCACGGTGCCACGCGCCGCGTGGCCAGCACGGTGAGGTCCTCGGAGAGGAGGGCCACGTCCAGCGGGAACCGCATCCCCACCGTCAGCACCGAGCGTGTCCCGGAGAGGTGCATGGCACCGTCACAGCCGTCCCGTCCGAGCAGACCTCTGGTCCGCTCGCCGATGGTCTCGGTCATCTCGAGCGCGCACACCACGTCGCCGTCGCGCAGCAGCCAGCCAGACCGCATATGCGGTCGAGGTTACGGGAGCACGGGGACCGGCTCAACACGGCACCCAGGGCGCGAACCACCCCGCCCCTCGACCCGCTCCCGGGCCGACTAGGCTGTCGCCTTCATGTCGAAGCGGACGGTCAAGCGCAAGCTCAGGGCCAAGAAGAAGGCCAACCACGGCAAGAAGCCGAACTGCGGGAGAGGCTGACCGTTCGGGCCTCTGGCCCGGGTCGCTCCCCCACCCCACCGCCCCCGTCGGCTACCCCGCCGCCCCCGTCACCCCGCCGTCACCGCGTCACCCCCCGGTCCTGCCGTCCCACGCCACGCCCGCTGCGGCCAGGGTGCCGGCCAGGGTGGTGGGCACGTCGGAGATGATCCCGTCGACCCCGAGGCCGATCAGGCGCTGCATGGCCCCGGTGTCGTTGACCGTCCACACGTGGACGGCCCGGCCGCTGCGGTGGGCGGCCGCCACGAAGGCCTCGTCCACCACGACCAGGTCCCCCTGGCGCTCGGGCACCTGGTAGGCCACGGCGGGGATGTCGGGCGGGTCCTCGCCCGCGTGCACGGCCTGCCAGAAGGCGGCAGTGGCCAGGGTGCCGGCCGAGGTGGGCACGTCGGGGGCGAAGGCCCGGAAGGCGTCGGTGGCCGGGTCGAGGAACGAGGCCACGATCACGTCGTCGGTCCGCCCGTACTCGTCCAGGAGCCGGGCCAGGGGCTCCTCGTAGGGCGGCACCACGGGCGCCGTCTGCTTGATGTCGAGGTTGAGCACCAGACCGGGGAACGCCTCGAGCACCTCGCGCAAGGTGGCGATCCCGAACCGAGGGTCGTCCGGCGCCCGGCCCCGGTACGGGTAGTCGCCGTCGGGACGGCCGGGCGTGACGTCGGCACCGGGGATGAACCAGTGGGAGAAGTCGAGGCGCCGCAGCTCGGCCAGGGTGAAGCTGGCGATGGCGCCCGCCGCCGCCGTGGTGCGGTCCACCGTGGCGTCGTGGCACACCACCAGCTCGCCATCCGCCGTGGCGTGCACGTCCAGCTCGATGCCCGTGGCGCCGGCGGCCACGGCCCGGGTGAGGGCGAACATGGTCGACGAGGGGGATTCCCACGCGCCGCCCTGATGGGCGTAGGCGATCACCCGTCTGTCCAACCACACCGGGGGCCCGCTCACTCCCGCGATGGTAACGGCCGCCCCGTCTATCCTCTGATCGCCGTGCTCGATCACCTCCTCGTCGATGTCATCAGCTCCATGCGCCGCTCCTTCGATCAGGCTCTGCTCCAGCGCCAGGCCGTCGAGGAGCGCTTCCAGGTGGACGTCTTCCTGGGCGACGTCTCGTGGGAGACCTCTTACAGCCTCCCCGGCGAGCAGCAGCCGCCCCGGGTCCGGGCCGACGTGTCGGTGGACTGGCCCACCTGGAGCCAGACCTCCTACCGCAGCTGGTCGATCGGCGAGCCCCCGGACGAGTTGCCCGAGGTGGTGATCGAGGTCGCCCTGCGGGTGCAGCGCCTGGCCGAGGCGCCCGACACCGACACCGTGCTGCACGCCCTCCCCGAGGGGAACCCCCTGATGGGCGTCGAGCCCCTGGTCCGCACGGCCACCACGATCGAGCAGGTCCACGACAGCGGCACGGTGCGCTGGGCCGTCGAGGCCACCTACGAGGGCTCGGTGCGCTTCAGCGAGGCCCAGCTCGAGAACCCCGGCGAGATCGCCCCCGTGATGGACGGCCTGACCCGGTGGATCGCCTCCACCCTCATCCAGCTGGCCGACCTGCCGTTTTCCTTTCTCCCCCCCGACCCCGACGCCGACTGAGCCACCGCGGGCCCGGCCGTGACTGGCATGGACGGCGCCGGACGGGTATGGATGGTGTCCTCCATGACCTGCCCCACCGCCTGCGCCCCGGGCTCGCCGTGACGGGAGGCCTGCGCCGGCTCCCCTCCGCCCTCGCCGCAGCGCTCGCCGTGGTCGCCCTCACCCTGGCCGCCTGCGGCGGCCCGACCACCACGCTCTCCTCGCCGCCCACCACCGACGCCAGCCTGACGCTGGAGCTCATCCATTCACCGGCCGGGTCGGTGCTGGCCACCGGGACCGGGCACGCGCTCTACGACTTCCTGCCCGACACCCCCACGCACAGCGCCTGCACCAACGACGGCTGTGTGTACCAGTGGCCCCCCTTGGTCAAGGTGGGCCCGATCGAGGTGGGCCCCGGGGTCGATCGCTCCCTGGTGGGCACGCTCCCGCGACCCGGCGGCGCCGTCCAGATCTCCTACGGCGGCCACCCGCTCTACACCTACACCCTCGACGAGGAGCCGGGGTGGATCACCGGTCAGGCCATCGACCAGGACGGCGGGCCCTGGTACGTGATCGACCCGGCCGGCCACCCGATCACGACGCCCTTCAGCGTCCAGGGGTGAGCGTCCCCGTCGGTGCGCGTGGCCCGTCGGTGCGCGTGGCCCTCGGTGCCCGTCGCCTCAGTTGGAGAATGACACGAAGCGCGACGGCGGGGCGGGGAGCGAAGGGCGGGCGCCGGCTCCGCCGTCGTCGAACAGGGTCAGTCCCGCCGTGACCGAGTGCCACCAGGGCAGGCGGGAGAACAGCCGCGAGCCGATCTCGTGGCCCTGGGGTCCGATGACCAGGCGCCGCGGCGCCGGCTGGTCGGCCAACTGCCAGCGGTACTCGGCCGAGAACCGCATGCGTCCTTCCCGGTTGGGCAGCGCGGCGTGGGTGGTCAGGCAGTGGAACACCAGCACATCGCCGGGCTCGTAGTCGGTCGTCCTCCACCCGCGCTCGAGCCGGTCGAGCGGCCGGTACCGCACCCGGCTGGTGCGCTGGCTTCCCGGTTGTACCGCCAGCCCCCCGAGGGACCGCGGCACCGCCCCGAGCGGCACCCAGCACGTGAACATGTCCTGCACCGACCGGTAGTCCATGTGCACCACGTTGCCGGGTTGGCGTGGCACCAGCGCGGCCGGGTACACGATGCGGGGCACTCTCATGGGGTAGCAGAAGCCCGCGGGCCCGAGCAGCTGCGCCATCAGATCGGCCAGGGGGGAGACGAAGGGGATGGCGGCGAAACCCGGATCGGCCACGATCCGCCGGTAGCCGGGGTCGCCCAGCGCGTCGAGCATCCGCACGGCCCGGACGGGGCGGCGCGGCGCGGCGGTGACCGGGTCGGTCCCGGTCTCCGTCCAGCCCGCCTGCTGGAGGTGGCCCAGCCCCGTGCGCCCGACCTCACCGACCTGGCCGGGGTCGAGGAGGCCCCGCAGGAAGAGGTAGCCGTCTTCGGCGATCCGCCCCCGCAGCGCGTCGTGGTCCCCGAAGAGGTCCCGGGAATCCTTCAGTTCGGTCGACGTGGCCATCAGGTGCACCGTCTCAGTATCCGCCCGTTCCGTCATCCGCGTGTGAGACATGTGTGAGGAAACGATCAGGGCGCGCCCCCGGCGAGCACACCCCCGCTAGGAATCGGGGAAGGTGACGCCGGTCAGCTGCTCGGAGAGGTCCCAGAGCCCGGCCGCGGTGGTCTCGTCGTAGGAGCGCTTGCTGGACCGGACGATCCTCGGATAGCCCCGCTGCTCGAACGGCCCGTCGGGTCCGATGTAGCACCCACCCGGGAGCGACGGGAACGTGGCGGCGTAGAGCGCCGGCAACGCCCCCATGGCGGCGCTCTGGGCCACCAGGCGGTTGGTCACGCCCATGAGGCGGTCCTGCACGGAGTCGGTGTGGGACTGCAGGTTGGTGGCGGCATAGCCGGGGTGCGCGGCGAGTGCGGTCCGCTGCGAGCCGGCCGTCGCCAACCGGCGCTCGAGCCGGTAGGTGAACAGGAGGTTGGCCAATTTCGACTGGCCGTAGGCCAGCCAGCGCTGGTACCGGCGGTGCTCCCAGTTCAGGTCCTGCAGGTCGATGCGGCCCACGCGATGGGCCACGCTCGACATGGTGACGACCCGGTCGGTGACGCGGTCGAGCAACAGGCCGGTGAGCGCG
This sequence comes from Acidimicrobiales bacterium, assembly GCA_052148295.1. GTDB lineage: Bacteria > Actinomycetota > Acidimicrobiia > Acidimicrobiales > RAAP-2 > Bog-473. The sequence goes on from JBKQIP010000059.1 coordinate 10,456, forward strand.
AAGTGGCCCAGGTGATTGGTCCCGATCTGCAGCTCGAAGCCGTCCACGGTGCGGCGCTTGGGTGTGGCCATGACGCCCGCGTTGTTGACCAGCACGGCGATCTCACCGACGCCGCCGGCAAAGGCGCGCACCGAGGCCAGATCGGCCAGGTCGAGACGACGGACCTCCACGCTCCCGGGCATGGTGGCGGCAGCCCGGTCGCCCTTGGCCGTGTCGCGACAGGCCACGATGACGTGCGCACCGGCGCGGGCCAGCTCCGTGGCGATCACCGCGCCCAGGCCGCTGTTCGCCCCCGTGACCACGCAGGTCCGGCCCTGCTGATCGGGGATGTCGGCCGCGGTCCATGTCGTCATGACTGCACACTACGGGTCGCGCCCGCCACGGAGTTGCGGGCCCGTCGGGTCGGGATCCTCCCTCTCGCCGTGGGGGGCGTCGGACGCCATGGGCACCGCTCAGGGGACAACGTGCGGGACTAATTGTTGAAGCGGAACTCCACGACGTCGCCGTCGCGCATGACGTACTCCCGGCCTTCCATCCGGGCCTTGCCGGCCGCCCGCGCCGCCACGACGGACCCCGCCTCCACCAGGTCGGCGAAGCTCACCACCTCGGCCTTGATGAAGCCCTTCTCGAAGTCGGTGTGGATGACCCCGGCCGCCGTAGGGGCCGTGTCGCCCACGTGGATGGTCCAGGCCCGCGCCTCCTTGGGCCCGGCGGTCAGGAAGGTCTGCAGTCCCAGCGTGGCGAACCCCACCTGCACCAGCTGCTCCAGGCCCGACTGGCGCTGGCCGTAGCTCGCGAGCAGCTCCTGGGCGTCGATCCGGGGCAGGCCGGCCACCTCGGCTTCGATCTGCGCGCAGAGCACGACGGAGCGGGCCGGCGCCACCAGGGCGGACAGGCGGTCCGCCAGGCCCGCGTCCCCCAGTGCGGTCTCGTCGACGTTGAAGACGTACACGAACGGCTTGGCCGTCAGCAGATGCAGATCGCGCAGCAGGCCGGCGTCGACCTCGCCGTTGGCCGCGGCGGCGGCGATGGTGCGGCCCTCGTCCAGGATGCGCTCGGCCGTGGCGGTGGCCGCCGCGGTGGCGGCCAGCTCGGGGCGGGCCCGGGCCTCCTTGGCCAACTTGGGCAGACGGTTGGCCACCGTCTGCAGGTCCGCCAGCGCCAGCTCGGTGTTGACGATGGCGATGTCGGCCTCGGGATCGACCCGGCCGTCGACGTGGACGACGTCGTCGTCCTCGAACAGGCGCACCACCTGGCAGATGGCGTCGCACTCCCGGATGGCCGCCAGGAACTGGTTGCCCAGGCCTTCGCCCTGCGATGCGCCGCGCACGATGCCGGCGATGTCGACGAAGGTGACGGTGGCCGGCACGATCGGGGCATCGTCGAACAGGGCGGAGAGCTGCGACAGGCGTGCGTCGGGCAGGGCCACCACGCCGATGTTGGGGTCGATGGTGGCAAAGGGGTAGTTGGCCGCCAGCACCTCATTGTCGGTCAGCGCGTTGAACAAGGTGGACTTGCCGACGTTGGGCAGTCCCACGATCCCGATGGAGAGCGACACCCGGCCGTCCCTACCGCGCCAGCAGCCCGGCCGCGGCGGCCAGGGCGCGCAGGTCCGCTTCGGGGCGGGCCCCGGTGTGGGAGATGACCTCGGCGGCGCACAGGCCACCGAGGCGGGCCCCCTGCACCGGGTCCATCCCGTGGGTCAGGGCGAAGAGGAGCCCCGCGGCGAAGAGGTCCCCGGCCCCCGTGGTGTCGACCACCCGGTCCACCGGGGCGGCCGCCACCGGCTCGGGCCCCCGCGCCGTCAACACCACCGAGCCCTGCGCCCCCAGGGTCATGACCACCAGCAGCCCGGTCTCCGCCGCGGCCGCCAACGCGCCGGATCGCGAGGTGGCACCGAAGAGCATCGTGATCTCCTCCTCGTTGCCCAGCAGGATGTCGACGTCGTCCAGGAGGAGATCGAGGAACTCCCGCTGATGGCGGTCCACGCAGAACGGGTCGGAGAGCGACAGGGCCACGGATCCGTCGCCCCGGTGGGCCGTGGCGGCGGCGTGGCGCATGGCCTCCTTGGCCGCCGGCACGTCCCAGAGGTACCCCTCGAGGAGCACGACCGACGCCCGCTCCACCACCGAGGTGGGCACGCCCGACGGCGTGAGCGACGAGGCCGCGCCGAGATAGGTGCCCATGGTGCGCTCGGCGTCGCCGGTGATGAGCACGACGCACCGGCCGGTGCCGAGGGCATCGCCCTCGGCGGTCTCGCTGTACGTCGGCTCGTAGACGACCCCGGCCGCCCGCAGGTCCTCCACGTAGGCCTGGCCCACCTCGTCGTCGGCCACGGCGCCCACGTAGCCGGCCCGGCCCCCGAGCTCGGCCACCCCGGCGGCCGTGTTGGCCACCGAGCCACCCGACACGCGGCGGGGGTGGCGCATCAGGGCCTGCACCGCCGTCGCCTGGGCCAGGTCGATCAGGGTCATCGAGCCCTTGACCAACCCGACGCGTTCGAGCACCTCGTCGGTGGTGGTCTCGAGCACGTCGAGCAGGGGGGACCCGATGGCGACCACGTCGAGACGGGTGTCGGGCCCGCCCTCATCCATCCCCGATTGCAACGACGTGTCGTGTGGCACGGTGCGAGAACCTACTCGCAGCGAGCCGGGTAGCCTTCCGGCGATGCCCCCCTCCCCACCCTCTCCGACCGCCCCGGCGGGGGGATCCTTCCGTCTGCCCCGAACGGTCGAGCCCCTCGTGTACCGCCTCGAGATCGAGCCCGACGTCGGCTCGGCCTCCTTCTCGGGCACGGCCAACATCGACGTGATGGTGCACGAGGTCGTCGACGAGATCGTGCTCAATGCGGCTGACCTGGCCATCAGCGACGTGGAGGTCCGCACCGACGCCGGGCGGTCGATCGGGTGCGCCGTCACCTTCCGTGACGAGCTCGAGCAGGTGGTGTTCCGTCCCTCCGTGGCGCTGCCGCCCGGGCCCTGCGAGCTCACGTGCCGCTTCACGGGCACGCTGAACGACCGGTTGCGCGGCTTCTACCGGTCCACCTACACCGATGCCGAGGGGGAGACCCACACCGTCGCCACCACGCAATTCGAATCCGTCGACGCGCGCCGGGGCTTTCCCTGCTGGGACGAGCCCGACCGCAAGGCGGTGTTCGAGGTCACCCTGATCGTCGATCGTGACGTCACCACCTTCTCCAATTCCCCCGTCGTCGACGTGGAGCGCCTGGGGGCCAAGCAGCGGGTCCGCTTCTCCCCCACCATGAAGATGTCCAGTTACCTGGTGGCCTACGTCGTCGGGGACCTCGAGACCACCGAGACGGTCGACGTGGACGGCGTGCCGCTGCGAGTGGCCTTCACCCCGGGCAAGCGGGGGCTGGCCGACTTCGCCCTGGCCGTCGGGGCCTTCTCCCTGCGCTTCTTCACCGAGTACTTCGCGCTCCCGTATCCCGGCGAGAAGGTCGATCTGATCGCCATCCCCGACTTTGCCGCCGGCGCCATGGAGAACCTGGGCTGCATCACCTTCCGCGACACGGCCCTGCTGGTCGATCCCTCGAGGGCCTCCCGGGCCGAGCTCGAGCGGGTGGCCGACGTCATCGCCCACGAGCTGGCCCACATGTGGTTCGGCGACCTGGTCACCATGGGCTGGTGGGAGGGCATCTGGCTCAACGAGGCCTTCGCCACGTTCATGTCGGCGCTGTGCGTGGACGCCTTCCGGCCGGCCTGGGAGCGCTGGGTCGGCTTCACGCCCTCCCGTGAGGCGGCCCTGGCCGTGGACGGGCTGCACGCCACCCGCCCCATCGAGTACCCGGTGGGACCGCCCAAGGAGGCGGAGGGGATGTTCGACCTCCTCACCTATGAGAAGGGATGCGCCGTCCTGCGCATGCTCGAACAGCACATCGGGCCCGCGGCATTCCGGCAGGGTGTCCGCACCTACCTGCGACGTCACGCCTATGCCAACACGGTCACCAGCGATCTGTGGAAAGCGCTCGAAGAGGCCAGCGGGGAACCGGTGCGCGCCGTCATGGACTCCTTCATCCTCCAAGGGGGGCATCCCCTCGTCTCGCTGGAGGGCGGCGCGGTCACCCAGCAGCCGTTCTCCTTCGGCCCGGCCCCCGAGGGAGGCTCGTCGTCCATCGGGAGCTCCTGGGACGTCCCCCTGACCGTGCGGTCGCTCGCCCTGGGCGACCGGCCCGGTGCGCCCGCCCGCCGCCTCGTCCTGGGCGCCGACCCCGTCCACCTGCCCGAGGCCGACACCGGACTGGCGGTGCTCAACGCCGACGGGTGGGGGGTCTTCCGGACCGGCTATCACGGTGATCACCGATTGGCCCTGGCCGAGCACCTGGGCGCGTTGACCCCGCTGGAGCGGTCGAACCTGCTGGCCGACTCCTGGGCCGGCACGCTGGCCGGGCACATCACCCTCGAGGAGTTCCTGACCGTGGCCGCCCGTCTCGGCGCGGAGACCGACCCGGCTCCGTGGCCCCCGGTGGCCCATGCCCTGGTGCTGAGCGACCGCATCGTCGACGAGGCGGACCGCCCCGCCCTGCGCCGGGTCGTGGCCGCCCTGCTGGGGCCGCCGCACGAGCGGCTCGGCTTCGACGCGGTGGCCGGCGAGGCCGCACGCACGCCCACCCTGCGATCGTCGGCCATCAACCTCCTGGGCACCATCGGGGCCGATGCCGCCGTGCGGGCCGAGGCGGCGGCCCGGTTCGACGCCTCCCCCATCGGGGGCGGTGGCGACCGGCCGATCCCGGCCGACATCGAGGTGGCCGTCCTGACCGTGGTGGCGCAGCTGCTACGGCCCGGGGACTACGAGGCGCTGCTCGAGCGCTACCGGACCGCCGCCACGCCGCAGGAGGTCCTGCGGTCGCTCCAGGCCCTGGCCGCCTTCCCCGACCCCCGGCTGGCCGAGCGCACGTTCGAGCTGGCGATGACCGAGGTGCGGAGCCAGAACGGTTTCCTCGTGATCGGCGCCCTGCTGGCCAACCCCGTCGCCGGGCCGGTCACCTGGCGGCGCATGACCGAGTCGTGGGACGACCTGCTCAAGCGGTTCCCCAAGAACGCCCCCGTGCGCATGATCGAGGCCATCCCGGCGCTGTGCGCCGACGCCGAGCTCGCCCGGGGCGTGGTGGAGTTCCTGGGCGAGCACCCGGTGGAATCGGGGCCACGCCGCGTGGCGCAATCCATCGAGCGCCTGGGCGTGCAGGTCGCCTTCGCCGGGCGCGAGCGCGCCCAGCTGGGACAAACCTGTCGCCGGGCCCTGGCCGCGGCCGCCGCGCCCGCCCCTTGACCAGCCCGGCGACGGCCGCGCCGGACCGCCGTGCCGGCCGTCAGGGGCCCGGCACCGTTCCCATGGCCTGAGGAGCGACCGTGGACCTGGCGGTGATCGCGACCGTCTACATCGTGATCGTGGTGGCCGAACTGCCCGACAAGTCGATGATCGCCACCTTGGTCATGGGAAGCCGCTCGAGCCCGCTCTTCGTGTGGATCGGTGCCTCGGCTGCCTTCCTGATCCACGTGGTCCTGGCCGTGGTGGCGGGGAAGCTGCTGTTGCTGCTGCCCCACACCGTCCTTCAGATCATCGTGGCCACCCTCTTCGTCGGTGGTGCGCTGTATCTCATCCTGGTGCCCGAGCGGGAGGTGCTGGCCGAAGGCGAGGCCGCCGCCGGCGCCCAGGTTCCGGCCGAAGGCGAGACTGCCGCGGCCAAGAGGCTCGAGGTCGCCGGCACCGCGTTCGGGGTCGTCCTGGTGGGCGAGCTCGGTGACATCACCCAGCTGCTCACCATCAACCTGGTGGCCAAGTACCACGCCCCCCTCGAGGTGGGCATCGGCGCCGCGCTGGCCTTCGTCACCGACGCCGCCCTGGGCGCCTTCGCCGGGAGGGCCCTGCTCCGACTGTTGCCGATCAGCACCATCCGGGTGGCCGGCGGTCTCATCTTCTTGGGCTTCGCCGCCGTCACCCTCTACACTCTCGTGGCCCGATGAACCCCCCGCTCCCCACCGACGCCGCCCTGGAGACCGAGCGACTGCAATCGGTGATCCGCGCCGCCCGGTCCACCCGCGGCTTCATGCCCGACGACGAGGGCGCCGCACTCCTGCTCGCCGCGCTGCGGGCCGGACGGGCCCGCTGGCCCGGGCCGACCACCTTCGTGGAGATCGGCGCCTGGTGCGGGAAGTCGACCCTCTACCTCGGCGGTGCGGCCGAGGCGACCGGGGCCGTGTTGTTCTCCGTCGATCACCACCGCGGTTCGGAGGAGAACCAGGCCGGCTGGGAGTACCACGAGGCCGACCTGGTGGATCCCGGGCTGGACCGGATCGACACCCTGCTGCACTGGCGCCACGCCGTGAGCCACGCCGGCCTCGAGGGGGCGGTGGTCGGAGTGGTGGGCGACTCGCCCACCGTGGCGGCGCGCTGGCGGCACCCGCTGGCCTTCTGCTTCATTGACGGTGGCCACGGCGCCGAACCGGCCTGGGCCGACTTCCGGGGCTGGGCCCCGCTGGTCGCACCCGGCGGTTGGCTGGCCATTCACGACGTCTTCCCCGACCCCGCCGACGGGGGACGACCGCCCTACGAGCTCTATCGGGCCGCGCTGGCGTCGCGGGAGTTCGTCGACGACGGCGCCTGCGGCAGTCTGCGCGTCCTGCGCCGCGTGGCGGCGCCGGGTTGACGCGTCCCGCCGATACGCCCGCCGCTCAGCCCGCCGTGCAACCCGTGGCGGCGTCCCCGCGGCAGTGCGGCTCGGCCAGGTCGAGCCGGGCGGGCAGGCACTCCCCGCGGAAGAGGCCGGCGGCGGGCGTCGTGGAGGACAGCGCGTCGGCGGCCAGCACCATGGCGGCGAAGGTGTAGCTGGTCCGCTCGCCCTCGGGGAAGGTGACGTGCTCGGGGTAGACCATGCCGGTCCAGTACGAGCCGTCGGGGAGGCGGAGATTCTGCCCGGCGACGAAGAGGTCGCGGGCGTGGCGGTCCATGCCCAGGCCGTCGAGGGCCATGACACACTCCGCCGTCTCCGCCGCCGTGACCCAATCCCCGGTCGAGACGCAGCGCACGCCCAGGCCCTCCATGACGAAGGTCGACCATCCCTCGGCCAGGCGGCGGCGGCCGGCCTCCCCCTCGAGTGCCCCCGAGAGCATGGGGTAGTACCAGTCCATGGCGAACTCCACCTTGGGCGCGAAGGCCGTGGGGTGGTGGGCCACCGCGTGGCCCAGACGGCCGGCGGCCAGCTCCCAGTCCGGACGGTCCTTGGCCAGGCACTCGGCGATGGAGGTGGCGCAGCGCAGGGAGTGGTAGATGGAGGACGATCCGGTCAGGAGCGCGTACTGCTCGGGCCGTCCGGCGGCGTCGAGGGACCAGCGCACCGACCCGTCCGGCTGCTGCCAGCGCAGGATGAAGTCGATGACTCCCTCAATGGTGGGCCACAGCTCACCGAGGAACTCGATGTCCCCGGTGATCAGGTGGTGGTGCCAGGCGCCGGCGGCCAGATAGGCGCAGACGTTGGTGTCGAGCCGCTGGTCCTTGACACCCGCACCCTGGTAATAGTTGAACCAGCTCCCGTCGGGCAGTTGCCGGTCGGCCAGCCAGCGGTAGGCGCGCACGGCCTCGTCGAACAGGCCGCACACGGAGAGCGCCATGGCACTCTCCACGTGATTCCAGGGGTCGCAGTGCCCGCCGCGGAACCACGGGATCATGCCGTCGCGGCCCTGGAGCTCGGCGATGGCGTGGGCCGTGGCCAGGACGTCGGACGCGCTCAGCACACCCGGCACCTCGGGGACGGTGACCTCGTCGTAGCGCACGTCGTCGGTCGTCATGCCGCTGCTCCGTGCGTCGGCGTCGGGCCGCGTCCGCCCGGGACGCCCCGGGGCACGGCGGGGCGGGCGTCGGGGAGGCCGGCGACGCCCCGAGCGGGTTTGGACAGGTAGAGCACGAGGCTCTTGCCGATGAGCGGGCTCAGGACGCGTTCGGCCGCCCGGGTCACCAGCGGCGCCTTGACGATGTCCCACACCAGGACCTTGTGGTACGCCTCGACCACCGGATTGGTGTCGTTGCTCGGGCCGACCAGGCAGCGCAGCCACCAGTAGGGCGAGTGCAGTCCGTGGGCGTGATGGAAGCCGGTGGGCCGCAGGCCGGTCGAGGCCAGCCGGCGTTCCAGCGTCGAGCGTCGGTAGATCCGGACATGACCGCCCGGCGTGTCGTGGTACTCGTCGGACAGCGCCCAGTTGACCGCCTCGGGCCCGCAGCGGGGCACGGTCACCGCCATGGTGCCGCCGGGCCGCAGGACGCGGGACAGCTCGCGCATGGCGGCCACGTCGTCGGGTATGTGCTCGAGCACCTCCGAGGCGATGACCCGGTCGAACCGGCCGTCGGGGAAGGGGAGGGACAGGGCGTCACCCTGGACGGCGGTGGCCGGATGGTCCGCCGCCAACTCCCCCGCCTCCATCATGGCGGCGAACGTGGCGCGCACCTGGGCCACCTCCTCGGGCCCGGCGTCGAGGGCGACCACCGAGGCGCCCCGGCGCGCGGCCTCGAAGGCATGGCGCCCGAAGCCGCAGCCCAGGTCGAGCAGGTGATCGCCCGGGCGCACCCCGAGCCGGTCGTAGTCAACGGTCAACATGGCCCATCCTTCTTCGGTTCGGTCGTGGCCGCGCCCGCCGCCGGCGCCGGCGGCGCTCCCGGCAGCGGCTTGCCCTCCAGCAGGGCCCGGTAGCAGGCGGCCGTGCCGGCCGCCGTCACCCCCCAGGTGAAGCGGCTGATCACCCGGGCGCGACCGGCCGCACCCAGCGCCGCCCGCAGCGCGGGATCGTCGAGCAGGCGGGCGATGCCGCCGGCCAGCGCGCCGGGGTCGTCGGGGGCGACCAGCAACCCGGTCTCGCCATCGGTGCCGACCACCTCGGGCAGCGCGCCGCCGGTGGTGGCCAGCACGGCCACCCCGCAGGACATGGCCTCGATGGCCGGCAGGGAGAACCCCTCGTAGAGCGACGGCACCACCGCCACCTCGGCCTCGCCGTACAGTCGGGCCAGCGCGTCGTCGCTGATGCCGCTCACGCAGTGCACGATGTCGGCCAGCCCGAGCCGCGCGATGGCCTTGTCGACCCGACCCCCCTCGCGGGGACGGCCGATGACGGTCAACTCGATGTCCCGCTCCGTGCGCAGCTTGGCCACGGCTTCGAGCAGGGGGACCAGTCCCTTCATGGGGACATCGCTCGACGAGGTGACCATGATCCGACCCGGCTTCGGGATCACGTCGTGGCGCGGGCGGAAGACCGTGTGGTCGACCCCCACCGGCACGACGGTCATCCGATCCGGGCTCACCTGCATCTGCGCCGCGATGTCGCGCCGCGACGACTGCGACACCGTCACCACGGCGGGCAGGGCGCGGGCCACCCGCACCTGCATGCCGAGGAACCCGAACCAGCGCCGGGTGGTGACCTGCTGCCACGGGTTGGTCGTGTGGGAGAGGGCCAGCTGGCGGTCGACGGTGATCGGGTGGTGCAAGGTGGTGAGCAGGGGCCACCCGTCCTCGACCATGCCGAGCATCCCGGTACCGAGGCACTGGTTGTCGTGCACCACGTCGAAGTCGTCACGCCGAGCGGCCAGCAGGGCCCGGGCCCGCCGCGAGTAGGCCAGTGGCTCACCGAATCCGGCGGTGCACATGATGGCGAACTCGACCCAGTCCCGGCGGTCCGTGAACTCGCGGGGATGCGGCACGCGGAAGGGGTCGGGCTCACGGTAGAGGTCCATGCCCCGAACCGGGGTGAAGCCGACCCCGGGATCGAGCTCGGGCCACGGCGGCCCGGCGAACACCTCGACCGAGTGCCCCAGCGCCACCAGCTCCCGGGTCAGGTGGCGGGTGTAGACCCCCTGGCCGCCACAACGCGGGTTCCCCCGATAGATGAGGAACGCCACCCGCAAACCACCAGGTCGCGGCGGTGCGGCCGGCACCGCGGGGGGCACCACGATATGGCGCGAGCGCTCCCACGACTCCCTGGTGTCGATCCACTTCTGGCGGGGCGTCTTAGGCACAGGGTGCTCCGACACGTCCAGCCATGGCCCCACAGCCTCCCCGAACCCCACCGTCGGGCGCAAACGGCACGCGGACGGAGGCCCGGCCACACCGGCTCAGGCGACCCCGCACCAGCCCAGGACGGTCAGGCCGACGAACACCGTGGCCACCACGGCCACCGAGATGATGCAGGCTCCCCCCAGCCATCGGGCCAGGGGTCCGTTGGCTGCCGCGCCGAGGAGCGAGCGCCGGTTGGCCAGGATCAGGATCAGGATCAGGGTGATGGGGGTGATCACGCCCTCGAGGACCTGGGTGTTGATGATCAGGGTGATGATGTTGCCCGGGACGAGCACCACGGCGGCGCCGATCAGGATCTGACCGGTGAAGATGCCCAGGAACAGCGGGGCCTGGCGGAAGCTCGACGACACGGACCGCTCGACCCCGACCGCCTCCGCCACGGCGTAGGAGGTGGAGAGCGGCACCACGGCGGCGGCCAGGGCCGACGCGCCCAGGAGCCCGACGCCGAAGAGCGTCTCGGCCGCCGGGCCCACCACGGGCACCAACGCCTTGGCCGCCTGGCTGGCCGAGGTCAGCGGGCCGCTCCCCCCGATGGCCGCCCCGGTGGCCACGATGATCGACATGGCGACGAAGGCGGCCAGGAGCGCCCCGACGATGGCGTCGACCCGCTGGAAGCGGTACTCCGCCGGCTTGACGCCCTTGTCCACCACGGCTCCGGCCTCGTACAGCTGGATGTACGGCGTGATGGTGGTTCCGATGAGGGCGACGCTGAGCAGCAGGAACGACTTGGAGGCGACGAAGTGAGGCCAGAGCGTGTTGGCCGCCACCTGGCTCCAATCGGGCTTGGCCAAGACGGCGGCAATCGGGTACGTGATGAAGACCAGGGTCATCAACAGGAAGACCCGCTCGGCATAGCGGTACGAACCGAACAGCACGAGGGACCAGATGGCCACCGCGGCGATCGGGACGGAGAGGTACCGCGAGACACCGAAGATATCGAAGGCGGTGGCGATCCCGCCGAACTCCGTCACCATGAGACCCACGTTGGCAATGGCGAAGGCGGTCACCGCGAATGCCGTCAACCGGAGCGGGAACTCCTCTCGGATCAGGGCGGCCAGGCCCTTCCCGGTGTGCACGGCCAGGCGAGCCACCATCTCTTGGACCACGACGTAGGCGATCGTGATGAGCACCATGAGGAAGAGCGTGCGATAGACGAACTCGGCCCCGGCGGAGGCGTAGGTGACGATCCCCCCGGCGTCGTTGCCCGCCGCCGCCGCCACCAGACCGGGTCCCGCCGCCGCCAGGTAGATCAAGCCCCTCCGCCGAGAGCGCAGCTTCACGTCAACAGGCGGGGGAAGTGGAAGCGGCCCTTGAGGGGGACCAGCGCGTCGAGGACGTCATCGGCCAGGATCCGCCCGATGGGCCGACCGTCGTCGTCGACCACCACGAGCGAGAGCCGCCGAGCCTCGACCAACTGCCCGGCCACCTCGTCGATGGGCGCGTGCGGGCGCACCGTGACCACATCCTCGTCGGTGAGCAGGGTCGAGACCCGGCCCTCGGGGGAGCCACGGAGCTTGAGGAGCAGCGTGAGCAGCGAGATGTCGCCGATCAGGCGACCCTCCTGGTCGACCACGCTGACGGCGTCGAGATCGACGTCGTGGCCCCGGGCCTCCTCCAGCCGGTCGACCACCTGGGACACGGTGTCGTCGGCATTGACCAGCACCAGGGCCGTGGTCATGATGCCGGCGGCTTCGTCCTCGGGGTACCCCAGCAGCTGGCGCAGGGCCGACGCCGCCGACGTCGGCATCCGCCTCAGCAATTCCGTGCGCACCGCCGCGGGGAGGTCCCGCAGCGCGTCGACCGCCTCGTCGGGCTCCATCGCCGCCAGCAGGCGGGCCGCGTCGTCGGGGTCCGCCTCGCGCAAGAGTTGCGACAGGTCGTCGGGTCGCATCTCCTCGAGGGCGTCGGCCGCCTCGTCGGCGCTCAAGGCCGCCAGAAGCTCGCTCCGCTCGTCGCGGCGCAGGTCCTCGAGCAGGTCGGCCAGCTCACCGGGCCGCAGGCGGTGCAGGCCCTCGTGGGTGGTCCGCAGCCGCACCTGCGCCGCCCCATCGACGGAATCGCCGGCATCGCTGAAGGGCTGGATAGCCGCCCAGTCGATGACCCGATCGGGCGTCGGCAGGGGCCGCCAGCGCCGGGGGCCGAGCCGGCGCAGCAGAGTGGCGGATGAAACGTCCGCGCCCACGAGGCGGATGCGACCGATGACCTCGGCCAGGTACAGGTCGGCGGCCCGGATCACCTGGACGCCGTCGACGTCGACCAGTTGGTGGTCGAGGACGTCCCGGGCCAGCCACACCTCGTCGGGCCGACGGACGGCGTCGCGGAGATCGAGGCGCGATGAGCGCAGCAGCACCTCGGCGTGGGCGATCCGGTCGATGGCCGACGCCGGGACAAAAGCCAGCCGCCGGCCCACGCGGATGATCAGCCCGGTGACCGGAGGATAGGTCTGCCCGTCGGTCCAGCGGGCCACGACGTCGTCGAGTCGCCCGATCTCCTGTCCCGTCTGGTTGGTCACCGGTCGGCCGACGATGCCGGCCAACGACACGATCGAGTCGAAGACGCCTTCCGACGCCAGGATGCGGCGGGCCCGACGGCGGCGCTGGTGCGCCGGTCGATCGGCCCCGGGACGGGCGGGGACGGGGTGCGGGGAGCCGGAGTGGGTGCCTTCCGGCGCAGGCGTGGCCATGATGGGACCTCCTGTGCGGCGCTCACGGCGCGGTCGGTGTGGAACGAACGAGTCGGAGATGGGCGCGCAGGCGGCGCCCCGGACGACGGTGGCCGGCACCCCTGGACACGCGACACCAGATGAACTCCGTCGAGCGGAGCGGGAGCTACAGGTTCACCAGGTGTGGGAACGGAGCGGTGTGCCGGCGGTGCTACTGGGGGGTTCGCCTCTTCGCATGGCCACACCTCCTTCCGGTTGTGCCCTGGACAGGGCGGCGCGCGCCGTGGCGCTGTGTCGAGGCGCCAGTGTATCCCGACCGCCTCCGGGGGCCGGTCCCGAAGCAGTCGGCGTCCGGTCGGCCGCACCGGTACGGTGCAGTCATGGACCTGATCTATCCCCCCGACGCCGAGGAGTTCCGCGGGGTCATCCGTGCCTGGCTGGTGGCGAATCTGCCCGCGGGCTGGGGCGAGCCCACCTTCTCCTTGACCCCCGACGAGCGCAGGGCCTTCAACGAGGAGTGGACGGCCAAGCTCTTCGCCGGAGGCTGGATCTGCGCCAGCTGGCCCGCCGAGTACGGCGGCAAGGGTCTGACCCTGCTCGAGCAGGTCGTGCTGAACGAGGAGTTCGCCCGCGCCGGCGCGCCGCTGCGCGCCGACTTCTTCGGGGACACGCTGGTCGGTCCCACCATCTTGCAGTGGGGAACCGAGGAGCAGAAGCAGCAGTTCATCCCGGGCATTCTCAAGGGCGAGATCGCCTGGTGCCAGGGGTTCAGCGAGCCCGACGCCGGATCGGATCTCGCCGGGCTGAAGACCCGGGCCGAGCAGGACGGCGACGAGTGGGTGGTCAACGGCCAGAAGGTGTGGACCACCCAGGCCCACTACGCCGACTACATCTTCCTGCTCGCCCGCACCGACCCCGACGTGCCCAAGCACGCCGGCATCTCCTACCTCTTGGTCCCCATGAAGCAGCCCGGGGTGGAGGTCCGCCCTATTGAGCAGGTGGACGGTTCGGCCGAGTTCAACGAGGTCTTCTTCACCGACGTCCGCTGCCCCGAGGGCAACGTCATCGGTGGGGTCAACAACGGGTGGAAGGTGGCCATGACCACGCTGGGGTTCGAGCGGGGGACCTCGTCGACCACCGGACATCGCCGGTTCCTCAAGGAGTTCGACGAGATCTTGAACCTGGCCCGACGCAGTGGGGCCAGCGGCGACCCGCTCATCCGGCAGCGGCTGGCCCGCTCCTGGTCGAACATCAAGATCATGCAGATCAACGGCTACCGCACGCTGACCGATGCCCTGGCCGGCACGCATGCCACCGCGGCGTTGAGTGCCTGCAACAAGATGTTCTGGTCCGAGGCCCATCAAGAGACCCTGTTGCTGGCCATGGACATCATGGGCATGGACGGCCAGATCCTCCAGGGCGACGACGGGGCGGACACGCTGCTCCCCGGCGCCCGACGGGCGCGCGCCGGCTACCCGGTCGACAACCTGCAGTCCCTCTTCTTCTTCTCGCGCTCGGAGACCATTTGGGGCGGCACGGCGGAGATCCAGCGCAACATCGTCGGCGAGCGCGTGCTCGGCCTGCCCAAGGAGCCCAAGCCGGCCTAAGGCTAGGGCGCCGCCGGACGGATCCGGCGTGGTGGGGGGATGCTCATTGGCGGCGCCCCTCGGTGACGCCACCTCCGCGTCACCTCGCGGCGCCGGCGTGCGTCCGGCCGGTCACCAGGGTGGTCTCGTAGTGCACCGGGACCCGTCCACCGCTGGCGTCGACCTCGGTGCGCACCGCCGCCAGCAGCGCGGCCAGCTGCGAAGGCGGCAGCGTGCGGTGGTCGCTGTGGGTCACCGTCAGCTCCAACCAGGTCTCCGTCGAGTAGACCGCGTCGTGGCCGAAGGCGACGAGCGCCACCGGGCCGAAGCGATCCGTGGCCCGCACCGCCTCGGCGATGGCCTTGTAGAGCGACGCGTCCCGTGCGCCGAGGAGCACCGAGTGGCGGCCCAGTTCGGGGGCGCACCGGGCGTAGGCGCGCCGCAGCGCGTCCCGGGCCGGCGGAGCGGGATTCGCCTGGTTCCAGAACAACCCGATACGGCCGCCGGGGCGCAACGCGGCGGCCGCCTTCGTGGCCCCCGCGTGCGGATCGACCCAGTGCCAGGACTGGGCGGCGATGAGGAGGTCGAACCGCCGGGAGCCGGGGTCCCACGACTCGAAGGCCCCGTCCTCGACCGTCACGCCGTGGCCCCGGGCGACCGCGGCCATCCGGGCATCGGGCTCCAAGCCGTGGACGGCGCAGCCGCGGGCGGCGAACAGGCGGGCGGCGATGCCCGTGCCGCAGCCGACGTCGAGCACCGTCGCGGGCCGCTCGGCCATCAGGGTGTCGACCAGCGCCGGGGGGTAGGCCGGGCGGACCCGGTCGTACAGGTCGGCATCGTCGCCGAAGGAGCCCGCCCGGCGTCGGTCGCTGAAGAGGAACGGCCCCTCGCCCATGACCACCGCCGGCTCAGCCGAAGGTGCGCTCGCCCGGGACGGCCCGGAGCTCGGGGACGGGCAGCGTCATCACTTCGGCCTCCTGCTCGACGGCCCGTGCCTGGTCGGCGGTCTCGGCCGCTCGGCGGACCCGATCGGCCCGGGTGGCGTGCAGCACCAGCGGCACGCTGGCCCCCAGGGTGGCCACGGCCCCCACCAGCAGCGCCACCCGCGGGCTGGAGGTGTCACTGATCCACCCCAGCAGGAGGGCACCGATCGGCGTGGTGCCCAGAAAGGCCAGGGCGTTGAGGGACATGACCCGTCCCCGCATCGACGGTTCGGACCTCAGCTGCAGGATGGCGTTGTTGGTGGCGATGAAGGAGATGCTGGCCGCCCCCATCGGGACCAGCAAGACGATGGCCACCGTCCGCGTCGGCGCCAGGGCCACGGCCAATATGAGCGCTCCGAAGATCACGGCGATGAGAGCGAGAAGCTTCTGCGACGGCCGGCTCCGGTGGGCCATGAACAGGCCGCCGGCCACCGCCCCGGCGCCCATGGCGGCCAGGAAGGTGCTGTAGAGGCCCGCCCCTCCGTCAAATGTGAATTTGGCCAGCAGCGGGAGGGTGACCGTGAAATTGAAGGCGAAGACGCCCACGATGGCCATGGAGATCAGCGGGTTCCTCAGATCGGGCGTCGACCATACGTACCGCAGGCCCTGGCGCACCTGACCCTTCGCCCGCGCCACCGCGTTGGTCGGGTGGAGCTCCGCGGAGCGCATGAGCGCGAGGGCGATCAGCACGGCGCCGTAGGAGGCGGCGTTGACCATGAAGCAGGCCGAGACGCCGAGCGTCAGGATCAAAATGCCGCCGATCCCCGGCCCGATGACCCGGGCTCCGTTCATCACCACGCTGTTGAGACTGACCGCGTTGGGGAGGAGCTTGCGCCCGACCATTTCGGGGACGAAGGTCTGGCGGGCCGGGTTGTCAAAGAGGTTCACCACGCCGAGCAGGCCGGCCAACACGTACACGTCGATCAACCGGACCGCCCCGGTGACCACCAGGAGGCCGAACACGAGGGCCAGCAGGCCGGCCGAACCCTGGGTGGCATAGAGCAGCCTGCGCTTGTTGAGGCGGTCGGCGATGAGGCCCCCGAAGGGCCCGAAAAACAGCATGGGAAGGAACTGCAGCCCGACGGCGATCGCCACGTCGACGCCGGTGCCGTGCAGCACGTAGAGGATGAGGTAGGCCTGGGCCACCATCTGCATCCAGGTGCCCGAGACCGAGATGACCTGGCCGGTGAAGTACAGGCGGAAATTCCGCACCGCGAGGGCGGCGAAGGTCTTGCGGGTGGCGCCCCGCAGCCGGGTCACGTGTCCCCCAGCAGGTGCTCGAGAAGGGCCACCAGGTCGGCCGCCCGGCCCTGCTCGTCGGGGCTCAGGTCGGCCAGGCGCCGGGTCAGAAAGGCGTTCTTCAAGGTGCGGATCTGGGCCAGCCGGCGCCGGCCGGCCGGGGTGATGCGCACCCGCGCGCTGCGCCGATCGTCGACGTCGGTGACCCGGGTGACCATGCCGGCGTCGGTGAGGGAGGTCACGATCCGCGTCATGGTCGGCGGTTGCACCTGCTCGACTGCCGCCAACTCCCCCAGGGTGGGGCTCCCGAGCCGACTGACCGCACCCAGGGCAGACGCTTGGGCCGGTGAGAGCCCGGCCAGCGATTCCTGGCGGAGGCGCCGGTGCAGGCGGTTGATGGAGGCGCGGAGCCGGCTGGCCAACTCCTCCTGCGCCAGGGTGGCGGACTGTGCCGTCTGGGCGGTCGTCATCGGGGCCGGGGGCATGGCTCCCAGTATACTTAGTTTCGCTAACTAATGAGTCGCCAGGCCCCGCGTCAGGAACCGGGTCCGAGGGTCCGGGTCAGCAACCGGGGGTCAGAAGCCAGGGTCAGAAACTGGGGACGTACCCGCCGCTGCCCAGCGCGAAGCTCTCGTCGTCGCTCAGCGAGTCGTCCAGACCGCCGATCACCTCGGTCACCCAGGGCAGGCGGTCCCGCAGGATGCGCTCGACCCCGCCGGACAGGGTGGCCGAGCTCACGGCGCACGAGCTACAGGCGCCCTGGAGCTGCACCTCGATCACCCCGCTCTCGACGTCGGCCCGGACCAGGACCAGGTCCCCCCCGTCGGCCTGCACCGCGGGACGCATGAGGTCGATGATGCCCTGCAGCTTGGCCAGGCGGTCGGCCCGTTCGGCGTCGTCCACGTGGTCGGCGGTCTCGGTCACCCCACCATTGTGCCGTGTCCGGCGGGTTTCGTGACCCCGCCGGCCTCAATCGAGGCCGACGGGGGCCGGACCGTCGCCCTGGACCACCGGATTGCGCAGCTCCCCGATCCCCTCGATGGCGATCCGCACCACGTCGCCGTCGGCCAGGAAGCGCGGCGGATCGAGCCCCGCACCCACGCCGGCCGGTGTCCCGGTGGCCACGACGGTGCCCGCCTCGAGCGGGAAGGCGGTGGACAGGTACTCGATCATGCTGGCGCAGTCGAAGATCAGGTCCGCCGTGGTCGAATCTTGCCGCAGCTCGTCGTTGACCCAGGTCCGGATGGCGAGATGGCCCGGGTCACCCACCTCGTCGGTGGTGACCAACCACGGCCCGCAGGGCGCATGGGTGTCGAAGGACTTGCCCATGGTGAAGGTCGGCGTCCGCCACTGCCAGTCTCGGGCGCTCACGTCGTCGATGACGGTGAAGCCGGCCACCACCTCCATCGCCCGCGCGGCCGGGATGTGCTGGCACCGACGACCGATCACCATGGCCAGCTCGCCCTCGTAGTCGACCATGGACGACACGGTCGGCAGCAGGATCGGGTCGTCGGGACCGGCGATGGACGTCCGCTGCTTGTTGAACCAGTACTGGTACTCGGGGGGTTCCCGTCCCATCTCGGCCACGTGGGCCCGGTAGTTCATGCCGATGGCCAGGATGCAGGGGGGGTCGGGCACCGGGGCGTGGAGGCGCACGGCGCCGAGGGCATGGCGGGTGGCGGGCCCCGAGGCGGCCCGGCCGGCCCGGGCCAGGGCGTCGGGCCCGAGCGCCAGGATGCCCCTCATGGACGGGGGCAGGTCCACGGCGGGATCGCTCAGGTCGACGATCTCGTCACCGACCACGAGGCCGGGCCGCCGCGGGCTCGCCGGCGCGCCGGCGGCGAGGGAGAAGCTGGCCAGGCGCACGGCGTCCCCCTGCCGTCAGGGCTGCTGGGCCTTGAGCGCTTCCCAGTCCCGGACGGCGTGGCGGGCCGAGAAGGCGCCGATGATCTCGATCACACCGAAGAGGATGGCCCACGCGCCGAGGAGGATGACCAGCGCGGTGAGGGTGCCACCCGGGTGACGCAGGACCAGGAAGGCGATGACCACCGACGCGATGCCGCGGATCAGGTAGATCCACCAGTGCGGCGTCTGGCGGCGCTCCAGCGAGTGCACGATGTCGACCACGCCGAACACCAGGAACGACCACCCGATCAGGATGGCGATGATGTAGAGGGTGATGTGCGGCCACACGAAGCCGATGACGCCGGCCGCGATCCACAGCACGCCCACCACGGCGTACAGCCAACGGTGCTTGAGCAGACGGAAGGACAGGACGATCTGGAAGATCCCGACGGCGATGAAGTAGGCGCTGGCGAAGTAGACCACCACGTACACGCTCACCTCGTGGTAGCTGATCACCAAGAACCCGAAGATGACCGAGACGATGCCGCCGGCGAGGAACCATCCCCACATCTTCTCGAGGTTGGCGGTGACGGCGTCGCCTGCGGCGAGCTCGTCCGCGGTCAGGGCATACGGCATCGTTCTCTCCTTGGCGGCCGGATCCGGAGGGTCCCCCGGGGTGAGTGTACCGCCGGGTCGGGCCCGCTCCCGGGATGTGACTCAGGGGCGGCAGGCCGCCAGCGCGCGCTCGACACGCGCGCCCCAGGACCGCCCGGCCCGGGCCCAACGATCCGGTCGGCCACACACGTCGTCGGCCTCCTGCCACAGTTCGTCCTCAAGAGGCTGGAGCACCTCCCGGACGGCCGTGAGGGCGTCGGGCTCGGCCTCGACGCGCTCGCGAAGTGCGTCGGCCGCCCGCCACAGTCCCTCGCTCGAGAGCTCCGGCGGGACGAAGGCGGCGCGGCCGGCGGTGGTGCGGGGAAAGGCCGGGATGAAGACACTGATGCAGGGGCTGCCCAGCGCCACGTAGGCCCGGAGCGGGGCCCCCTCGGCCAGGCCGGAGGGGAGCACGGCGATGAGGGACGCCGCGGTCACACTGAGATCCCGCACGTGCATGCACACACTCACCCCGGTGACGTCCGATCCCTGGTGGCCTGGCGGTGGGAACACCGGCCCCGGCGTGCCCGGTGCCCCCCACGGACCCCGCCCGTGGTCCCGGAGATGTGCCGCCACCGCTGCCGCGGTGAGGCCGTTCCGCTGGCCGGCCAGAAAGGCGTGGCTGGCGGCCAGCCGGATGTCGGCGAACGCCGTCGGTGCGGCGTGATCGCGGTACCGGTCGAAATCGTCCCCCGGTCGCAAGCCGGCCGAGCCGTGGGTCCAGTTGGCCCGGAGCATGATCCGGTTGCTGATGGCCGTGCCGACGGGAAAGGGGGCGGCCGCGAATTCGGTGCCGCAGGTCTCGAGCACGAACGACTGCCGGGGATCGGCGATGAGGAACGAGGAGTCGTACGCCTGCCCGTGCACCGCGTCGGCGATCCCGCCCTGGCCGTGGCGGACGAGCAGGTCCGCCATGACGCCGACCGCCTCGTCCGCGGTGCGGGCCCGCTCGAGGCCGAGCCGGACCAGATCCATGCCGATGAGGGCGGGGCGGGCCTCGGCGGCACGATGCAGCGTGCTGACCCGCTCGTTGCCGATGGCCAGGCCGAACTCGTTGACCCCGTGCTCCGCGCCCCACAGCCAGGTCGGGCACGAGAGCAGCGCGGCATGCGCGCCCACGTCCCCGATCGACAGGTACTGGGTGCGCACGGTGCCCCCGCTCGGGTGGCGCCGGCCGAAGGGCACGGCCACCTGCACCTCACCGACCGGGCGATCGGAATTCTTGGCGAAGACCATGCCCTCGGGGCCGCGACCGCACAGGGTGTCGCACATGGAAGGAGTGTAGGGAGCCTGGGTAAGGTGGGACGGTGCTGCCGAGGGACGTGCTCACCCTGGACCAGATCGATCTGTCCGACGCCGAGTTCTGGGCTCGTCCCTGGGAGGAGCGCGAAGGTGCCTTCCAGCGCCTGCGACGGGAACGACCCCTGCCCTTCTTCGCCGAGCCCGAGATCCCGCCGGAGCTGAGCCACGTCTTCCCCCCGGGTGAGGGCTACCGGGCCCTGACGCGCCACGCCCACGTCGCCGAGGCCAGCCGGCATCCCGAGATCTTCCTCTCCGGCCCCGGCGCCACCAGCATCCTCGACATGCCCCAGGAGATGCTGGAGTTCTTCGGCTCCATGATCAACATGGACAATCCCCGGCACGCCCGGCTCCGGCGCATCGTCTCGGCCGCCTTCAACCCTCACATGATCAAGAGCATCGAAGACCGCATCGAGTTCGTGGCCAACGACGTCATCGATCGGGTGGCGGAGACCGGGGGCTGTGACTTCGTGCTCGAGGTCGCCGCCCGCCTCCCGCTCGAGATCATCTGCGACATGATGGGCATCGCCGCGGCCGACTACGCCACCGTGTTCAGCGCCTCCAATGTGATCCTCAGCGCCGGCGATCCCGAGTACGTGCCCGAAGGCACCGACCCCCTCATGGCCCTGATGACGGCGGCTCAGCAGCTGACCATGCTCATGACCGAGCTGGCCGGCTTCCGCAAGGACAACCCCACCGACGACGTCACGTCGGCCCTGGTCAACACCAACATCGACGGTGAGGCGCTGGCGCCCTCGGAGGTGGCGTCGTTCTTCATCCTGCTAGTGGTGGCCGGGAACGAGACGACCCGCAACGCCATCAGCCACGGGCTCCTGGCCTTCACCGAGCACCCCGATCAGCGCGCCCTGTGGCAGGCCGACCCCCGGGGGATCGCACCCACCGGTGTCGAGGAGATCGTGCGCTGGGGCACGCCGGTCATCTGGATGCGCCGCACCGTGGGCCAGGACACCGTGCTGGGCGACGTGGCGCTGCACGAGGGCGACAAGGTCCTCCTCTTCTACAACTCGGCCAATCGGGACGAGGACGTCTTCGCGGACCCCTACACCTTCGACGTCCGTCGCCAGCCGAACCCGCACATCGGCTTCGGCGCCGCCGGACCCCACTTCTGCCTGGGGGCCCACCTGGCCCGCCAGGAGATCGACGTCATGTTCCGGCAACTCTTCGAGCGCCTGCCCGACATCGTCAGCAGCGACGAGCCGGACCGGCTGCGCTCCTCCTTCATCAACGGGATCAAGCACCTCGACTGCGCCTTCACCCCGGTGGCCGTCCCGCGCTGACCGTCTCACGGTTGCCCGTCCGGGCGGGCCCCGCCCTGATCATCGGCGAATTCGTGAAATGCCGCCAGCGCCCGGGGGCCCCAGACGGTGCCGGGCCCGCCGTTCATGGAGATGGCCACGCCGATCATCTCCCGCACTTCGTCCACCGTCGCCCCGTGCCGGGCCGCCCCGCGCGCGTGCGCGGCGATGCATCCGTCACATTCCCTGGTCACGGCGATGGCCAAGGCGATGAGCTCCTTCACGCGCGACGGCAACGCCCCCTCGGCCATGGCCGCCCCCTGGAGGGCGCGGTACCCGGCCATCACGTCGGGGATGGTCTCGGTGAGCTCGCGGAAGGGCGCGCGCAGATCGCTGGTTACCTGATGAAAATGCTCCATGCCGCACCGTAGGCCGTCATGGGGTGGCCGCGACAAGGGCATCGACGATGGCCCCGGCCAGCAGGGCCTGGAGCCGCTCGAAGTCCGCGTCGAGCTGCTCGGCCGAGTGGGCCGCAAAACGGCCCCCGGCCTCGCTGGCGGCGAACCCGAGCACCGCCGTGGTCAGCAACCGCTCCAGCTGCACCACGTCGTCCTCGGGCAGACCGGCTTGGCGCAGCGCGGCGTAGACGACGTCGCGGGCCCGGCGCGCACCCGGGGTGGCGGCGGCCCGCTGGAGAAGTAGGGGGAACACCCCGGGGTGGCGCCGGGCGGCCATCCGGGTCCCGCGCGCCATCGCCGCCAGACGCTCCGTCCACGGGTCGTCCGGGTCGGGCACCGGCACCTCCAACAGGATGCTCTCCACCACGCCGTCGAGCAGGTCGGCCTTGTTCTTCACATGGCGGTACAGCGCCATGGGGGTGACCCCCAGCCGGTCCGCCACCGCCTGCATGGTGACCGCGGGCAGCCCCTGCTCGTCCGCCACCCGCAGACTGGCGGCCAGCACGGCGGCCCGGTCGATCTGGGCTGGTCGTCCCACGGGGCCAGTATCGCCCACCTGCCCGGTCAGCCCGAGCCGGCACCTCGCGGTCCGCGGGAGCGAACCTCCTCGACCGAGGTCATGGCGTCGCGCAGCTCCTGGATCCAATCGGCCTCGTGTTGGGCCACCAGGCGAACGCACCAGGCGAGGGCCTCGCTCCGGCTGCGCGCCACGCCGGCGTCGATCAGGGTGTCGAGTGCTCGCCGGTCGGCCAAGCGGAGCCTGGTCATGACCGGGATGCCGGCGGTCGTGAAGAGCTCACGGCTACCACCGCACCGGGCGCCCCACGAGACGGTCCGCTGAAAGGACGGCTGCGCCTCCTCGGCGATCCGCATGCGGGCGTCCCGGGTGTCCTCGCGGTGCCCGCTGATGCGGGCCAGCTCGGCCACCCGCACCTCGTCCTCGCCGGCCCCGGCGGGAAGATCGGGCGCCGGCAGCGTGCCCACGACCTGCACCTCGTCGGCGTCGAGCTCGACCACCACCGGGCCCTCGAACCATCCCTCCGGAATCCGGCCGGCGAACCACGCCCCGATCAGGCGCTCCTGCTCGGGGCCCGACGGCGGGCCCTCCCCCCCGCGGCGCCCGCCGCCCCTTCGTCCGCCTCGGTACGCCCCGGTCGATGCTCTGTGTCCTGGTGTCATTCTTACAAGATTACAACATTACAAACCTATGTCCATCCCCCCTCACCTCGGAGAACATTTGTCTTCACCATATGCTTATGACCTATACTAAAGGGATGCGCATACTCCTGACCGATGGGGCGGGTCTGACGGCCCGCCAGGTGGCCACCCGACTGGACGAGATGGGCCACGACGTCACGGCCATGGTCTCGGACGACCTCTGCCTCGCTCGCTTCACCCGCCACCTCGGACCCCTGCACCACGGGCCACCGTTCGGGTCCGATCCCCTGGCCTGGTTCGGCCACATGATCGACGTGGCGGTCGGGGCGGACATCGCCGTGGTGTTCCCGACGCAGGAGCAGGTCGCCGTCCTCTCCCACCAGCTGCCCCGCCTGACCGGCGCCGGGCTGTCCACGGCGGTGCCGCCGTTCGCCTCACTCCTGCGGGTGCAGGACAAGGTCTCGGCCCGGCGCACCCTCGAGGAGGTGGGCATCGCGCAGCCCCGCAGCGTGGTGGCCCAGAGTGCGGCAGAGGTGCGGAGCTGGTCGGCCTTCCCGGCCTTCGTGAAGGCACCCCTGGCCACCGGGTCGACCGGGGTCCGCCGGGTGACCGACCGGGCCTCGCTGTCCGACGCGGTGACGGAGTACCTCGCCGCCGGTGCCGGCGAGGACGGGGGCGTGCTGGTGCAGGTGGCCGTGGACGGCGGGCTGGTCATGGCCCAGGGTGTGTTCGACGCCGGAGCGCTCGTCGCCTTCCACGCCAATGCCCGCCTGCGCGAGGGCGCCAACGGGAGCGCATCGGCCAAGCTCAGCGTGGACCAGCCGTCCCTGCGCTCGAACCTGGAGCGATTGGGGCGGGCGTTGGGCTGGCACGGGTCACTGTCGGTCGATGCCGTCATGGACGGCGAGCGACCGCTGGTCATCGACGTCAACCCGCGGCTGGTCGAGCCCGGCAACGCGTGGGCGGCCGGGACGGACCTGGTCGGCGCGCTGCTCGCCGTGGCCACCGGTGCCCCCGCCCCGGCCACCGCGCCGTCGCGGCCCGGGGTGCGGACCCACCAACTGCTCATGGCCGTCCTCGGTGCGGCGCAGCACACCGGCCACCGCCGGTGCGTGGCCGCCGAGCTGGCGCGCGCGCTCCGTCACACCGGGGTGTACGCCGGTTCGCACGAGGAGCTGCTGCCCAGCCGCGGGGACCGGCGCACGCTGATCCCGATGGCGGCGGCCGTGGCGGCGACGCTGGCTCGACCGCAATGGAGCCGGATCTTCACCGACGGCGCCGTGTCCCACTACGCCCTGGCCCCGGCCGGGTGGCGGCAGCTCCGTCATACCGCCCCTCTCACCGAGGTCAGCGCAGTGCGAGCTTGAAGCCCCGATGCGACGGCACGAACCCCAGCGACTCGTAGAAGCGATGCGCGTCCGTTCGGACCACGTTGCTGGTGAGCTGCACCCGGTAGCACCCCGCCTCCCGGGCCCGTGCGATGGCCGCCCCCATCAGCACATGGCCGATGCCGTGACCGCGGCGGGCCGGATGCACATGGACCGACTCGACCTCGGCGCACAGCCCGCCGTGCGCCTGCAGATGGCGAAAGACGATGAGCTGGCAGACACCGACCACCTCACCGTCCACCACGGCCACCAGGACCCCGCCCGGGGACCGCGTGATCTCCGCCAGTGCGGCCACGTACGGAGCGAGATCACCGCCATCCTCCCTGCCCTCGGTCAGCGATCCATGGGCGAGCAGCTCCACCAGGCGCCTGATGTCGGGCGCCTCGGCGTCGCGCACCGTCACCTCGGAGGAGGACGTCGCCGGCGTCACGCCGGGCTCAGGATCCGATCGATGTCGCCCCGGTGATGCACCGCCTCGTGCAGCGTGTGGTGCCCCACCCACTCCACATCGCGGCGGGACGGGTCGGGAAACCCGTAGATGAGGGGTCGGGACCACTGCTCGTCGGACAGGCCGGCACAGGCATGGGCGAACAAGGTGGCGGCCATCACCAACTGCTCCGACACCCGCCCGGGGTCCTGGTCCGCGTACCGGTCGAAGGCGACGCGCTCTTCGCGGTACATGGGTTTGAAGGACGGCTCGTCCTCCACCAGCGCGACGAAGAGCCGATCCCGCTGCATCAGCAGGACGTCACGGACGTGGCAGGCATACTCGAGGGCCGACCATTCCCCCGGCGACCGCCGGGACCGCAGGGCGGCATCATCCGCCCCCAGCCGCGACGCCAGGTCGGGGCCACACGCCTCCAACCGGGCCACCAGCTCCGGGCGGGGCAGCTCCCCGTAGGTGAAACCGCATTCGGGGCATGTGAACATCGACGACATTCTGACCCACCACGTCAGCGCGTTCTCTGCGTCTCCCGCAGCGTGATGGCGCGACGAGGGCAGTCGCGGGCGGCCCGCCTCGCCCCGGCCACCAGCTCCGGGGGAAGGCTGGTGCCCTCCACCAGGGGGTAACCCCACTCGTCGAGGGTGATGGCCTCGGGGAGAAGCTCGGCGCAGAAGCCGTAGGCGTCACAGGCGACCGGGTCGATGGAGAGGTGGAGGGCGGGCATGTCACACATCCACGGGTTGAGGGAATCGGAGCTGGGTCGGCCGGGACCAGTGGGCACAGGGCTCCCCGCGCCGGTGGGTGGCCACATCGGCGGCGAAGACGTCGAGGGCGCTGCGCACCAGGGCCACGGCGCCGTCGGGGTGCCGGCAGGCGCCCCGGCCGTGCACCTGCCCCAGCCGGCGCTCGAGCCGGCGCATCACCTCCGGGTCCGCTCGACCCCGGGAGAGGCGGGACAGGTCGTCGGCCAGGGCGGGCAGGCCGAAGACGCAGGGGCCGCACTGTCCCGAGCTCTGCCCGGCCGCGTAGTGCGCCACCCGGGCCGTCTCCGCGATGCCGCAGGCGGGAGCGCCCAGGGCGACGATCAGGCCCACGCCAGCCGCCGCCCCGATGGTGCGGAGCGAGAGGGAGGCATAGGGCGTCCCGAAGTGGTGCGGTCCGACCCACGTGCCGCCGTAGCCGCCCACCAGCATCGCAGCCAGGTCACGGATCGGCGTGGCCCGGGCGACGATGTCGCGCAGCGGCGTCCCCCGTTCCACTTCGACCACGCCGGGACAGGCCACCGCTCCGCTGATGGTCACCAGCGAGGTCCCGGGCTCCTCGGGCAACCCGTGCGCCCGGAAGGCGGGAACCCCGCATCGGGCGATCAGCGCGACGTGGGCCAACGTCTCGGCGTTGTGCACCAGTGCCGCGTGCCTCCCGACGCGGAGCCGTACCGCCTTGTCCGGGCGGAACGAGGGCAGCGAGCGTCCGTCCTCCATCCACTGCACCAGCGCCGATTCCTCACCGGCCACGAATCGATCGGGGGGCCGCACCAGGGCCTCGGGCGTCCGGGCGTACCCCCCGGCGGCGCGTTCGGCCATGGCGTGGGTCACCGCGGCGGCCACCGCGTCGCGACCGGCCGGGACGCACACGGCGATCCGGCTGCAGCCGGCGACGGCCCCCAGCAACTGGGCGCCGTCGAGAACGAGATGCGGCACGTTGGTCAGCAGGACCTTGTCCTTGTCGCTGGCCGGTTCACCCTCCATGCCGTTGACGACGATGACGCCGCCAGCGCGGTCGGCGCGGGCCGCGTCGAGCTTCACGGCCGAAGGGAAGGCGGCGCCACCCCGTCCGGCCAGACCGGAGGCCTCCAGCGCCGACACCAGGCCCTGCTGCCAGGCGTGGTCGGGCACGTCGGGAATCGGCAACGGGCCGAGCGCCTGGCGGTACCCGGCCAGGTCGGTGGGGTGACCGAGCAGTCCGTACCGGTCGGTGCCGCAGACCGCCTCGCCGACGTCAGGCCTCACGGGAGGCTCCCGTGGCGTGCCCGCTCAGCGCCAGATGCTTGCGGGGTGCACCGGAGACGGCGGCCGCGGCGGTGCGGCGCTTCTGGCGGGCCGTGACCCGCACACGCCAGAGCAGTGCTCCCCCCACCGACGCGAGGCAGAAGGCGCCGAGGGCGAGCACCCAGGTCTCTCCCGAGTCCGTGCCCATGCCGAAGGCGTGGGCCAGGGCGACCGGCCAGGAGAGGTAGGCCAGCCAATGGACACCACGCCATGTTCCCGGCTTCATGCGGGACCGCAGGAGGCTCGAGACGAACACGGCCAGCATGAGATCGAGGGCCACCGTCCCCACGCCGACCCACAGGCGGCTGTAGATGGAGGTGAAGGGCACCAGCACCGACGCCCACCCGATGGACACGTACGTGTCGAGCACACTGGTCAGGACATGGATGCCCACGAACACCATGGCGATCAACGAGACGCGACGGTGCAGTTCCTGTTGGGCGAAGCCGGGCCAGGAGCGCGCCCTGGTGCGGTTCACCGTGGCGATGCCGAGCACCATGGTGGCCGTGAGCAGCACCAGGGCCACGATGCCCGTCGCCCGCGTCGTGTACCACAGAGCGGTCGAGTTCATGCCGCCCGCTCCGCGGGCCACCCGTTGAGAGAGAAGGCCCGGCCGTCGTGGCGCACCAGGCGCACCGCCTGGTCGAACGTGCACAGACGCCGGAGGGCATCCCTCCCCCACACCAAGGCGGCCGTGGTGACGGCGTTCGCCTCGACGCAGGTGGGCCCGGTCGCCGAGACCAGGGCCCAGTAGGGAGGGACGCAGTCGCCGGTCGTCGGGTCGATGATGTGATGGACGGTGCGGTCCCCCCGGGTCCACGTGCGGACCGACGTGCTGGAACTGGCCAGTCCGCCCCGGCGGATGGCCACGACCTGATCGACCTCGTCGACCGGCGTGGCCGACGAGAGGGCGATACCCACGGCCCAACCGTCACGGGGTGGCGCTCCCGCGGCCGCCACGTCGCCACCGATGCTGACCAGCGCGCCGGAACCGACGGCGTCGGCGATGCGGGTGGCGGCTCGATCGGCGATGAGCGCCTTCGCCGAGGACCCGAGGTCCAGCCGGACGCCCCGGGGGATGCGGACGGTGCGGCGCGCGTGACTGAGGTGCACGTGCGCGAACCCGACGACGGGTCCCAGCTCGGGGAGGGCGGAACGGGGCCGGCAGGCGACCTCGCGGTAATCCCGGTCGTAGCCCAGCCGCTCGATGGCGTTGCCGATGGTCGGATCGACGGCACCGGACGTTCGCCGGGCCACCCGGCACGCCACGTCGAGCGCTTCGAACAGCTGCGGGCTCACGCGGACGGTCTGGCCCGCATGGGCGTGGACCATCTGCAATTCGGAATCGCCCCGGAAACGACTGCAGGCGCGGTCGAAGGCATCGATCTCGGCCCGGAGGAGCCGCTCCGCCGGGCCGGCATGGTCGGCGTGCCGTACCACCACGGTGGCCCGGGTGCCGATGGCGGGCCAGCTGCGAACGGTCAGGGCTCCGTTCTCGGGGAGATCCGTCGAGCTGGTCATGACGAGGTGCCACCCGAGGTCACGGTCGGCACCGTCGTGGTGGTGGTCGGCGCCGGGCTCGACGTGCGGCCGTCCGACTCCGACGTCGAGGGCGATGACGAAGATGACGATGACGATGACGTCGTGGAGGACGATCCTCTCGCCGGAGTCCGGGACGTGGTGCTGGCTCCGGGGTGCTCTCGCGCCACGACCACGCCGACGAGGGCGGTGGCCCCGGTGGCGGCGATCACGGTGGCGCGGGTGATGCGCCGCAGGCGCGCCCGGGCCCGATCTCGAGCAGCCGGCGAGGGCGGCGGGATGGGTGGCTTCATGTTGTCTGACCTTCGCTGTCGGGGATGCAGGTATCCCAACATCACCGCTTCGGATCAGACGCAGGACCACCTGTGACCCTGCTGGGACATTCTTCGGGGGATGACCCCCGCAGGGTCGGGCGCTTATGGTGTGGGGCACCCGATCGCCGACCCCACAGCCACCATGACCGCGATGCGCCCACAGCGATTCACCTTCGATGCCACACGATCGTGCGTCTGGGTGGACGCGCGCTCGAATCTGCATCCGATCCACACCGAGACGCGCGGTCTCGAGGGCTGGGTCGAGCTCACCCCGCTCCCCGAAGGGGGTGTCGATCTCTCCACGCCGGTCCTGGGTGAGCTGGCGCTGTCGGTGGATCGATTGACGTCGGGGAACGCCCTCTATGACCGGGAACTGAGACGGCGCATCGACGCGCGGCGATTCCCGGTGATCACGGGGCGGATCACCGGTGTCGACGCCACCGAGTCGAGCGACCGCTTCCTGGTGGCGGGGGACCTGTCCTTTCATGGGCACACCCGGACGTTCGCCCATGACATGACCATCGGCATCCGCAACGCCTCCACCCTCGAGATGAGGGGCGACTATGTGTTCGACATTCGCGAGTTCGACATGCGGCCACCGAGCATGTTGATGCTGAAGGTGTACCCCGAGGTCGCCGTACGGGTCGAGCTCTACGGCCACCTGGCGCCGTGACCGAGAGGGGGGGCCGCCCCCTCGGTCGCCGGGGCCGCCACGGGCCACGCGGCCACGCGCCGAGGCTCCTCCGACCGTTGTCCGACTCGGGCTACGCCAGGGCGGCCGCGATCACCGAGCCCGTGATGGCGGCGTTGAGGTACGGCTCGGGAGCATGGGCCCGATGGCCGTTGTCGACGAGCACATCCTCCACCCGGGACCCGAATCTGTCGCTCAGGGCGACGGCGGCCGCCTTGTCGCCGACGGCCCGGACGTTCACCCAGCGTTCGACCGATCCGGGCCACACGCCCTGCCCGTCGACCGGGGCCGGTTCCAGCGTGTCGAACATCATCGGGGAGGCCAGCGGGGACCCGAGCGTCAGGAACGTGTGCACGGACCAGTTCGGGTGGTTGCACAACGCGGTATAGGTCAGCACTGTGCCCAGCGAGTGCGCCACGATCACCCGCGTGGTGCCGTCGACGACCGATTCTATCCGCTCCCGCAACCGGGACCGCAGGTCGGGCTCGGTGAGCATGATGGTGACCATGTCGACGGTGCGCTCGAACGCCGCGTCGTTGGCGGCCTGCCCGAGGACGGACATGGCATCGCCTCCGGTGAGGTCGTTCAGGGACTCCGCGATCCCCGCCCGCGTCTGTTCCAACCGCTCTTCCTCCACGGTGCCCGGCATGCGACGGAACAGGTCCCCGTAGAAGCAGACATCGACGTCGCCGTCCTGCACGTCCACCCCGTGATGCCACAGGCCGTCCCGCACCGCGGGGAGCCACCGGGACTTGAGCTCGTTGGGCCCCCAGAGCTCGTTGAAGGCCCCGTGTACCAAGACGATCTTCCCCACGCCACACCCTTTCCCCGATCGGCGAAGGAGCCTAGCCTTCGGACCCCGCCGTCCCATGCCGTCCGAGAGGGGCGCCGCGGCCGCGGCCGGCCATCGTTGACCGCGGAACGGGCTGCGTCCCCACGCCAGTGCGTCGGTGGCCCCCGCCGGAGGTGATCACCGCCACCCGAGGGTGAAGTACGTTGACGGCCGTGGGTGAGACCGTGCAACCGTTCCGGATCGAGGTGGCCGACGCGACGCTCACCGACCTCGGAGATCGGTTGCGAAGGACCCGTTGGCCGGACGCCGAGACGGTGGACGACTGGTCGCAGGGAATACCTCTGGCCTATGTCAAGGAGCTGTGCCACTACTGGTCGGATGGCTACGACTGGCGCCGGACCGAGCGCCGGATCAACTCGTTCGCGCAGTTCACGACCGAGATCGACGGACTGGACGTCCACTATCTCCACGTGCGGTCACCTCACCCGGGCGCGCTGCCGCTGATCATCACCCACGGCTGGCCGGGCTCGATCGTGGAGTTCCTGAAGGTCATCGGCCCCTTGACCGACCCGGTCGCCCACGGGGGCGAGGCCGCGGACGCCTTCGACGTCGTCTGCCCCGCACTGCCCGGCTACGGATTCAGCGGGAAGCCCGCCGCCCCCGGATGGGGGGTGGGCCGCATCGCCGGCGCGTGGGCCGCCTTGATGGCGCGGCTCGGCTACGCGCGCTATGGCGCACAAGGCGGCGACTGGGGCTCCGCCGTCACGTCCGCACTGGGCCGCCAGGATCCGGACCATCTCGCCGGGATCCACCTCAACATGCCGGTGGTCCCCTTCGGGTCGATCGACCTCGGGAGCCCGAGCGAGACGGAGCAGGCCGCCCTCACCTCGCTCGCCCACTACCAGCAATGGGAGTCGGGGTACTCGAAGCAGCAGTCGACCCGGCCCCAGACCATCGGCTACGGGTTGGCCGACTCGCCGGCGGCCCAGTGCGCCTGGATCGTCGAGAAGTTCCGCGCCTGGACCGATTGCGACGGGCATCCCGAAAACGTGCTGACGCGGGACGAGCTGTTGGACAACGTGATGCTCTACTGGCTGACCGGGTCCGGTGCGTCATCGGCCCGCCTCTACTGGGAGAGCTTCGACACGAGCTTCGCCGGCGCCGGCCGCGAGCCGATCGCGGTGGCCACCGGTTGCTCCATCTTCCCCAAGGAGATCATTCGGATCTCCCGGCGCTGGGCCGAGACCGGATTCTCCGACATCCGCTACTGGAACGAGTTGGACCGCGGCGGCCACTTCGCGGCTTTCGAGCAACCCGAGCTCTTCGTGCACGAGCTCCGCTCCTTCTTCCGCCTGGTGCGCTGACCTTCCGCCTGGTGCGCTGACCGACCGCGTCGGCCCGAGCCCTCGGTGCACGGCCGGCGGCCCGGCGGCGGGCACGCCTTTCGCTGGGCCGTTCGTAGGACGGTGGTGGTGCGATGCCTCGGTGAGAAAGTACAGGCGGGTAGGCTGCTCGACGCAGCGGGGAAGGTACGGCTGCGAAACCAGACGGTCTGCGCAGCTCCAATGGGAGGCGACGTGAAGAGATATGTGGTTGCACTGATCGTCGCCGCCGGCATTGCCGGCGTGGTACTGATCGTCCTGTTCTTTGCCTTCCTTCGGCACTGGATCGCCGTGCACAGCGGTACGTCCAACGAGAGCGGCATCTACTACGCCTTCTGGTCCGGGTTCGGTGCCGACCTTGGCGAGGTGACATTGATCACTGCCGTTGGCGTAGGCGTCTACACCGGCGCTCGCAAGGTGAACTGCCACACCAAAGGCTGCTGGCGCATCGGGCATCATGCGCTCAACGGCACTCCGTACATATTGTGCCGCCACCACCACCCGGATGTACCGTCAGGCGGCGCGACCCACGAGCAGATCCTGGAACACTGGGAGCGCAAGACCAAGGGTGGGTGAGACCGTTCGGCGGGACGCCTCTTGCGGTGTCAGCCAGGTTCCGCGGTAGCCCCGGCCGGTCCAATGGCCGGGGTCGGACCATGGCGGCCCAGCTTGACCCTCACCTGACGGGCCGCTGACGCACCTCCCCAACGCCCTCGAGCCCATCGCCGCGACCAAGATCAAGGCTGGCCTGGGTGTCCCGGCCCGCGACCCCTGCGCCCGCCGCCGAATCCATTTGGTTCCCTCGCGCAAGTTTCGCCCGGAAGCGATGTTTCATATGACAACACGGATCTCGGAGAAGCCCAAGACCGAGACAGTCGGGGGTCGGATATGAAGCGAAATTGGACTGGACGCGGCGCGCCCCGGAACGCCTCAGCGCGCACCGGACGGCCCAGCGTCATCACTCGGTCGGGCGCGCCCACCGGGTGCGTACGATGAGAAGCCGGCGGGCGAGACAGTCCGCTCTCGCCCTCGCGGCCGTTATGGCGGCCAGTGTCGGCGCCATGACGGCGACGCTGCCGGCCTTGGCCGCGGCTGGGCCCCTCTCGCTGCCCCTCCCATCGTTGCCCCTCTCCCTCCCATCGTTGTCACCGTCGGGCGACCAAGCCCAGGTCCTGCAACTGGCCACCGCTCTTCAACAAGCAGAGGCGAGCCTGTCGAGGCAAGATCTCCAACTCCAAGATCTGATGCAGCAAGCAGAGAGCGCCCAGACCGACCCGGCGGGAGGGACCCAATCGGCGGAGTTGCTCCAACAATTCAACGAACTTCAGCAAGGCTTGGACGGCGAGCAGACCCAGGATCAGGCATTCACGACACAGCTGCCGAGCCTCCTGGACCTGTTGAGCAGCGATCCTCTCCTCGGCCAGACCCTGAGCCAACAACTGCAGCAAGACCTATCGACGCTGACCGGCAACACCCAGAACGACACACCGAGTCAGGTTCTCGAACAGGCGGTGTCGACCTTTACCGGAAACCTCGACCAGGCCACGGCGCTGCTCTCACAGCTCAACGATCTTCTGGCGAGTTTGCCCGACGGGACCGATTCGATCGGGACATCGGCCCCGGGCGTCCAGTCACCGGAGGGTTCGACGGCGCCGGGCCTCTCCACCGGAGCACCAGACCTTCTCAGGGGAGGTGCGTCACCGTCCACCACCACACGGGACAAATCGACACCCGCCTGCACGCCTCCGGGCCATTCGGCCAGTGACGCGAACGTCTCCGATCCATCCGCTCCCCACGGGCTCTACGTTCTCTCCGGATCCCAACCGCTGAGCCAGGCGCAAAACGGCAAGCAAATCCAGACCTACCTGGTGAACAACCCCGACGTGTGCGGAGGTGCCGTCTTCGTGTTCTGGAACAAGCTCGACAATGGGCCCGGAGCCAAACAGCGTTACAACTGGAGCTATGTCGACCAGCTCATCGCCCCCTGGGCCAAAGCCCATAAGACGGTCGCCCTCCTCTTGGGTGGCGCCACCGGGTATGCCAGCAAGGGGCAGCCGGGTGGCGTCCCCAGCTGGCTGGTGAAGCAGCTCAGTGTGGTCAACTGCGGTCAATTGGACGCGCCCGTCTACTGGCAGAACGCCTATGCCTCCAACTGGATGAATTTCGTGGCTGCGTTCATCAACCACTTCCAGAGCAACCCCAACGTTGCCTATATTAACGTTGGGGTCGGCTCCGGCGAGCAGACCCTGGTCCTGGGGGTCAAATCGGATCCATCGTGCCTGGCCAAGTGGAATGCCGCGGGGTATCAGACCGAGTGGCCCTCGTACGTGTCCCGCGTCATCTCGTTCGTGGGTGCGCTTCACACACCGGTTCAACTCAACGTGTCGATCAACGCGTTCGCCAATTTCCCGTCCTCCGGCCAGATCGCCGCCCAGGATTCGTCCTGGGGGATCGGCTTTGGCTTCAATGGTCTCGAAGCGAGCGATGTCACTGAGGCCAACGACGATCAGCAGTGCGCGGCCGACTGGTGCCAGGTGTACGACCAATACGCGGGTCGAGTACCTCTTTACGTGCAGACCCGGCAGGCTTCGGATCCCGGGCCCGGCGCCGACAGTGACTCGCAATCGACGGGCCCGCTCCCGCCACTCCTGACGACGGCCCTGGCCATGCACACCCAGATCTTCGAGCTCTACGCCCAAGATTGGTTGATGGCCTTCGATCCCTCGTTCCCCGGCTACCTCGAGTACCACACCAAGACGGCGCAGGCCCTGGCCTCCGCTGCATCGATCGTCGGCACGTCGAGAGGAGCGGCCCCCAAGGGTTCCTCCCTGTAGCCGTCCGACGCGCCTGCTCTCCCTCAACATGACTGGCGGGGACGGCCCCGGCATGGGCATCGAGCGGAGTCAAGGTGATCACCCGGAGTGGAAGCAGAGCGGACGCCGTCCGGTCGTCGCACCGGTGTTGGCGAGTCCTCAGGGCGTCCGTCTCAAGGATGATCGTGGCGTCACGTCTTCAGGGCTGCACCCTCGTCGCTGGAGCCGGTCTTAGGTGCCGGACTGATGCAAACCGAAAATCCCGGTCAGGAAGGTGACGATGTCTTGTTCCAGCTGGCCGGGTGGGGGTTGCTCGTTCGGATTCGCCAAGCCGTGAGTGCCTCCCTGGACGAGGATCAACTGGGTCGAGACCCCCGCTGACTTCAGGCGTGCTGCGAATTCCTCTGACTGGGTATACGGCACGATGGCGTCGTGAGTCCCCTGGAGAATGAGGAAGGGGGGGTCGCCCCGCGACACGTAGGTGACTGGGCTGGCGGCCTTGAGGACGGCGGAAGAACCGTCGTCGGTGCCGAAGACGGTGCGGAAGACGTTCTCGTCGGACTGGCTCCAACCGGATGTGGTGAGGTCAGCCGGACCGAACTCGTCGACGACCGCGTCGACGCTGCTGGATTCGCCCCGGTACTGGCCGACATCCCAACCAGCTGAACGGCCGGCCACCCCGAGCAGGTTGACCAGTTGGCCGCCGGCACTCCCCCCCCAGGCCGCGATCCGATGAGGATCTATGCCCAGGCGGCTCGCATCGGCTCTCAGAAATCGAACCGCGCACTTGACGTCGATGATCTCATCGGGCCACGGATTCTTCGGGGCCATGCGGTAGTCGATCGAGGCAACGACCGCTCCCCGGTCCACCAACTGGAGGGCCAACCCCGCGGCGTGGTACAGCCGGTGCCCGTGCTGCCAGGCTCCCCCGTGGACCTCGAGCACAACGGGTGGGGGGTGGGTGGACGCTGCGGGCGCAAAGAGACTCATCTCAAGTGGGTCGCCACCATCGGTGCAGTAGACCGAGTTCCGTGTGCCCGACCAGGTTGGATAGCGGTCGGTGGCCGCCGCGGTCACCGTGCGGTCCTGCGCAGCCGCTCCAGTGCCGTAGGCGACAGAGGGAACGGCCGAGACAAGCAACGCCAGTACAGCAATCCAAAAGGCTCGGGACATCAAAATCTATCTTAGGGAAGGCCGCTTCTCCATTGCGTTCGCCCACCGGAGTGGCGCCTGGTCGCGCGAAGTACCCTGGACGGCGTGGACTCCGACGAGACCACCCCGGTGGACCGGTTCGCGATGGACGACCTCCTCACCCGGTATGCCACCGCCATCGACGGCCTCGACTGGGAACTGCTCGACACCGTCTTCACCCGCGACGCCCACCTCGATTACCGCTCGGCGGGTGGGATCGAGGGCACCTACCCCGAGGTTCGCCGGTGGCTCGCCGATGTCCTTCCCGTGTTCGAGGTGACGCAGCACCTCGTAGTCAACCGGGAATTCGGACGCCGTGGCGACGGCGCGCAGGCCCGATCGTGCTTCCTCAACGTCAACCGCCTGCAGGTCCGAGGCGAGCCATGGCTGTTCACGGTCGGGGGGCGGTACCGCGATCGGCTCGCCGACACCCCTGGGGGCTGGCGGATCGAGGAGCGGATCGAAGACACGCTGTGGTGGGACAATCCCATGCCGGGGTTGCCCGCCGCGCCCTATGCCGTCTCCGAAGCGGCCGATCCGTAGGACCTCCCGCCCCGGGGTGCTCGGCCCCTTGCTCGCCACCGGGCGGACGAACACCTACGAAGTGCTTCCCGCCGCGGCACCGGCCGGGGTTGGGACGGGCCCGTCGGTCGTGGGCGCCAGGCCCTCTTGTTGCGCCATGATCGCCGCTTCCACCACCTGAAGGTCGGAAGGATCGATGGCCAGAGGTCCCCCGGCCACGGGAACCTGCCAGACGTGGGTCATCATCGGCGTCGATCCGTGGTGATACGTGCCGGGCCCGCACGGCGTGAAGCCGTCGATCTGGTGCGTCACGTCGTTGGTGCACAGGTTGGTGTGTTGGTGCCACTGCACCAGGCAGCCGTAGGGCATCGGGCCGTCGCCCGGTCCCGGCATCAGGTACATCGCGGCGACCAGAACCGGACCATAGGGCGTGGTGGCATAGACGAGAGAGTCCACCGTGTTGGGGTTCATGAGGTCGCTGGCATTCAGGTAGGCCGGGTTGACGTAATGGACGACCGGATAACTCGGATTGGTCACCGGGATGTACCCTTCCGCCTTGGCCACACTGAGATCCTGGTACTTGGCCACGGCGGCCGAGGTCGACTGGACGTAGCGCACGGCCCCGAGCACCTGGTCCGGCGTCGGCGCGATCGTGCAGTTCGGCGTCTGCATCTTGTGGCCCACGTCGGTCCGGGCACTCACCGTGGTCAGCTCGGCCACCTCGGCCGCAGGAAGCGGAGGTCCGGTGTACTTCCAGGTGGGGTCCGTCACCCCCAGTCCGGCCATGGCGGCCATGTTCATGGACGAGGCGTGCCGGGAGGTGGGACCGGAGTGCATCGTCGACATGGCCATCGACATCGACGACGTGGCCTGGGAGGGGGTCGAGGCGGGTGCCGACGACGCCGCTGCCCCTACCGGGTACGTCGACCCCAGGAGGAGGAGGGCGAAGACCGCCGCACTGGTGGCGCCCACGCCGATCGGATGGCGAGCCAGGATCGTGCGCAACGGCGCCTCGGTCGGCACGGCTGCGACCGTGGGGATCAGGGCAATGGCCAGCAGGGCAACGAGGGGGCCCGCATTCGGATCCGTGCCGCTTCCGGTCATGACAGCTCCGAGCGACATACCGGTGACCCAGTAGGCCAGCTCGAGGGCCATGCCGATGACGAGGAAGGCGGTGGGGCGACGGCAGAGCAGCGGACCGAGCCCGATCACCAGTGACGCGAGGGCCAGCTCCCACGAGATGAACGTGGCGTGCGGCCCGATGTTGGCGGCCAGCGCGGTCAGAAGATGCGCGTACCACGCAGGCTCGCCGGCGCCGGCGCCGGCGATTTGCGAACCGATGGCCCCCTCGGCTCGATTGGCCGGGAGGAGCCACAGGAAGGCCGAGAGGGTCCAAAATCCGCTCCAGGCGGCCAGGGCAGCACTGACCCCGAGAGGTCCCGACGCGCCGGGCGACGATGCGATCCCGATGGCGTCCTCGTCCCGGCCGCGCCCGGTGGGCCACACCAAGAACCCGATGACCGGGTAGAGCAGCACCGCTCCGGGAGCACCGGTGAGTGGAGACGCCATCGCCATGAACAGCTGGCCGAATCCCTCACCGAACCACCACACCCCGAAGGCCCACACCGCCATGACGACGATGGCCGGTTTCACGGTCCGCCGGAACAGCAGGCCCACCCCGATGAGGAGTTGGATGGAGCCGAAGAGGAAGTCCCACACACCCACGTCGGGCAACACGAAGTGGCCCATCGTGGTGATCGACCAGGCCAGCGGGGCCGGCTGCCCTTGAGCATTCGGCAGCAGGATGTTGGTGACGAAGCCGCGCCCGAACATGCTGGGTTGGAACTGCAGGAGGCCATCGAGGATCCAGACCCACCCGAGGGCGATCTGCACCGCCCGGGGTGTCAGTCGACGACGCCAACCATCCCGTTGCTCACTGCGGTCGACGCCGCGGTCCACCGCTGGCGCTGCGCTCTCTGACACGGCATCTCCCCTGATCACTCCCGCATCGGGGCGGGCCCCCGGCTGGCGAAGACTCTAAGACCAGATTCCCTCCAGCGGGGGTCGCCCCCCGGGCGCCGAAGCGCCTCCCGCAGGCATTCATGGCAACGGGAACACGCTGTCGACCACCGGGACCGAAGGCGCGTGACCGGCGTGCACGGCCGTGCATGACGCTGGGCGACGCTC
This sequence comes from Acidimicrobiales bacterium, assembly GCA_052148295.1. Taxonomy (GTDB): domain Bacteria; phylum Actinomycetota; class Acidimicrobiia; order Acidimicrobiales; family RAAP-2; genus Bog-473. The sequence goes on from JBKQIP010000059.1 coordinate 48,984, forward strand.
GGCCCGTGGGCTGAGGTTTGACGCCTCAGCGCGACGACCGTGGTTCAGCCGTTGCCCGCCCCGAGGCTCTGGTCGACCGCGCGCAGTCGAGTGGCCATCGACGTGAGCAGCTTGAGCGCGATCTTCGGCGACGTTTCGACCAGCGAGATGAATTCTCGCCCTTCGAAATTGGTCACGGTCATGTCACTGTCGGCGATCACCGTCGCGCTCCTGGGGGATCCGTCGAGCAGCGAGACTTCGCCGAAGAGGTCTCCCGGCCCGAGCACCGCCACCTCCACATTGCCAACGAGACAGCGTGCGGTCCCAGAGACGATCAAGAACGCTTCACGTCCGGGAGTGCCCTCCTTGGTCAACACGAATCCGGCCTTGACCTCTGTGGTGGTGCCGAGCGCGGCGATCGACCGCAACTCTTTGCGGGAGAGCCCAGCGAACAGCGGTCGAGCGGCAAGCATGTCGAGTACCTCACCGGGAATACGCATCGTGCCTCCAGTCGAGCATCACCCATCGTGCCTTACCAGCCTATGACACGCCTGTGAGCGCAGGGCCGGGCCCGGTGGCCGCTCGGTACCTCGATCGCCCGCGCAATCGGCTTGACAGCCGAAACGCGACCGACTCGCGGGTCCATGTGCTGTTCGCGTCACTCCACCCGGCTCTTGACTATCCGGCCCTTGACACAGCGTTCGTCGAGCGACGGGTCGCGTCGGCACCTCCGACGGCTGCTGCCGACCACCGGTGACCCGTCGCGGCCTTCCCTCTACCGGTCCCTGTCGCCCGGCATGGGCATGTGGGATCCCCACGTGGCGCCGTACTCGGCGGCCTCGGCGATCCGCTGGTCAAGGGAGAGGCCTTCGGGATTCTGGTCGTCAGGGCGGTAGTAATTGTCCCCGGACGCCGGTGCCGATTCGATCACCTCGGGCACGAGAGAGGGCGCTTCGTCCGGCGGATCGTCGTAGGACTCCTGTCCGGCATCACGCACCAACTTTGTCGGTGCACCGTTCGACAGCCAGCGAGCTTCATGCCGGCCGAAGGGGTCCGTATACCACCCCTCTTCTCGGTCAACCTCCACGTCGATCCTCCTCTGCGCCGCTGCCTCGTGTGGCGCATGGCATCTTACGACGATCGGGCTTCAACCGCGCCGCCACTCCTCCACGTCATGACCGAGGTGCTCAATTCCTGCGGCCGGTGGCATCGAGATGGTGCCGGACTCGTGCACCATGACCGAGTCGGGGGCGGTGCGACCTCTTCAGCGACGCCGTCCCTCGAGACCCGGGCTTGCCATTAGGGGGTTCCCGCACCGGCGTCGGTGTGATCGGACGTCCCGTTGTGGGCGGGTGCACCCGCCTCCGCAGGTTGCACGGGTCCCAGGTAGGCCGACTGGAGCACCGATTCCACCTCGCTGGAGGCCCCGGACTGGACGATCCGTCCGTTCGCCATCACCATGGCCGACGTGGCAACCGACAGCGCGGTGCGGGCGAACTGCTCCACGACCACGACGGTGATGCCCTCCGCCGCCAGTTGGACGACATGGTTGTAGAGCTCCTCGACGACGAGGGGCGCCAGCCCCATCGAGAGCTCGTCCAGCATGAGCAACCGCGGACTGGTGGCCACGGCACGAGCCAGCGCCAGCATCTGCTGCTCGCCGCCCGACAGCGTGCCGGCCGGCTGGTCACCGCGATCCTCCAGGCGCGGGAACCGTTCAAACGCACGACGCTCAAGGTCTCGTCGCGTCGAACCGGTGTGGGTGGCAACCCAGAGGTTCTCCCGCACGGTCAGGTTCGGGAACACGCCGCGGCCCTCGGGAATCATGCACAGCCCCCGGCGGGCCAACGCCGACGTCGATCCCACGCGCACCTTTTCACCCGCGAAGCGGACCTCACCTTCACTTGGCCCCATGATGCCGGCCGCCAGGGCGAGGAGGGTCGACTTTCCGGCGCCGTTGGCCCCGAGGACCGCGGTCACGACGCCTTCTTCGAACCTGGCGTCGACCCCATGGATCACTTCGACCTCTTCGTAGGCCGCCCGTACACCCCGGAACTCCAAGAGGGGTTCAGGCATCGGTCACCGCGGTCGATACGGTCCCGAGATACGCGGCCTGGACCTCGGGGTCGGCCCGGACCTCCGCCGGTGTGCCGGTGCAGATGACGCGGCCGTAGTCGAGGACCGTGACGGTGTGGCAGACGTTCATCACCAGTTCCATGTCGTGTTCGACCAGCAGAATGGCGAGCCCGTCCTTCACCAGGTGGCGCAGAACCTCCGAGAAGCGCTCGGTCTCGTCCGAGTCCTGACCCGCCGCCGGTTCGTCGAGGAGGAGGACCTTGGGCCCCGTGGCCAGCGCGCGCGCCAGCTCGACGAGGCGACCGGTCCCCGTCGGCAGGGTGTCCGCTCGGTCATTGGCCACCGACGTCAGTCCCAACCGGTCCAGCAGCTCCTCGCGGACCTCGTGGATCGCTTTGGACCTGGACTTCACCACGCCCCGCTGCCGGATGGAGGCGGCGACCCCGATGTTCTCGGCGACGGTCAGGGTCCCGAAGAGCTCCAAGCGCTGGAACGTGCGGCCGAGCCCGAGCCGGGCCCGGCGATAGGACGAGAGCCCGCGCAGGTCGCGACCGTCGAGTCGCACGGTTCCCGCATTGGGGCGCTGCATCCCGGTGACCACGTTGAAGAGGGTCGTCTTGCCGGCTCCGTTCGGTCCGATCAATCCGGTGATCGCACCCTCGGCAGCATTGAGCGACACGTCGGACAGCGCGGCCAAGCCCCCGAAGCGAACCGAAACCTCTTGGATTTCAAGCCCCACTGGTCCCCCCGGCCCCCGACAGCGCGGCGAGCGGGTCGCCCGGGCTGACCGGTTCCTCGTCGGACACCGCGGAGGCGAACCAGGCGTCCCTCTTCTCCTTCGACCGGCGCTCGGGAAGGCCGAACGCGGGCGGCGCGATCCTCGCCCGGTAGTCGGCGACGTAGGCCGGCACCGGGAACAATGCGAGGTCGGCCAGAATGATGATCGTCATTGGCCAATTGCCGATCACCCCGCCCAGCCGGAGCCCCCAGGCCAGCCCGACCACCGCCACGATCAGGGCCAGCAGCCAGCGGCGCCGCACCACCGAGAGATAGACCGGTCGGACGCTGCCCGGGATGGTCCCATTGGGCGTGGTCCCCACGCCGACGCCGCCGAGGCCGACGAGGACCAGCGGCAACTGGGTGAGCGAAGGGAAGAAATTGGTGAAGAACGGGGACCCCTGATAGAGGCCGTTCAAACCAGCCGCGCCGAACGAGGTGATCCCCATGATGACCATGATCAAAATGACCGAGAGCCCGCTGAAGAACTGGAAGACGTCGGCCGCCGCGCTGCCCAACTCCATGCCGTAGATGCCGCCACCGACCCCCGCCATGGCGGCCGAAAAGGCGAACACGGCGACGAGCGACGCCCGGCCGTTCATGCCCAGCGTGGCACAGGCGGCGGGACTGTCCTTCATGGCCAGGAGGCGTTGCCCAAAGGCCGATCGCCGCAGGGCGACGACGAGCACGACCAGGAGCACGAAGGCCAACGACCCGGCGATGAACTGCGATGTCTCGGAGGTGAGCGCCAGCGAGCCGATGCGGAAGGGAGCGAACACGAGCGACCCCGAGCCGAAGGGCGCGTACTGCTTCCCGAAGAGGTCGAAGGACGGAAGCGCGAACACCCAGTTGTCCATGGTGATGGCGAAGGCCGCGGTGGCCAGTGCGAAGTAGATGCCCGAGAGGCGCAGGGCGGGGATGGCGACGAGAACGCCGATCCCCGCGCACACCCCGGCTGCGGCCAGGAGGGACAGGGGGTTCCCCTGGGCTCCCAGGTGCCCCACCATGGTGGCGCCGATGCCGGCAAAGGTCAGCTGGCACAACGACAGGCGCCCCGCGTACCCGACGATGGGGATGACCGAGAGCCCGACAATGGCCAGCCCCCACATGCGGTTGAGGCTGAACATGTCCGACGTCGAGACGGTGGTGGCGAAGAACACGGCGACGACGACCGTGCCGGCGCAGAACAGACCGGTGCCGGGCCACGTGGGGCGGAAGGCCAGCTCGCGGCTCCGGAGCTGCCGGTGCCCGCGCAGGCGCGACGCGGGCAGGACCAGGAGGGCGATGAAGAGGACGATCGCCGGCACGGCGTCCTCGAATCCCTGGACGTAGGCGTTCTGGGGCAGGTAGGCCACCGAGTACGCGATGGAGAGGCCCAGGATGATCGCACCCACGAAGGTCATCGGAATGGAGCGCAGGCGCCCGATGACCGACGCCGCGTAGGCGTTGACGATGAGCAGCGTCAGCGGCACGGCCGACAGGGTGAGGGTGGGTGCGATGAGGATCCCCGCCAGTGCGGCGAGTATGGAGCCGATGATCCAGGCGTTGCGGGCATTGGTGACGGCGCTCGACCCGTTGAGCGAGGTGAGCGTCCGGTCGTCGACGCTGGCCCTCATGGTGACGCCCATCCGGGTGCGGTAGAGGAACAGCCGCAACCCGACGGCGACGACCAGGGCCAGGATCAAGACCGTCACGTCGTTGTAGGAGATCCTGATCGACCCCAGGACCAGGGTGTCGTTGTTGAAGAGGGGGGGGAGTGCCCGATAGGTCGAGGGGCTCCAGATCCATTGCGCGATCCCCAAGAGCATGAGCGCGATAGACAGCGTGACGACCAGTTTGGCCGCCTCCGAGACACCTTCGAGCCGGCGCATCACCGCCGCTTCGATGGCGATGCCGATGACCGGCGCCAACACGAAGAGGCAGACGAACAGGGAGACGAGCACCGGCCAGCCCCAGCCGATGCTCATCTGCCAGTAGGCGAAGGCGCAGACCATCCCGACGGCGCCGTGCGCCCAGTTGAAGATCCCGGTCGTCGTGTAGGTGAGGGTGAGGCCGCTCGCCGTTATGGCGTAGATGCCCGCTGCTGCCAGGCCGCCGATGGTGAAGATGATGAACTCATGCACAGCCGTCCCCCGACAGAAAGATCAGTCGCCTGACCCGGCAAGACTATGCAATTTCCACCAACCCCGCGGCTGGCCGAAACCCATCCTCACAAGTTGTTCAGATCCTGCTGCTGTGCCGCGGTCAGGTGGATGACGTTCTTGGGGTTGCAGTTCCAGATGGACTGCGTGGGGTCGGTGAGCGACTTGTCGAAGACGATCCCCTTGGCCTCGATCTTCAAGATGGCGAAGCAGGGCGAGGGCTGGGGGTCTTCGTTGGAGAGCGTCAAGCTGGGAATGGGTGCCTGAATGCCTCCGGCGTCCCAGTTCTTCACGGCGGCCGCCTTGGTGAGCACGCAGTTCACCGTGAGGTCGCTGCCACAGGCCGAGGCCGCCTTGGCCCACAGGAGCCACGCCTCGGCCCCCTCCTCGTCGTCGAAGTCGATGGTGTCACCCTTGGCGTAGGTGTGCATGGTCTTGACCAGTTCCTCGGTCGAGGGGTTCTGCGAGGCCAAGGCCAGGGGCCACCACGACGTCTCGACGTAGACCGGGGGCAGATCGGGGTTGGCCGCCACCGCCTTCTGCGTCTGGGAGTTGGCGAACTGGGTCCCGAGCAGAATGAAGGCGGGCTTGTAGCCGGCCGTGGTCATGGCCTGGGCGAAGGGGGTGAAGTTGGCGGTGTCGGCGGGCCACAGGGCCGTGGCCCCCTTGCTCTGGTAGTCCTCGACGTAGGGTGCCCAGTCGGTCACCGTCGTCGGGGGCTCGAGGAAGCTGACGACCTTCCAGCCCTGTGCCTCGGCGCCGAACTCGTACTTGGTTTCGGGCTCGAGGACCGAGGGGGTGTCGGCCCCACCCATGCCGGCCTTCTTGACCGCCGTGGGGTAGGCCTTGGCCAGTGCCCCGAACCATCCCGAGGTCACCGAGTTCGTGTTGATACCGCTGGGGTCGACCTGGTCGGAGGCCAGATCGGAGGCGTTCGAGACGACGTAGCCGCTGATCTGCCCCAGCCCGCACTTCTCACGGATGGGGACCGACGGCTGGTCGAGGGCCATGCCGCCGCCCACCGCCATGAAGTCGCTCTGGCAGGCCGCGGTGGCCTGCTGCGCCGCGTTGAACAGGGCGGCGTCGCGGTTGTCGATCACGATGTGGCGCCCGTTGATGCCCCCCGCCGCGTTGCACCAGTCGGCGAAGGCCTGGGCCTGCTGGGGGAACTCCGCCTCGAGCCCGGGGTCAACGGTGTTGGCGGCGTCGTTGAACACGGCGATGTGGATGTCCTTGGTGCTCACCCCGCGCACCGAGGAGGCGCCGCCGGGTCCCGGCTCGCAGATCTTGCCGACCCCGGGCCAGTCGCCGGACGACGAGCTCGACGACAGCGCCCGGTTGGCCGACGTCGCCGCGCCAGCGGTCGTCGACGA
>JBKQIP010000060.1:0-12740 GCA_052148295.1 Acidimicrobiales bacterium
CGGAACAGGGTCCGCGTGATGGTCACCTCGGACAGGTCGATGGGCAGCTTGCCCGACGAGTTGTCGATGGTGAGCGAGACCTCGGCCCGGCCCAGCTGGGGTCGCGAGGAGGTGCCGGCGAAAATGACGTCCTCCATTTTCGCCGAGCGGAGCGAGCGGGGCCCCTGGGCGCCGAGCACCCAGGTCACGGCGTCGACCACATTGGACTTGCCGCTCCCGTTAGGCCCGACCACCACGGTCACGCCGGGCTCGAATTCGAGCACTGTCGGGTCGGCGAAGGACTTGAATCCCTTCATGCTGAGCGACTTCAGGAACATCGGGGCGACCCTACCGGAGGCCTACGAGCGGCGGGAGGCTCACACCTGGCAGTGGTCGCAGAAGAAGGTCGAGCGGCCGCCCGCCTTCACCCGCACAATGGTGTTGCGGCAGCGCCGGCAGGGCTGGCCCTCGCGGTCATAGACCTGATGTGAGCCCTGGAAGTCCCCGAGCTCGCCGAAGAGGTCGCGGTACTGCTCGTCCGCCAGCGAGGATCCCCGGTGCTTAATGGCATCGGCCAGCGTCTCGACGATGGCCCGGTAGAGCCGGCGCACCTCGGTGGCGGTGAGCGAGTCGGCCGGCCGGTCGTAGCGCAGGCCGGCCTGGAAGAGCATCTCGTCGGAGTAGAGGTTGCCGATGCCGGCCGTGAAGCTCTGGTCCATGAGCATGGCCTTGACCCCGGCCTTGTGCTGGTGCAGCAGCAGCCCGAAGCGGTCCCAGCTCATCATGTCCTCCATGGGATCGAAGCCGAGATGCGCCAGTTCGGGAACGGCCTTGCGGATGGCCGCCCCGTCGCCGCCGGCGGTGCCCGAGACCGGGCTCAGCGGCGTGCCGTCGGTCTTGAGGGGCGGCGTGGACACGAACAGCTCCCCGAAGGTCCGCGGGTCCACGTAGCGCAGCTCGCCGCCCTGGGTGAAGGTGATCACGACGTGGGTGTGCTTGGGCTTGGGGTCCTTGGCCGACTTGACCCGCAGCAACTGCCCGCTCATGCCCAGGTGCACCACCAGCGTGTCGGCGCTGTCGAGGGTCAGGAGCAGGTACTTGCCCAGCCGGCCCACCGACTTGATGGACCGGCCCTCCAGCGGCGCCCGGAAGTGCTTGGCCGAGGGGTGGCGGCGCACCGAGCGGCCGTTGGCCACCGCCACCGACTTGATCTTCTTGCCCGACACCTCGCGTGCCAGGTCCTGGCGCAGGGTCTCGACCTCGGGGAGCTCAGGCATCGTGCCGCTCAGGCATCGTGCAGGCCCTCCCAGGCGTCGCGGGCCGCCTGCTGCTCGGCGTCCTTCTTGGAGCGTCCCGCGCCCCCGCCCCGGCGCGTCCCGGCCACGAAGACCTCGGCGGCGTAGGAGCGGTCGTGGTCCGGGCCCGAGCCGACGACGACGTAGCGCGGCGTCCCCTCGCCGTTGCGCACGGCCAGCTCCTGCAACCGGCTCTTGTGGTCGAAGTCGTCCGGTTCGCGGCAGGCCTGGGCGATGAGGTCGCGCAGCTCGCGCAGGATCAGCGCCTCGGCCGCCTCCCACCCGGCGTCGATGTAGACGGCGCCCAGGACCGCCTCGAAGGCATCGGCCAGGATGGAGGCCTTCTTCCGCCCGCCCGACGCCTCCTCGCCGCGCCCGAGCAGCAGGACGTCGCCCACCCCGAGGCGGTCCGCCACGTCGGCCAGCACCCGGGCGTTCACGACGGCCGAGCGCACCTTGGCCAGCTTGCCCTCGGGGAAGTCGGGGTAGGCGACGTAGGTGAAGCGGGCCACGGCCAGCCCGAGCACGGCGTCGCCCAGGAACTCGAGCCGCTCGTTGGAGGGGGCGCCCCCCTCCTGCTCGCCGCACCAGCTGCGGTGCGCCAGGGCGTGTCGGAGGAGGCTGAGGTCGGCGAAGGTGTGACCCAAACGGCCGGCCAGCGCGACCGCCCCTTCGGCTCCAGCCTCACCCCGCCTCGAGTTTGGCGTAGACGTAGTCAACGGCATCCCGGACGGTTCGGAGATCTTCAAGGTCTTCATCGTCGATGCGGAACCCCACGGTCCGCTCCCCCAGTTCTTCCTCGAGGGCCTCGACCAGCTCGATCAGGGCCAACGAGTCGGCGTCCAGGTCCTCGACGAACGACGCACCCTCGGTGATGGACGACGGATCGGTCTCCAAGATGTCGGCCAGTTGGTCCCGGATCAGCTCGAAGACCCCCTGACGGTCGAGCGGACCCTGATTCGTGTGGGTTTCGGCAGGCACAAGCGCTCCTGAGTCAATGGAATCGAATTGATCCGGAGCCATGCTACCGGTTTTCGCCCGCAACCCACGTCGTTACGGCCTCTGACCTGGTCCTTTACCCCTCGTCGACCCCTTCGTCGGCCGGGCGCACCGAGGCCGCCACGTGGTCCACCAACCCTCGTGTGGCGCATTCGTAGGCCACCGCCACCGCATTGGCCATGGCGGTGGCGTTGGAGGACCCGTGGCTGATGACGCACACGCCGTCGACCCCGAGCAGCAGGGCGCCGCCGGTGTTCTCCGGCTCGAATTGGGCCGCCAGGGGCAGCAGGTGGGGCAGGAGCACGTCCGCCGCCGCCCGGGTCTCGTCGTCGGTCCCGAAGACGCCGAGCATGGTGTCGAAGAGGAACCGCAGGGAGCCCTCCAGTGCCTTGAGCGTCACGTTCCCGGTGAACCCGTCGGTCACGATGACGTCGGCCGGCGAGGGGAGCAGGTCCCGGCCCTCGAGGTTGCCCACGAAGGCGAACTCCGACCCCGCCCCGGTGGCCAGCAACCCGTGGGTCTCCTTGACCAGCGGGGTGCCCTTGGTGGGCTCCTCGCCGATGGAGAGCAGCCCGACCGAGGGGGAGGCAGTCCCGAAGCGCGCCGCCACGTAGGCGGCGCCCATGTGGGCGAACTGCACCAGCATGGCGGCGCTGCACTCGGCATTGGCCCCGGAGTCGACCAGGACGGCCGGGGAGCGGCCGAGCCGGGGCAGCGGGGTGGCGATGCAGGGGCGGACCACCCCGGGCAGCCGGCCCATGCGCAGGAGCGCCGACGCCATGGTGGCGCCCGTGTTCCCCGCGCTGGCCATGGCCGAAGCCCGGCCGTCACGGACCAGCTCGGCCGCCCGCACCAGGGAGGAGTCCTTCTTGCGCCGCACCCCGCCGGCCGGGTCCTCGTCCATGGCGATGACCTCGGTGCACGGCACCAGGGTCAGGCCCCCGGTGTCCCCCACCAGCTCGGGCGGGCCGACCAGGACCACGGGGATGCCGTCGGCCGCGGCGCGGCGGGCGCCTTCGACGATCTCGCCCGGCGCCTTGTCGCCGCCCACGGCGTCCACCGCGACGGGCAGCCGGGCCAGGCTCTCGGTCGACGGGCGCGCGCCCCGCCGGCTCAAGTCAGTCGACCTCGACGGCCTGACGACCCTTGTACCACCCGCAATTGGGGCAGACCACGTGCGGCGTCTTGGCCGACTGGCAGTGCGGGCACACGCTGCGGGGCGGGCGCCGGAGGACCCAATTGGAGGCCTGGCGGCTGCGCCCCTTGGCCTTGGACGACTTCTTCTTCGGGACTGCCATCGTGGGTCTCCAACGTTCGACTGGGGGCGCGCCGGCCGCGCGGGTCGGCTACCGGAGCACGTCGAGGTTAGCCCACCGGGGGTCGGGCGGGGCAACGCACCCGCATTCGCCCTCGTTGCGGTCGCCGCCGCAGTGGGGGCACAGGCCGAGGCACCCGGGGCGGCAGAGCGGCGCGGCGGGCACTTCGAGCACGATGGCGTCGCGCACCAGGGGACCCAGGTCGATGCGGTCGTCCACCACGGGGTACGGCTCGTCGTCGGCGCCGTCGGCGCCGTCGGCGCCGCCGGCCGGGACGGCCTCGGCGAACCGCTCGTGCACGGCGATGACCAGCTCCCCGCCCACGGCCACCGCGCAGCGGCGGCACACCCCCTCCCAGGGGGCCCGCACGGTGCCCACGGCGGTGATCACCGCGCCGTCGGCGCGTAGCGTGACCTCGCACTCGGCGTCCGCCCCGGCCGGCACCACGCTGCGGCCCGGGTCGATCCCCACCTCGGACAGCGGACCGGCCAGGGCGACCGGCCCCCGGCGCACCTCGTGCGCCTCGGTACCCGGGGCGCGTCGCAGACGGGCCACCGGGACGACGAAGGGGTCGGCGCCCGTCACGACAGGTCCTGGTCGAAGAAGCCGTCCTCCTCTGTGCCCGCGGCCGGCTCGCTCCCGGTCTCGACCACCGGCGCCGCCGCCAGCTTGGACCGCCCCGACCGGACGGTGCGGGTGAGGCGGTCCAGCACGATCTCCATCCCGGCCAGCTTCTGGTCGCAGAAGTCCTCCGCCTCGTGGCGCATGGTGCGGGCCTCGTCGTTGGCGTCGTCGAGGATGCGCTGGGCCACCGCGTTGGCCTGGCGCACGATCTCGGTGCGCTGCACCATGCGCTCGGCCTGGGCCCGCACCTCCTCCATCAGGGCGTCGGCCTCCTTGGTCCGCTCGGCCAGGAACTCCTCGCGCTCGCGCAGGAGCCAGCGGGCCTGCCGCAGCTCGTCGGGCAGGCGGTCGAGCGCGGACTGGAGCAGCGCCGTCACCTCCTCGCGCGACACGATGACCGACGAGGACAGCGGCATGGACTTGGCCGTCGACACCACCTCGAGCACCTGGTTGATGAACGATTCGGCATCGGCCTCGGGTGCGGGCTCCTCGATTTCCAAGAACTGGTCAGTCATGGGATCTTCCTTCGTCGAACTTCTCCGCCATGCGCACCGCGACCACCTTGGGCACGAAGGCCGACACGTCGCCCCCGAAACGGGCCACCTCGCGCACCAGTTTGGACGCCACGAACGAGTACTTCGACCCGGTCGGGATGAAGATGGTCTCCACCCCCGAGAGGTGGTGGTTCATCTGCGCCATCTGCATCTCGGTCTCGAAGTCCGACACGGCACGCAGGCCACGCACGATGGCCGACGCCCCGACGTCGCGGGCCACGTTGACCAGCAGGGTCGACACCGACACGATCCGCACGGCGGGGAGATGGGCCAGGACCTGCTCGAGCATCTCCTGGCGCTCGGCCAGGTCGAACAGGGCCGTGCTCTTCTGCGGGTTGCGCAGCGCGGCCACCACGACCTCGTCGAAGAGGCGGCTGGCGCGCTCCACGATCTCCAGGTGCCCGTTGTGAAAGGGGTCGAAGGAGCCGGGGAACAATCCGACCTTCACGAGTCACGTCCACGGCGATGGGCCACGGTGACGAGCGTACCGCCGTAGCGCCGTTCCTTCGTGATCACCCAGCCCGCGGTCGGTGCGATCGGCTGCGACGACTCCAGCACGGCCGCGTCCACCTGCAAGTCGGCGAGCAGCGCCGCCCACTCGTCGAAGCCGTAGGGCGGGTCGCACAGGGCCAGATCGAAGGCGGGGGCGCCGCGCAGCCATCCCGGCAGGGCCGCCCGCACCACGGTGGCCGGGCGGTCGGCCAGCCCGACGGCGTCCAGGTTGGCGCGCACCGCCTGGACGGCGGCCAGGTCCTGGTCGACGAAGGTGGCCGCCGCGGCGCCGCGCGACAGCGCCTCCACCCCGAGCGCCCCGCTGCCGCAGAAGAGGTCGACCACCGTGAGCCCGTCCACCCCGCCCAGGGAGCCCAAGATGTCGAAGATCGATTCGCGGACCCGGTCCGAGGTCGGCCGCACCCCGGCCGGGAGCTTGGCCGACAGACGCCGGCCCCGGCTCCGACCCCCGATGACGCGCATCGTGGTCAGGGTAGACCCGCTCAGCTCTTGAACAGGTACTCCCCCTCGTCGTCGCTGAGGAACAGCCGGATCTCGTCCGCCAGGTCGGGGTGCCGCTCCAGCACCGGATCGTCGTCGACGACGGCCTCGGCCACCCGCCGGGCCTCGGCGAGGAGGAGCCGGTCCTCGGGATCCGACAGCGAGGCCAACCGCAGATCGGTGTGCCCCTGCTGGCGGGCTCCCAGCAGCGTGCCCTCGCCGCGCAGGCGCAGGTCCTCCTCGGCCAGGGCGAACCCGTCCCCGCTGGCGGCCACCGCGGCCAGGCGCTCCGCCGCCAGCCCGTCCTCGCCGTCGCGCCCGCCGCCCCCCAGCAGGAAGCACCAGCTCGCGGCCGCCCCCCGCCCGACGCGGCCCCGCAGCTGGTGGAGCTGGGCCATGCCGAACCGATCGGCGCTCTCGATCACCATGACCGTGGCCTCGGGGACGTCGATCCCGACCTCGATCACCGTGGTCGCCACCAGCACCTGGAGCTGGCCGGCCCGGAACCGGGCCATCACCTCCTCCCGGGCCGCCGGCGCCATCTGACCGTGCAGCAACCCCACCCGCAGACCGGCCAGCTCGCCCGCGGTCAGCCGTTCGAGCTCCTCGGTGGCCGAGCGCGCCTCGACCCGGGGCGAGTCGCTCACCAGCGGGCACACCACGAACGCCCGATGGCCCGCCGCCACCTCGGCCCGCACCCGGTCCCAGGCCAGGTACTCGTCGCCGGCCTCCGGCAGCCAGGTGGTGGTCACCGGGGCCCGCCCGGGGGGCATCTCGTCGAGGACGGTCAGGTCGAGGTCGCCGAAGATCACCATGGCCGCCGTGCGCGGGATGGGGGTGGCCGTCATGACCAGCAGGTCGGGGTCGCCCTCCTCGCCCTTGGCCCGCAACGTGGCCCGCTGCTCCACCCCGAACCGGTGCTGCTCGTCGATCACCACCACGCCCAACGAGGCGAACCCGATCCCTTCGCTCAGCAGCGCGTGGGTCCCCACCACCATCGGCACCTCCCCGCCGGCCAGTCCCGCCAGGAGCTGCGCGCGCGCCTTGCCCTTGACCCGGCTGGTCAGCAGCTCGACCCCCACCCCGAGGTCGCCCAACATGGTCCCGATGGCGGCGGCGTGCTGCTCGGCCAGGACCTCGGTCGGCACCATCAAGGCTCCCTGGTGACCACCCTGCACCGCCCCGAGCAGCGTGGCCAGCGCCACCACGGTCTTGCCCGAGCCGACGTCGCCCTGCAGCAGCCGGTGCATGGGGAACGGGCCGGCCAGGTCGGCCACGATCACGGCCAGCGCCTGGCGCTGGGCCCGGGTCAGGGCGAAGGGCAGCCCGGCCAGGAAGCGCTCGACCAGGGTGCCGCTCTTCGCCCCGGTGATCTCCAGGGGCGAGACGCGGTGCCGGAGCGCCCGGGCGTTGTGCTCGAAGGCCCGCCGCCGCAGCACCAGGGCCAGCTGGAGGCGGAACAGCTCGTCGAAGACCAGGCGCCGCCGGGCCGGACCCACCTCGTCCATGGATTCGGGCCCGTGGATGGACCGGAAGGCGGTGGTGCGATCCCACAGGTCCAGCGAGGCCAGCCAGGCGGCCGGCACCGGGTCCACCAGCTCGCCGGCCCGCTCCAGCGCCTCCTCCACGTAGGTGCCGATCTCCCAGCTGGTGAGCCCCACCTTGGCCGAGGCCGGGTACACCGGGAGGATCCGCAGGGTGCGGCGGCGGCGGCCGACGACGGGCTCGTCCACGCCCGCCACCACGTCGACCACCGGGTTCACCATCTGGCGGGCCCCGCGGTACGCCCCGACCTTGCCCCAGAAGATCGCCTCGGTGCCCTCCCCCAGCTGGCGGGCGCGCCAGGGCTGGTTGAAGAAGACGACGTCCAGCGCCCCCGTCCCGTCGCGCACCGTGAGCTGCACCACGGCGCGCCCGTTGCGGGCCCGTCGGGATCGCACGGACACCACCTCGGCCAGCACGGCGGCGGGGGCGCCCACCTCCAGCCCCGAGACGTCGGCCTGGGTGGTGCGGTCGATGTGGCGGCGCGGGAAGGTGGTCAGCAGGTCCAGCACCGAATCGGTGCCCCACTGGGCCAGCTGCTCGGCCTTGCGGGCCGAGACCGTGTCGAGCCGGGAGACCGGGATCTGGCTCAGCGCGCGAAACGAGCGTGGGGAGGCCACCCCGGGCCGGTCTACTCGATGCCCAGCAGGTACGGGTACAGGGGCTGACCGCCGTGGTGCACCTCGAGGGCCACCTCGGGGTACTCCTCGCCGAGCCACTCGCTGATCCGGCGGGTGTCACCCGCCTTGGCCCCCTCGCCCTCGATCAGGGTGATCAGCTCGTGCTGCTCCTCGAGCAGGCGGCTCAGCAACAGGCGCGTGGCCATCACCGCCGAGTCGGCGATGGCGATGACCACGCCACGCGACACGCCGATCCAGTCGCCCTGGTGCACCTCGCCGGCGTCGGTGGTGGTGTCGCGCACCGCCCGGGTGATCTCGGCCGGGACGACCCGGGCCGCCGACTCTCCCATGCTCTCGACGTTGACGGCGGCGTCGGCCGCCGGGTCGTAGGCCAGCAGGGCGGCGAACCCCTCCACGATGCTCCCGGTGCGCACCACCCGCACCGTCTTGGCGCTCAGGCCGTCGACCTGCTCGGCCACGGGTCGGATGTTCTTGTTGTTGGGCAGGATGACCACCTCGTCGGAGCCCACCGCCTCGACCGCCGTCACCAGTTCGGCCGTCGAGGGGTTCATGGACTGACCGCCCACCACCTGGTGGTGCACGCCGAGCGAGCGGAAGATCCGTCCGATCCCGTCGCCGGTCACCACGGCCACCACGCTGGTGCGCGGGGGCGGGCCGCTGGGAGCGATCGTCGGCCCGGCGCCCCCGGACACCGCGGCCTCGCGCACCCAGCGCTCCTCCTCCACCTGCTCGGCCAGATCGGTCACCCGGATCCGTTGCGGCCGGCCGGCGTCGACGCCGGCCTCGATGGCCGCCCCGATGTCGTCGGTGTGGATGTGGCAGTTCCACAGCCCCTCGCCGCCCACCACCACGATGGAGTCGCCGATCCCGGCCCACACCTCCTTGAAGGCGTCCATGGAGTCGTCCGGCGCGTACAGCAGGTACATGACCTCGTAGCGCAGGTCCCCCACGTCGACGGCCCCGTCCCCCCGGGACGCGTCCGGCCCGTTCCCGACCCCGCTGGCGGCCGCGGCCAGGTGCGAGAAATCGACCTCCGCCGGCGCGCCCGACGGCTCGGGCAGGGGCCGACCGTCCACCACCAGCAGCAGGGCGTCGAGCAGGAGCACGAGCCCCGCACCCCCGGCGTCGACCACGCCGGCCTGGGCCAGCACCGGCAGTTGCTCAGGGGTGCGGGCCAGCGCCTCGCCGGCCGCCGCGTGGGCGGCCTCGACCACGCTGAGCAACGTCGATCCCCCGGCCCCGCTCCCGCGCGCCGCCCCTTCGGCCGTGGCCGAGGCCACGGTGAGGATGGTCCCCTCCACGGGGCGCACCACGGCCCGGCGGGCCAGGTCGGCGGCGTGGCCCAGGGCCTCGGCCAGCACCGTGCCCCCCACCCCCGGTTCGCCCGCCTCGGCGATGCGCTCGCTCATGCCCCGCAGCAGCTGGGACAGGATCACGCCCGAATTCCCCCGCGCCCCCATCAGCGAGCCGTGGCCGATGGCCCGGCACACCTCGGCCAACCCCTCGCCCACCCCGACGCCGGAGAGCTCGTCCACGACGGCCTCGAGGGTCAGGGCCATGTTGGTCCCGGTGTCGCCGTCGGGCACCGGATAGACGTTCAGCCGGTTGATGTCGGCCTGGTGCAGGCGCAGCCCGTCGCGAAACCCCACCATCACGGCCCGCAGGTCGTTGGCGTCCAGCTCCGCCAGGGAGGTCATGGCAGGGGATGCTAACCTTTGCGCCGTTCCGGACGGCTTGCATGGTGCGAACACCGCGGCCACCCTCAGGAAGGTCTACCCAATGGCAGCAGTCTGCGAGATCTGTGGCAAGAAACCCTCATTCGGGATGAACGTGAGCCACTCCCACCGGCGCACCAAGCGTCGTTGGGACCCCAACATCCAGCGGGTGCGGGCGCTGGTCGACGGTGCCCCCAAGCGGCTCCACGTGTGCACGTCGTGCCTCCGGGCCGGCAAGGTCACCAAGCCGCTGCGGCGCACCCACGCCCCCAGCACCGACTAGCCCCCGGCACCGACTGGGAGCCTGCGGCCCGAGCCCGGCCGAACGGGCCGAAGGCGGCTACCCGATCCGGTGCTGCCAGCCGCGGCGTTCGAGGTCCTCGTCGCCCACCAGGCGCTCGGTCACCGCGGCCGTGAACCGGCCGATGGCCTGCGGCGCGGGCAACCCCTCGGCGGCGAAGCGGTCCAACAGGCCGGCCCGATCGCCCTCGGCCACCGCCATGACCAGCTCGTAGTCCTCGCCGCCGCCCAGCGCCTCGTCGGACGTGGCCCCCCCGGCCACCGGGACGACGTCCAGGCGGAAGCCGACGCCCGATGCGTCGGCCAGGCGGTGAAGATCGAGGGCCAACCCGTCGGACACGTCGATCATGGCGTGCCCACCGGCCGCGCGGACCGCCCGGCCCTCGGCCAACCGGGCGGTCGGCCGTCGGTAGGCCGCCACCAGCGGCCCCTCGCGCACCCCCCGGCGGAGCTCGCGCAGTCCCGCCGCCGACCGGCCGCACGGGCCGCTCACCAGCACCAGGTCGCCCGGACGGGCCCCCGTGCGGGGCACCGGGTCGCCCCCGTCCACGGTGCCCAGCGCGGTCACGCTGACCATCAGCAGGCGTGCGCCCGAGACGTCGCCGCCGACGATGGGGCAGCGGGAGGCCGCGGTCGCCTCGGCCACCCCGCCCATGACGCCCAGCGCCAGCGCACCGTCGTCGCTGCCCTCGGGCACGCACAGCGCCACCAGCGCGCCGACCGGTCGGGCTCCCATGGCGGCCAGATCGCTCAAGGCCCCCATGAGGGCCTTCCAGCCGACGTCCGACGGGCGGCACAGGTCCAGATCGACGTGGACCCCCTCGACCACACTGTCGACCGACACCACCAACGAGCCCCCGCCGGGCACCTCCACCGAGGCCGCGTCGTCGCGCAGGCCGAGCGTCCCGATTCCTCCTCCCAGCGTCTGGCGGATACGCTCGACCAACTCGTCTTCGACGAGGTGAGGGCTGTGACCGGGTTTGGGGGAACCCACGCCACATGCCTAGCATTGGACGCCGCGCATGCCGGCCGGACGAAGGAGTAGACCCCTTTCATCATGCCCCCCACCACGAACGCCAAACTTGTCGCCTGGGTCGAGGAGGTTGCCACACTGACCACGCCCGACCGCGTGGAGTGGTGCGACGGGTCCGCCGACGAGTATGACCGCCTGTGCCAGGGACTGGTCGACAGTGGCACGTTCACCAAGCTGTCCGACGCCAAGCGCCCCAACAGCTACTGGGCGCACTCGGACCCCGGCGTCGTCGCCCGGGTGGAGTACCGGACCTTCATCTGCTCCGAGCGGGAGATCGACGCCGGGCCCACCAACAATTGGCGTGACCCGGCCGAGATGCGCACCGTCTTGAAGGGCCTCTTCGCCGGCTGCATGCGCGGGCGAACGATGTACGTCGTCCCGTTCTCGATGGGACCACTCGGCTCGGACATCGCGCACATCGGCGTCCAGTTGACCGACTCCCCCTACGTGGCCGTGTCCATGCGCATCATGACCCGCATGGGCACCGGTGCTCTCGAGGTCCTCGGTCCCGACGGCGCCTTCGTCCCGTGCCTCCACTCGGTCGGGGCGCCCCTCGAGCCCGGTCAGCTCGACGTCGCGTGGCCCTGCGACGCCGAGAACAAGTACATCGTCCATTTCCCCGAGACCCGGGAGATCACCTCCTACGGCTCGGGCTACGGCGGCAACGCGCTGTTGGGCAAGAAGTGCTTCGCGCTGCGCATCGCCTCGGTCATGGCCCGCGACGCCGGGTGGATGGCCGAGCACATGCTGATCCTGAAGCTCACCTCGCCCGAGGGTGAGACCCGCTACGTCACCGGTGCCTTCCCGTCGGCCTGCGGCAAGACCAACCTGGCCATGCTCATCCCGTCCCTCGAGGGCTGGAAGGTCGAGACGGTGGGTGACGACATCTGCTGGATGAAATTCGGTGACGACGGCCGCCTCTACGCCATCAACCCCGAGGCCGGTTTCTTCGGGGTGGCACCGGGCACCAACGTGCACACCAACCCCAACGCCATGCTGACCCTCGACGGCAACTGCATCTTCACCAACACCGCCCTGACCGACGACGGCGACGTGTGGTGGGAGGGCATGACCGACGCGCCGCCGGCCCACTGCACCGACTGGAAGGGCCAGGAATGGACGCCCGAGTCGGGGACCCCGGCCGCCCACCCCAACGCCCGCTTCACCACCCCGGCCGCCCAGGACCCGGCCATCGCCCCCGAGTGGGAGTCGCCGGCCGGCGTGCCCATCTCGGCCATGCTGTTCGGGGGTCGCCGGGCCTCGGTGGTGCCGCTGGTCTTCCAGTCCTTCGACTGGCAGCACGGCGTGTTCCTGGGCTCGATCATGGCCTCGGAGACCACGGCCGCCGCCGCCGGCGCCGTGGGCAACCTGCGCCGGGACCCCTTCGCCATGCTGCCCTTCTGCGGTTACAACATGGCCGACTACTTCGCCCACTGGTTGGAGGTCGGTGCCGCCACCACCCCCGACAAGCTGCCCAAGATCTTCTACGTCAACTGGTTCCGCAAGGACGAGGACGGCCACTTCCTGTGGCCCGGCTACGGGGACAACTCCCGGGTCCTCGAGTGGGTGTTCGAGCGCGCCGGCGGGGCTGGTGACGCCGTGGAGACCCCCATCGGCTGGGTGCCGGCCCCCGGGGCCATCGACGTGGAGGGCCTCGACGTGTCCAAGGAGGACCTGGCCGAGCTGCTGGCGGTCAACAACGACGAGTGGCGGGCCGAGGTGCCCCTCATCCGGGCCCACTTCGCCCAG
>JBKQIP010000061.1:0-2870 GCA_052148295.1 Acidimicrobiales bacterium
GGTGAGACGGCGTCGAGGACACCGGGGTCGGCCAAAGAAGCGAAGGCGTTGGCCACCATGGCCCACACCGAATCCCGTTGACGCCGCTCAGCCGAGACGATGGCGTCGAGCGCCTTGTCCCAGGCGAGCGCAGCGCGGGGGCTGTTGACCAAGATCTCCACCGCCTCTTTGGCGGCCGCCGGGGAGAGCGACCAGCGGTAGAGGTCGACCGGCGGTCGGTCCTCGAGGGCTGCGGCATGCAGCAGGCACCGCACCGCCATCGTGGTCTGTTGCCTCCAGAAGCTTCCAGACTCGGTGCCCCCGGCGCTCTCGGCGCAGAGCGCGTTGGCCCGGATCATGGCAGTGTGCGGACGCTCGCATCCCCGCACGGGCGACCAGCGCAGGGACGAAGGTACGCCGGCGGCCAATCCTTCCGGGTCGAACACTCCCACTGGGCCGTGCCCAACCCGGGCCGTGATCGTGGCCGACAGATTGTCCGCTCGCGTTGCCGTGGTGATCACTGCCCCCGGGGCGTCCAGGAGCATAGGGATCACGATGTTGTGACCCTTGCCACTGCGGGGCGGCCCGAGCACGATCATCGAGTCCTCGACCGACGACCAGCACTCCACTCCATGAGCCGTTCCCAATGAGAAGCCGACGTCGGCCGGGACCGGATGAAGCACAGACGGACGGAGGGTCGACGCCCGCGCCAACAGCGCCGTCGCACCGGCGACAGCCCTGACCTGACGGCGGTCCGCCAGACCGACAATCGACGTGGGGTCGTCGCCCTTCCTACGAGATTCGGCTGAGACCAGTCGCGCTATCGCAACGATGAGAGCCACTGCCAGCAGGAGAGCGGAGCAGGTTACGCTCCAATAAAGAGGCGCCGGACCGACCGGCACGTGCCAGGCTCGGCTGGGATCGCCCATGTGGTCGAACGCAGCCAGACCGGCGAACACGGTGTCGCGCCCTACCCTGTGACCGACAAGAAGGGCGGATGCGGCCCCACCAAGCCACAGCACACCCACGAGCCCGAGACCTCCCGCAAGGACGTAAAGGGGAAGATCGTTGGGCTCGGATAACGTTCGCCGGGGGTCCCGCGCCATCACGCCAGGTCCGGCCAGCTGTCCGATGGCGCCAGTGCCTCGCCCCTAAGCCCGGACGAATCAAGCTGAGCCGTTGCGGCCTCACGTTCAAGTCGGCGCACCTGCGCTATCGCCAAGTCGGTGCCTGGCGGCTTCGCACCCGCCGTGTGCTCTGCCGGCGATGCCGCGATGACGGTCTGCGCCGCCGCGTTCACCCGCGCTTGGGTACCTCGAATGGCTTTATCCGCGTCCTCTCCGGCCCAACCGGCCACGTAGGGGAAGCTGTACTCGTCGGTGGGCATGCCATGCACCGAGGCCACGACATAGGCCACGCTTTCGGCCTCCACCTCTTTGAGTGCCCGGGGCAGGTCGCGAGCCGGGAGCGTTTGATGCAACAGAACATGGGCTGCCTCATGGATCAGCGTTTTGACCATGGCCGCGTCGTCCATGTCTGCTCGGATGAGGACCCCATGGTTCGACCAGTTGGTCTGACCGTTGGCTCCTTGCAAATAGCTGGCGTCGGCGACGGTGTCGACCGAGAACCCCTTCGACTCGATCAGCGCCTTGACCGCTGCACCAAGCCCGCGGGACGCCTCGCCAGCAAGAATCCGGGGTCGGGGCGGATCCGGAAGGCTCTTTCCCGACGTCTGGCTGGCGTCGAAGACAGTGGCGACTGTGAAGCCTCGGATTACCGCCCTTCTTGTCTCGGTCTCACCGACCTTCGGCCTGTCCCCTCGCCCCAAAGCCCGCACATTGCCGTCGGCATCACTGGCCTGCCTGCGAGTCCCGCGCATCGGAGCCAAGACGGCGTAGCCGTGCTGTCCTCGTTCCACGGTGCGGCCGAGCGCTCGCCACGTCTCGAAGCCCGCGATGTACGTCGGTGCTGGTTCAGGAACCCGTCCCTCCTCGTAAGCCCTCGCATGTTGCGCGAAGATCAACATGACGTTGTTGGCGGAGTAGTCGTGCAGCATGGCCTGGAAATCGAGAAACCTTCGCCAGTCGTCTCCGGTGACCAAGGAAGCCACCTCGGCGGCCAGAACCTCCTGCGCCGCAGCCACCTTCGCCGCTACCCGCTCGCGGTACTGCTCTCTCGTCACCTTTTGCATCAGCAGGCCTCCCTTGGACTTGGTTATCCCTCAGTCCGGAGATGACCGCCGACCACCACCCGCCCCTTGAAGCCAGCCGGACTGATCATGGTCGGAGTTCGACCACATTGATGCCACCACTCATGCACTGGAGCGACGATCATGACTGCTGCCCAACTCACTCACCTGGCCGAGCTCGCCGCGCTGGCTGCCGACTACTTCGCAGACAGCGACCCTGACTCTGCGCGTATGTTTGGCGACTCGGCGCTACGCGCGCAAAGGCTTTCGGCCGAAACAAACCGTTGCGAAAGGGCGGCACGGATCTGAACCGGCACGCCGGCCCCCAGCGCTCTCCGAACAACCTGGCAAGCACTCTGGTCTTCGTTGATCCCAGTTTGCGAGAACCCCGGGCATAGGGCTACCCCAATGCGACGACTTGCGCGCAGTTCGGGGACGCCCGCTGTCCCAGTTGACGTTCCCCAGCGAAAATTATCATCGGGCGGGGCATCCCGGACGCTTCCAAGCAGCGACCCTGGCTGACATGACCCGTTCCCCGCATGGGGTTCCACCTGCGGGACACCTTCGCCGGCCCACTAGGACACATCCCATCGTCCCCTTCTGGACCGGCGAAGTCCACCTAGCGGCTTCGCAGCTCGCGATTGTTACTGCGCCCGGATCGCACTTAGATGGCACCTCTGTGATCTGCAGCGAATGTGTGGCG
>JBKQIP010000062.1:0-3341 GCA_052148295.1 Acidimicrobiales bacterium
GCTTCGGGCGCGTGGACCCAGCCCCGCGTCTCGATGACCGGTGCGCCGCTGAGCGCACCCTGGCGGTTGTCCACGGTGACCACCACCATGACCACCCCCTCCTCGGCCAGCTTCTGGCGGTCGCGCAGCACGCCGTGGCCGATGTCCCCCACCGTGCCGTCGACGTAGACGTAGCCGGCGGGGACCCGGCCGTCCCGGACGAGGCCCTTGGCGGTCAGCGCCACGGCATCGCCGTCCTCGCACAGCAGCACCTTGGCCGGCGTGATCCCCATGCTCAGCCCGAGGCGGGCGTGGTGCACCAGGTGCCGGTATTCGCCGTGCACCGGCACGAAGCACTCCGGTCGGGTCACCGCCATCAAGGTCTGGAGCTCCCCCTGGCGCGCGTGCCCACTGACGTGCACGGCCTCGGCTCCCGAGTGGACCACCTCGGCCCCCCGGCGGTGGAGATCGTCGATGACCCGACCGACCGACCACTCGTTGCCGGGAATGGGATGGGCGCTGATCACCACCACGTCCCCCCTCCCGACCTGCAGCCACTTGTTGTCGCCCGTGGCCATGAGGGAGAGGGCCGACATGGGTTCGCCCTGCGAGCCGGTGGAGATCACGCACATCTTCCCCGGGGGCACGGAATCGACCTGCTCGATGTCGACCAGGGCGCCGTCGGGCACGGTGATGATGCCCAGGCGCCGGCCCAGCTCGACGTTCTTGCCCATCGACCGCCCCAGCGTCGCCACCTTGCGACCGTTGGCCGTGGCGGCGTCGATGATCTGCTGCACCCGGTGCATGTGGCTGGCGAAGCAGGCCACCACGATCCGCTGCCCGGGCTTGGAGGCGAAGACCCGCCGCAGGGTCACCCCGACCGACGACTCCGATTCGGTGAACCCGGGCTCCTCGGCGTTGGTCGAGTCCGAGAGGAGCAGCCGTATGCCGTCGGTGCGGGCCAGCTCCCCCATGCGCGAGAGATCGGTGCGCCGGCCGTCGACCGGCTGGAGGTCCAGCTTGAAGTCGCCCGAGTGCAGGATCACGCCCTGGGGGGTGTGGAAGGCGATGGCGAAGGCGTTGGGCACCGAGTGGGTCACCGGGATGAACTCCACCTCGCAGGCCCCCAGGCGCACGCGGCCGCCGTCGGGCACGGAGACGAAGTCGGTGCGGTCGCCCAGGCCGGCCTCCTCCACCCGGTGCCGGGCCAGGCCCACCGTCAGCTCCGACCCGTAGATCGGCACCTGCAGGTCGCGCAGCAGGTAGGCCAGCCCGCCCGTGTGGTCCTCGTGGCCGTGGGTCAGGACGATGCCGTCCACCCGGTCGGCGTTCTCTCGCAGGTAGGTGAACTCGGGGAGCACCAGGTCCACGCCCGGCATGTCGGGGTCGGGGAACATGATGCCGCAGTCGAGCACGATGATGCGGCCGTCGACCTCGATGCAGGCGCAGTTGCGCCCGATCTCGCCGAGGCCGCCCAGGAAGACGACCCGGACCGGCTTGACCCCGGACTTTGCCTTCTTCTTCTCAGGCAAGCGGCTGGGCGGTTTCGAGAGGTGCGCCGACGGCGGCCAGGATCTTGGCGGCGGCCGCATCGAGCTCGGGGGTGGACGGCCCCATGGGCAGGCGGCACTGGCCCACGGCCAGGCCCAGGGCCCGGCAGACGGCCTTGGTGGGCAGCGGGTTGGGGTACTCCTCGCTCGATTCGAAGTCGAACGAATCGAGCAGCTCGGCGTTGCCGGCGATGGCGGTGGCCAGGTCGCCCCCCAGGAAGGCGTCGACCACGGCCCGGAACTGCGGGCCGATCCAGTGGGCGGCCACGCTGATCACCCCGACGGCGCCCACGGCGAGCAGGGGGAGGGTCATGGCGTCATCGCCGCAGTAGATCTCGAACCCCGCCGGCGCCTGCGCCGCCAGATGCGCCGTGGCCGCCGGGTCGCCGGTGGCGTCCTTCACGCCCACGATGGCCGGCACCTCCCGGGCCAGGCGCAGCATGGTCTGGCGCGCGATGCGGCGCCCGGAGCGGACGGGGATGTCGTAGAGCAGGACGGGGAGGCCGCCCCCGGCCTCGGCCATGGCCGCGAAGTGCGCCAAGATGCCGGCCTGGGACGGTCGGTTGTAGTAGGGGGTGACGGCCAGGAGCCCGTCCACCCCGCAGGCGGCGGCCCGAGCCGTCAACCGCACCGAGTGGTCGGTGTCGTTCGAACCCGTGCCGGCGAGCACCGGGATGGTGACCGCCTGGGCCACCGCCTCCCAGAGGTCCACCTTCTCCTCGTCGGTCAGCACCGAGCTCTCCCCGGTCGACCCGCTCAGCACCAGGCCGTCGCTGCCGTGGGCGGCCAGCCAGCGGGCCAGGTCGACGGCGGCCTGGGTGTCCAACCGACCGGTGGCGTCGAAGGGCGTCACCATGGCGGTGATCACCCGTCCGAAGCGTGGAGGGGACAGGCTCATGCCCGGTCACGCTACCAGTCGACCCCGGTTCTCCCCGGAGACGGAGCGACCGGCGCGACCTACGCGACCTGACGGTCGGCGGGCGACCCGTCGGCGAAGGCGTCCTCCTCCTCGGTGGAGTCGGTCAGGTGCTCGAAGGCGATGGCGCCCATCTCGGTGAATTTCTGGCGCAACCAGCCGTCGGCGGCGTCGAGCAGGCCCAGCTTCTTCAGGTTGGGCACGATCTTGGAGAACAACAGGATCTGGAAGTCGTCGCGCTCGGGCGCCTGGGACAGGATCTTGGCCACGTCGTGGGGTGGCACCCCCATGCGGTCCCACACCTCCTGCATGACCAGCCGGTCCTTCATGCGGATGGCCGCCTCGAAGGCGAACTCCTGGCGGTCCCGCAGCTCGGCCGCGCTGAGCTCCTTGTAGTACTCCTGCAAGCTGAGCACGCCGAAGGCCACGTGGCGGGCCTCGTCGGCCATGACGTAGCGCAGGAGCTTCTTGAGCAGGGGCTCGGTGGTCATGGCGTGGATGAACCCGAAGGCGGCCAGCGCCAGGCCCTCCACCATGATCTGCATGCCGAGGTAGGTCATGTCCCAGCGGGAGTCGCCCACGATGTCGTCGAGCAGCAGCCCCAGGTGGGCGTTCATCGGGTAGTGGCCCGAGAGCTTGGTGTCCAGGTACCGCGAGAAGACCTCGACGTGGCGGGCCTCGTCCATCACCTGAGTGGCGGCGTAGTACTTGGCGTCGATCCACGGCACCGTCTCGACGATCTTGGCCGTGCTCAGCTGGGCCCCCTGCTCGCCGTGCATGAACTGAGAGAGCATCCAGTTCTGGTTCTCGATGCCGAAGCGCAGCCACTCGGCGTCACCCCACTGCGCCATCACCGTGCCGGAGAAGTCGGTGTGGGCCCAGCGCAGCTGCTCGAC